>JALUXB010000073.1 GCA_027019175.1 Sulfurovum sp. | reverse complement strand
TGCGGTCTTCCGCAGATGTTACATCTGGTGTACGCCTGAACAGCGAACTTAGGTTTTCTCTTCTGCTTTGCAATCATCGATTTCTTAGCCATTAGTTTCTCCCTTTAGCGAAAGGCATACCAAGCTTTTCTAAAAGCGTGAATGCTTCTTTGTCATCTTCAGTGTTGGTGACAATCGTGATGTTCATACCATGTGTCTTGATAATATTGTCATAATCGACTTCAGGGAACATCAGCTGTTCTTGAAGACCGAAGTTGTAGTTACCGCGACCGTCGAACCCTTTTCTTGGCACCCCTCTGAAGTCTTTCACTCTTGGCAGGGCAATAGAAACGAGCTTGTCAAAGAAGTTGTACATATTCTCTCCTCTGAGTGTTACTCTGATTCCTGACGGGGCACCTTCTCTTGCTTTAAAGCCTGCAACAGACTTTTTGGCATTAACGATTACCGCTTTCTGACCGGCAATAAGAGAGATAGTGTCTGCCATATTGGCGATGAGTTTGGAATCTCTTCCCTCTTCACCGGCACCGACAGAGATGACGATCTTTTCAAGCTTCGGTGTCTGCATCGGGTTTTTCACCCCGCACTCTTCGCGCAGTGCAGGTACGATGTCATTGTACTTTTGCTTCATTCTACTCATAGGATTAACCCTCTACTTTTTTTACATTTGAGATATGGATCGGCATCTCTTTATTGACAAATCCACCCTCTTTGTTCTGCTCGCTCGGCTTAACAGCTTTTTTAGCTATCTTACAGCCTGCAACGATCACTGCATCTTTCTTGGTAAGTACCTGGAGAACCTCTCCGGTCTTTCCCTTGTCGTCACCAGCGATGATCTGTACCTGATCACCTTTTTTGATTTTGAATTTATTCGCCATTACCATACCTCCGGTGCGAGGGATACAATTTTCATGAATCCTGCATATCTTGTTTCACGACTGACAGGGCCAAAGATACGTGTACCGATTGGCTCCTTTTTGTCATCGATGATTACCGCTGCATTGTCGTCGAATCTGATCAGTGAACCGTTTTCTCTCTGGATCTCTTTCTTTGTTCTTACAACAACCGCTTTGACAACCTTACCTTTTTTCACTTTACCGGTAGGAAGCGCTTTTTTTACAGAGGCAACAATTACATCACCTACTGATGCATATCTTCTTTTTGATCCGCCAAGAACCTTGATACACATGATCTCTTTCGCACCGGAGTTATCCGCTACGTTCAGTCTTGTAAATCCCTGAATCATTACAGTTCTCCTCTCTTCACGATTTCAAGAAGTCTGAAGCTCTTGTTCTTGGAGAGTGGTCTGCACTCAATAGCAGTGATTGTATCTCCAACATTTGCGTCATTTTTCTCATCATGAACAAGATATTTTTTAAATCTTTTTACTGTCTTGTGATATCTTGGGTGAAGTACACGACGCTCAACCAGTACGGTTGCCGTCTTGTCTCCAGCCTTCTTGATCACAGTTCCTTGTATTTGTCTTTTTGGCATAGGTGACCCCTTACTTCGATCTTACAGCAGTTAACGCTGTCTGGATTCTGGCGATATCTTTCTTCGCTGTTCTCAACTCTGAAGTGTTTGTCAGCTGCATCGTTTTCAACTTTGCATTCAGTGTAAACAGTTCCAGTTTCTTCTCTTTGAGCATATCAAGCAGTTTTGCTTCGCTCTTCTCTTTCAAATCAATATATTTCATTACTGTCCTTTGAAGTGATGATTTTACACTTGAATGGCAGTTTATGGATCGCCAGTGTCAATGCCTCTCTTGCAAGAGACTCGTCAACACCTGCCATTTCAAAGATGATACGTCCGGGCTTGATATTCATTACCCATCTGTCAACAGCACCTTTACCTTTACCCATTCTCGTTTCAAGAGGCTTGGCTGTAAGAGGCTTGTCCGGGAATACACGAATCCATGTCTTACCGGTTCTGTTAATCTTTCTTGTCATCGTAATACGTGCCGCTTCGATCTGACGAGAGTCGATACGTCCAGCTTCTACCGCTTTTATCGCGATATCGCCGAATTCGATCTTGTTCCCTCTGAAAGACTTACCGCGGTTACGACCTTTTTGCTGCTTTCTCCATTTGGTTCTTTTAGGCATCAACATGGTTATTCACCTCTCTTTCTGGAAGGTCTGCGACCACCCTTTTTCTCTTCTTTCGGCTCAGCCTGGATCCCTTTTGCAAGGACTTCACCTTTGAAGATCCATACTTTGATTCCGATGATTCCGTATGTAGTATGCGCTTCGGCAAACCCATAGTCGATCTTCGCTCTGAGTGTATGCAGAGGCACACGACCCTCAAGGTACCACTCGGTTCTTGCCATTTCAGCACCACCCAGTCTACCTGACACAGAGATTTTGATTCCTTTTGCACCGGACTTGAGTGCACCCTGAATCACTTTTTTCATTGCACGTCTGAAGGCAACACGGCGCTCAAGCTGTGTTGCAACGTTCTCTGCTGCCAGTTGTGCTGAAGCCTGAGGACGTTTTTCTTCTTTAATATTGATTGCAACATCTTTTCCAAGCATTTTAGTCAGTGTAGACTTGAGTTTCTCAATATCTGCACCTTTCTTTCCGATAATGATACCGGGACGTGCTGTAACAATGTTGATTCTGAGTTTTTTAACAGTTCTTTCAATGATGATGTTGGAGACACCTGCATAAAAAAGCTCTTTCTTCAGAAATTTTCTAATTTTGTGATCTTCTGCAATGAAATCAGCTGCTCTTGTTTTGGCCGGGAACCATCTTGACTCCCAGTTTCTGTTGATTCCGAGTCTAAGACCTATCGGATTGACTTTCTGACCCATATTATGCGTCCTCCCCATCTTTTTTCGCTGGACCAACTTCAACAAGGATGTGTGCCGTTGGTTTAATGATTCTTGACGCAGTACCTCTTGCTCTAGGTCTCCATCGTTTCATTACTGCCGCTTTATCGACTCTGCATGAAGTAATTTCAACTTCTTCCGGCTCATAGTCACCGTTTGCAACTGCCGAAGCGATAACCTTGGAAATGATACCCGCTGCTTTGTTCGGCATAAATTCCAGTGAGGCAAGTGCCAGCTCGGCATTCATTCCCTGAACTTCTCTTGCGATCAGTCTCGCTTTTGTAGGTGATACTCTTACGAATTTCAATAGTGCTCTACTCATCTTACCCTACCTTCTTCTGAACAGAACCTTTATGGCCCTTGAATGTTCTTGTTGGTGCAAATTCACCAAGCTTGTATCCAACGTGGTTTTCCGTAATAAATACAGGTACGAACTGGCGTCCGTTGTGTACGTTGATAGTCAAACCAATAAACTCTGGGAAGATCACAGATCTTCTTGACCAGGTTTTGATAGGCTTGTTTGAACCCTCTTCTTTTGCTTTCAGTACTTTTTTCATTAGGTGACCATCGATGAATGGACCTTTTTTTAACGATCTTGCCATATCTTAGCCCCTTACTTTTTTCTCTTGCTGATGATGAGCTTGTCGCTCGCCTTCTTCTTACGAGTCTTGTAACCCTTCGTTGGCATACCCCAAGGAGATACCGGGTGACGACCTGAGTTTGTCTTACCTTCACCACCACCGTGAGGGTGATCGATCGGGTTCATCGCAGAACCACGTGTCTGAGGTCTGATCCCCAGGTGTCTGCTTCTACCGGCTTTACCGATAACGATGTTGGCGAAGTCTTCGTTTCCGACAGTACCGATGGTTGCAAGGCACTCACCAAGCACGTATCTCATCTCACCTGACGGGAGTCTGAGAGAAACGTATTTTCCGTCTCTACCCATGATCTGTGCGTAACCGCCCGCTGAACGTGCGATCTGTCCGCCGTGACCGGGGCTGAGCTCGATGTTGTGTACCAGTGTACCGACCGGAATGTTCTTCAGTTTCATGGTGTTGCCGGTTTTGATGTCAAGTCCCGCTTCCGCAGACATGATTTTGTCACCGACATTGAGGCCCTTTGGCTGAAGGATGTATCTTCTGTCACCGTCTGTGTACTTGACCAGGCAGATTCTACAGTTTCTGTACGGATCGTACTCGACTGTTGCGACAGTACCCTCAACACCGAACTTGTTTCTCTTGAAGTCGATGATTCTGTAGAGTTTCTTCGCACCCGCTTCCTTGTGGCGTGAAGTGATTCTACCGTTGCTGTTTCTACCCGCTTTTCTCGAGATGTTCACGAGCAGTGATCTTACGCTTGCCTTAGCGGTAATGTCACCGCTGTCAAGGTTTGTCATGTACCTTCTGGAAGGTGTATATGGTTTATATGATTTAATTGCCATTTCTTATTCCTTATACCGCTAAGCTTTCGATCTTCGCATCTTCAGGCAGCTTGACGTAGAATTTCTTCGTGTCAGGACGCTTTCCTTCGATACCTTTGAATCTTTTCACTTTTCCGTTCACTCTCATAGAGTTCACTTTGAGTGGTGTGATCCCGAAGAACTCTTTGAAGACCTCTTTAAGACCGTTTTTAGTCATTCTTGGAGTTGTCTGAACTACGATGACACCGTCTTCCTGAAGAGCCAGGCTCTTCTCTGTATACATAATTGATTTAATATCTGTAATATCTGCCATCTTAAGCCTCTTGTGTCAATTTGTCAAATACAGCTTTTTCAATCACTACAGAGTGATATGCCGCTGCAAGATATGCGTTGAGCTCGTTTGCTTCAACCAGGTATGCATTCTGGAGGTTTCTGAATGCCAGGAATGTTTTGTCATCGATCAACTCTTTGACAACCAGTACATCTCTCTGGTTCAGGCCATTGACAAACGCCAATGCATCTTTGGTCTTTCCTGACTCGATTACAACACTGTCAACAACAAAAAGCGCATCATTCGCCGCTTTCTCTGCCAGTGCGTGATAGAGAGCAAGTTTTTTCTGCTTTTTGTTGACTTTCTGATCGTAGTTTCTGTCCGTGCTCGGACCGAATACGACACCACCGCCTCTGAAGTGAGGTGCTCTGATTGAACCCTGTCTTGCACGTCCGCCACCTTTTTGTGCGAACGGCTTTCTACCACCACCGCTTACTGCAGATCTGTTCTTTGTCTGCGCAGTGTTTGCTCTGAGCCCAGACGCATACGCTTTACAGTAGAGGTAAAGGTTGTGCGGGTGAACTTCCAGAAACTTCTGTGGAAGGTCTGTTGTTTTAATAGTTGTTACATTGCTCATTTAACGATCCTTACCAATCCTCTGGCACCGTTGTGACCAGGAATTGAACCTTTTAATACTAGAATGCCGTTCTCAGCATCGAATGAAATCACTTCATTTTTTACTGTTACTTTGGTGTTACCGTACTGTCCGGGCATCTTTTTACCCTTCTGTACACGTCCTGGCCACTCGGCGTTACCGATAGAACCGATACGTCTACCGAATCTGTGTCCGTGAGAGCCTGGTCCACCGCCGAATCCGTGACGCTTCATACCACCCTGGAAACCTCTACCTTTGGTGTTGAGCGATGTCTTTACGACAGCCGCTTCCGCCAGTGGAGCCGGGTTCAGATCGCCCGCTTCGGTACCTTCTGCCACTTCGATTGTCATGAACTTGTTGAACTCTTTTGAGATTCCAAACTTGTTCTGCTGACCTTCGATCGCTTTGTTGATCTTCTTTGCGCTGTTATACGCGACCACTGCTTTTCCGTCTTCACGTACTTCACACACCTTTGCATCAACGACTTTAAGAAGTGTAACTGGAACACTTGGTACGTCGATGGTTCTGCTCATACCAATTTTTTCTACGATAAATTCCATTTCCTACTCCTACTTGTCCATTGATCTGATCTCAACTTCGATCTCGGGTGCAAGATCCAGCTTCATCAGTGAATCGATTGTATCCGAAGTCGCCGAAACGATGTCGATCATTCTTCCATGAATTCTGATCTCGAACTGTTCGCGAGAATCTTTGTTCACGTGTGGTGATTTAAGTACGGTATAACGCTTGATCTTAGTTGGCATTGGAATTGGCCCTCTAATCTCTGCACCTGTACGCTTGACTGCATCTACGATAGCAGCAACTGATCTGTCTAACACGCGGTGATCATAAGCTTTAAGCTTCAATCTTATTTTTTCCATTTTTACCCTTTAAAGAACTCGTTAGAAGCCCTGGCCGCACACCGAAAACGGGGCATTGAGGACACCTAACATAAATTTAGGAACGCGAATTATATCCAAACTTTTTCAAAGGTGCAACACTTTTCAGCCCAAACTCGTTACAATTTGAAAATATATTTCCTTACAAAAAGGAAACTATGGAGTATCTTGATGGATCTGCTCGAACATTTTCACAGCCACCCCCCGCGCAACGACCACTACATTCTGCGCAAAACAGTACTGCCTGAAGAGGGTGATGTCAATCTGCATGGTGCCAGAGGCTCCGGTAAAACGGCCCTTATTCTCGACTTCCTCCAGCAGCAGGACGACAACACACTCTATATCGACCTGGAGGATCCAAGCCTCATCCTCAATACACTTGATACCCTGCCGTTGCAGGCCTACATTGAAGAGGAAGGAATAGAGGCACTGATACTCGACCACTACGAAGAGGGGATGCTCGAGGCTTTCCCACAGGTTGCCCGCCTCATCGTCATCAGCCGTACTCCGCTGAAAGAGACACGCTTTACACAGCTGGAGCTCTTTCCCCTGGACTATGAGGAGTTCATCGCTTTCGAGCATGGCAGTGGCGCGACCGTTGCCTTCAACCACTTTCTAAAGAGCGGCACCCTGCCGGCTATGGCACGCCACGCCAAAAACACGACACTGGCAATGAAGCAGTTCTTCCAGCAGCAGTTCTCCCCCAACGAACAGTCGCTCATCCTCATTCTGGCACGCTACAACACCCAGCCGATGACCACCCACCAGATCTACAGCTTCACCAAGGAGCACTTCCGTATCTCCAAAGATTTCGTCTATGGCGCCGTCAAGCGCTTTCAGGAGGAGGGTCTGCTCTACTTCATAGACAATGCCGTCAAGCGTAGCGGCAGGAAGATGATCATGTACGACTTCGCCTTTGCCAAATACCTCACCGCCGGACAGCCCTTCGGCATCCAGTTCGACAGCATGGTCGCCCTTACCCTCATCAAACACGCCGTAGCCTTCAAAACGCTTGGCGTACACGGATATGTCACCGACACCCATGAACTCATCATCCCCGCTCCTTTCGAGAGCGAAGAGGCCTTCTGGGTCAAAGCACAGAACAAGTTCTCCATCTTCAAAAAGCACGGCATTACCAAAGTCACCGTCGTCACCGTCACCAACACCTACGCCTTTGACATCGAAAAGATCCATTTCGAAGCGATCCCCTTTCGTGAGTGGAGCATTGCGCATACGGAGAGTGAAGAGTGAAGAGTGAAGAGTGAAGAGTGAAGAGTGAAGAGTGAAGAGTGAAGAGTGAGGAGTGAGGAGTGAGGAGTGAGGAGTGAGGAGTGAGGAGTGAGGAGTGAGGAGTGAGGAGTGAGGAGGGAGGAAA
>JALUXB010000072.1 GCA_027019175.1 Sulfurovum sp. | reverse complement strand
GTGGTTGAAAAAGATGTTTAAGGGGGGCGTGGAACGTTTTGATCGCAATGCAGGCCCTGAAGATATTGACCGTTATATTGTCAGCGCTTTTACGCGTATGCGCTACTGCTACAAAGATCACCGTCTTGATTTCAAACAGAAAGGGGCGCCCACACCTGAAGTACGTGCCAAAGGAATGAAGCCGTGGTTTGAATGTGAAAACCGAAAAGAGATAGAACTGAAGATCATCTTTGGCCACTGGTCGACACTGGGTTTCTATAAAGATGAACATGTACTGGCACTCGATACAGGGTGTCTGTGGGGCGGCAGCCTTACCGCAGCACGCATCGATCTGCCACAAGCGAAGATTGTCTCTTACCGTTGCCCCGGGTGTATGAAGCCGGGCGAAGAGGGATAATGCTTTTTTACCTTGTACCTATTTTACTACGTGCTGTATTTGACAAAAATCTGTGATAGTGGTATGATGAAAATATAGCATATAAAAAGGATGAAAGATGGGTAAATATAACGATAAATTAGAAGAGATTAAACGATTGGTAGGTCGACTACAAAAGGAAGCTCCTGAACAGATAGGTGCATTTCACAGTTTTATGGAATCAGTTGAAAAAGAAGGAGGGATGGATAGAAAATCCAAAGAACTGGTCAATATCGGTCTTTCTGTAGCAGCACAATGTGAATGGTGTATAGCGCTTCATGTAAAAGGTGCCTTGGAAAAAGGTGCAACAAAAAATGAAATTATCGAAGCAGCAATGCAGGCTGTGCTTATGCATGGAGGTCCTGCATTGATGTATATGATTCCTGTCGAAGAGGCACTTACTGAATTTGGTGCCAAATAGAGATTTTCTATTTTATGGCTTGACAACATGTCCAACAAACTTAGACATGTTGTCAAGAATCTTACCGCCTTTTCTAAAACCGATACCACATGACTCATACGCATAGAAGAGGCCGGCCTGATAGCTGTTGCCTTCGATGTCCGATGGAAGTTCGACATACTCCTGAAAGACCATTTTATGGCTGTCGTAGGCACCTTCTTCTTCCCCTTCAATAAAACTGCCGTGTTCATCGAGAATACGGACACTCTCACCTTCACGCCCAAAGACCGGTTTTTGCACCATGCGTTCCGTACCAAGCGGTTCAAACGAGGTTTCGAGCAGCAGTGGATGATCGGGGTAGAGTTCCCAAAGGATCGTCAGCAGTCCCTTGCTCTGAAAGAGCAGGGTGTAGGCAGGGTTGAAAATGATCGCTTTCTGGTTTTTGACAATGTTGGTCAGCATCATTGCCAAATCCGGTTCTTCGAGGGCAATATCTTCCCACGGAATGAGTTTAAACCAGAGTTCGTACTGCTGCTCTTTGAAGAAAATACCCTCTTTTTCATCAAATTCCACTTCATCGATGTAGGCAAACTCTGTCTTATAGCCGGCTTCAGTGGCAATATGCTGTAACAGTCTGACGGTATTTTCCTCTTCACTGTTGCCGCGAATTGACGTGAAAAGAAATTTCCACCCTTCATAGCGTGTTTCAAAGTCTGAAACATCTTCACTGAGCGTTACAAGGCGTTTGAAATTATCCAGCAGTGCTTCGTAGACACCGTTGAACTGCGCGGTCTCTTCCATATCGTTTTGCTTGAGCATTGCCCACTGGACAATGGCCGTTTCGAAGAGGGCGGTGGGAGTGTCTGCATTGAACTCGAGCAGTTTGATGGGTTTGCCGTCAATACCGCCTGCAAGGTCAAACCGGCCGTAGAGGTGCCAGTGGATGTCATTCTCCCAGCTTTCGGTAATAAGCTCTACAAGGTTAAAAGGGATGCCTATTTCATGAAAGAGGTTGTTGTCAATGACATGCTGTGCCGCTTCGATGAACATTTCATAGAGCGTATTGCCTGCATGATAGTAAGCTTCGGCTTCTTTGGGTGTGAGAAGTACCAGTTTGTCTGAAACATACGGTGTCTCGTCACTGTCTGTGTGCCAGACAAAGCCGAGTGACTCAAGATAGTCAGGGGTCAGTGGTGTGACTTGAAGAAGTTTGACCATACTCAACCGCCGAAGAAGCCGCCGCTTCTTGAAGTGCTCTTTTTGCCGCCGAAAAAGCCGCTGCGTTTGCTTGTGCTTTTTCGTGCTTTACTGAAGCTGCTTTTACTGCGCTGATAGGTCGAGGGTGACTTGTAGCCCGCTTTACGGTTGTTCTGGTAGTTTTGGTTGCCAAAGAGTCTGCTGCCGATCCACGAGCCGATAATGGCACCCGCAGCAGAGGCAAGAATGGCTTCTCCAAGCCCCATACCGCCCTGCATCTGTGCCTGAGCATCCGGTTGGGTCAAAGGGGATGTGCCGTTGTCTATTTTGGCAGCCTCCTGCTTGACGAGGGCATCCATCTCCTCTTTGGTCAGTACTTTTTCCGTACCGTCAAGTTTTTTGAGGATAATGCGTGTTTCATCGGACGGGAATTCGTCTTTGATCTTGTATTTGCCTGGTGCTGTTTCTTCGATGACGACAAAAGCGCCTTTGGCCTGAGGCTGTTCCTGTGACGTTTTTTGTTCACAGCCGGTCAAACCTGTTACAAGCAGGGCGCCTACACCTGTCAGTGCTACGGTAGAGAGTGTTCTAATGTATTTCATTGTCTGTTTTCCTTATGAAAATGATAAGTGAATTGTTATAGAAGTATCATAGCGAAAAAGAGGTTAATAGGGGAAAGTGTTTTGCAGGAGGGAAGACTCCTGCACTGAAAAAAGGGGAGAAAAGAGTGTTAGTCCATCTGCTTTCGGAGGAATGTCGGTACATCAAGAATGTCTTCATGATCCCCGTCATAACCGACAACTTTGCGGCCTGCCAGTGTATTGATGGTATTGATGCTATTGGTGTTGCTGCCAAGCAGTGTTTCCTGTTTTTTGATCGTTGTCGGTTCAGGAATGGCATTCTTGTCTTCAAAGCCGGTTGCAATAATAGTAATTCTTACTTCATCGATCGCCATGTCAGGGTTGGTTGTCGTTCCGAAGATTACGGAAGCATCCTCGTCAGCACTCTCTTCGACAATGCTCATTGCTTCGCCGATCTCCATAATAGGATAGTCTGGGTGGATATCGAAATGAACCAGTACACCCATCGCACCGTCAATAGAGATATTGTCAAGCAGTGGTGACTCGATGGCTGCTTTGGCCGCATCATATGCTGCGTTGGTACCGGCGCTGTAGCCTGTACCCATCAGTGCGAGACCTCTGTGACTCATAACGGTCTTGACATCGGCAAAGTCAAGGTTGATATCGTTGTCACCGTGAGAGAGGATCACTTTTGAGATACCGCCGACAGCCTGTGCCAGAATGTCGTCTACCATACGGAAACTCTCTTTGATACCGAGATTTTTCTCAACGATAGAGAGGAGTTTTTCGTTAGGTACAACAATGATAGAATCGCTCTCACGCTTGAGCTCTTCAAGCCCCTCTTTTGCAAGCTTCGTACGTTTGCGTCCCTCGAACTTGAATGGACTTGTAACGATGGAGACAGTGAGTGCACCCACCTCTTTGGCTGCCTGTGCAATAATAGGTGCTGCACCGGTACCTGTACCGCCGCCGAGACCGGCAGAGATAAAGACAATGTCTGAGCCTTCGAGCATCGCTTTAATATCTTCAAAGCTCTCCAGTGCCGCTTCACGTCCTTTTTCCGGTACCATACCTGCACCCAGACCGCGTGTAGCGTTGATACCCAGTTGCATTTTGTATGGTGCCAGTGATGTTTCCAGTGCCTGCGCATCGGTATTGGCAACGATCAGGTCTATACTGTTGATGCCTTCCTGAATCATGTGGTTGATCATGTTTCCGCCACCGCCGCCTACGCCGATTGCTTTGATCTTTGCGCCGTTGGTGTGGCACTTGGTTTCTACGATATCTATTTCGAATTCTTCCATTTCTTCCCCCTTTTTAGTGTTGTATCTTAAAATAACTGTTTGGCCCAGTTGGCAATCTTTTTGAAAGCACTGCTTTTCTCCGCATTGGGATCGGGCAGGTCATCAAATACGATTGTTTCCGGTTTCTCTTCATTTGCCTGTTCCTTCCTTTTGGGAGCAGGAGCCGGCTCTTCTTTACGCTGGTCGGGCTGTTGAAGACGTATGTCCTCGAGATCATCGGTATGTTCTGCTTTCGAGTGGAGCATTTCATTATTGAAATTGATCTCATACTGTGTATGTTTTCCGGCCCTGTAGAGCAGCAGACCCACAACTGTGGAGAATGCGGGATCCTTAAGCTCTTCAAACATCCCCTCAACCTCCTGTGGTCTGCCGATACGTACCGGCATGGCAGGGAAGATGGATTGTGCAAGTTCACGGATGCCTTTGAGTTTGGTCATGCCGCCCGTTAGTATGATACCTGCACCGATCTGTTCTTTGAGCGCGGATTTATCCAGTGATTTTGCAAGGATCATCAATGCTTCTTCGACACGGGCAAAAATGACAGAGTGGACAATTTCCAAAGAGACACCATTTCGGTTCTCTTCATCACCGATGATAGGCAGCTCGATCACTTCGTTGCTTGTTTCGATCAGGTTCCCGTGACGGATCTTGACACTTTCGGCAATCTGTAACGGTGTATGCAGTGCCATGGAAAGGTCATTGGTGATATGGTTGGAACCTACACCGAGGAAGTCGTTGTATCGGATGGAGTTGCCTACATGAATGACAAGGTTGCTGGTCTGTCCGCCAAGGTCGATAACCGCGACACCCAGTTCTTTCTCATCGTCACCCATCACAGCGATAGCCGATGCGTAACCGCTGAGAACGATCCCGTCAATTTCAATGCCGGCAGAGCGTACCGCTTTTTTAAGGTTGGAAAGGTTGGATTTCTGTGTCATGATGATGTTGACATCGACTTCCATACGGCTGGCATTCATACCAAACGGATCTTCAATGAAATCCTGGTCGTCTACCCTGAAGTTGTAGGGAAGTACGTGAATCACTTCATATTCATTGGGCACGTTGGCATTATAGAGCGCTGTCTGCATGACACGGTTGATCTCCTTGATGGAGATGTCTTTATGGGGAATATTGACAATACCTGTAGAATTAAGGCTCTTGGCATAGGCATTGGAGATGGAAACAGTTGCAGAGGTAATATTGCTGCCTGCAATGCGTTTTGCATCACTGACAGCTTTCTTGATGGATTTGGAAGCCAGTTCAATATTGGTGATGGCACCTTTTTTGATACCCTGGGATTTGGTGATACCGTGGCCCAGTATCTGAACCTTGCCGTTATCGATTTCTGCAATGATCGCACAGACCTTCGTAGAACCGATATCGATCGCTAAAACTGTATCACTCAATTCTTGAGTCCTCCCACATAGACTTCAGTCGGATACTTCTTGGCCAGAACCTGAATAAGGTTGGATTCGAAGACCCTCGGTTTGATTGTATTGACAGTTTCCTTGACACGTTCCGTGAGGTTTGTATCAGGAGAGAGGTGCTTTTGCGCCATAATGTCGTAGACTACAACTTTATTTGATAGCCTAATAATACCCTTTTCTTCTAAAGATGTAAAGAGTTTTTGTAAAAATTGTAAACTTTCCTGTGAATTTAACCCTTTCAGGTTGTCAGCGTCACTCAAAGTGACAAAATCGGAAACGGTCGCATTACTGTCGGCAATGGATTTCAGTTTCTCCTCTGCCAGCGCTGCCAGCGCTTTTTGTTTGGCATCGGTTTCATAAAGTTTTGCCACAAGGGGCTTGGCTTCTTCAAAGGTCATGACTTTGGGTTCAATGACTTTTTCTATCTTTACCGTAACGTATTTGCTGTTGACAACTTTCGGTTTGAGAATGGTACCTGCATCATGCTGCTGAATCTCACCCCAGATATCTTTTGAGAGCGTAGGGTCGTTCAGGGGCAGTGTCACGCTTTCGTCAGCATCCTGTTTGCCTTTTTTGAAGGCAATGTAGGCACGCTGTGCCGTCTTTTTCGTTTTTTTGATTTTGAGGTCTTTTTCAACCTTGTCTTTTGCTTCCTCGAAGGTCAGCTGTTTGCCGCTTTGGTCAATGTAGTTGAAACTGTTGGTATCGAAGAATGTTTTGAGCTCTTTTTCGTCTACCGGTGTGTTGCTGCTGTCGGTCCAGAGCAGGGAGAGGTTATACTTTTTCGGCGTTTTGAATTCGGTTTTGTGTGCTTCCCAGAATGCTTTCAGTTTGTCTTCGTCAAGTGCCGGATTGACATCGTCAAGCGAAAGAACTTCATATTTGAACTTGTCAGCGACATTCAGTGCCGAGCCGATGGTTTCCTCTTCAAGCGGAAGACTTTCAACGTTAAGGAGTGTCAGAAGCTTGTTGATGGTCAGCTCGTCTCTCAAACGTGCTTCGAAATCTTTGGCTTTCATGCGGCGGTTTTTGAGGAACATGTTGTAAATGCTGCGGTCAAATTTGCCGTTTTTTTGAAATGCCTTGATCGATTCCAGTGTATGGGCAAGTTCATCGTCAGAGACAATGACACCGAGTGTCTTGGCATAGTTGAGCAGTCTCGCCTGCGTTTCAAGTGTGGCAAAAGCTTGCTGTACCAGACCCATCTCTTTTGCCTTCTTCTCGTCAAACTGCCCTTTGAACATTTCGTTGTAACGGGCATACAGGTCGCTATAGGCCTGGTTGAGTTTTGCCTGTGTGATTTCAATGTCACCGACTTTTGCCACATTGCCTGCTTTCCCGCCGAAGTTATAGCTTCCCCAGCCTACGAAACCGGCACCAATGAACGCGATGGTCGCGATCCAGATGGTCCATACAAGATATCGGTTGTGTTTCTGCATCCAACTTATCATTTTTTTATCTGCCTTCTATGCTAAAATTTGTATAATATTTTAGTCAACTTGTGGTTAATACCAATTGAAAAAAGGATATTCCGTAGTGAACAGCCGTAACATAGAAATGATGAACAGAGACCTTGAAGTGATCTGGCATCCCTGTACCCAGATGAAAGACCATGAAAGCCTGCCTCTTATCCCGGTCAAATCGGGGAAAGGGGTATGGCTTTATGATTTTGAAGGCAATGCCTATATCGATGCGATCAGCTCATGGTGGGTCAACCTTTTCGGGCATGCAAACCCCTATATCAACAACAGGATCAAGGAGCAGGTTGACACACTCGAACATGTACTGCTGGCAGGGTTTACCCATGAACCTGCCATTGAACTTGCACACAGACTGGTTGCTGTGACACCGGAAACACTTCAGAAAGTTTTCTATGTTGACAACGGATCGAGTGCGATCGAGGCTGCACTGAAGATGAGTTATCATTGTCACCGCAACAACGGCAAAAACAAATCACTCTTTCTCTCGTTGACAAACTCCTATCACGGAGAGACCATAGGTGCGCTCTCCGTGGGTGATGTAGCGCTTTACAAAGAGACTTACGAACCGCTTTTGATAGCGAATGTGCAGGTGCCTGTTCCGAAAGATCAGACTCCTGAAGCTGCCAAAGAGGCGTTGAAAGCACTTGAAACAATGCTTGAGGCTCGTGCCGGTGAGATTGCAGCATTTATCATTGAACCGCTGATCCAGGGGGCGGGCAGCATGCATATGTACCACCCTGACTATCTTGTCGGTGCGAGACGGTTGACACAACAGTATGACGTGCACCTCATTGCCGATGAGATCATGACAGGGTTTGGGCGTACCGGCGAAATGTTCGCCTGTGAACATGCCGGTATATCACCTGACTTCATGACGCTTTCCAAGGGGTTGACAGGTGGTTATCTGCCGCTCTCGGTAGTGATGACCACTAATGAGGTTTACAGTGCGTTTTACTGTGACTATAATGAGTACAAAGCTTTTTTGCATTCTCACAGCTATACAGGGAACCCGCTTGCCTGCAGTGCGGCACTGGCGACACTGGAGCTTTTTGAAAAGGATAATGTGATTGAAGCAAACAGAGAAAAGTCACGCTATATCGCACAAAAACTTGAACGTTTCAAGAAGCTCGACAATGTTGCTTCTGTACGTCAACAGGGTATGGTCGCCGCAGTAGAGCTGAAAGGCTATGACCCCCGTGAACGTATTGGCCTGGAAGTGTACCGTTACGGGCTTGAGCATGGTGTGCTGCTGCGTCCGCTTGGGGCGGTTGTCTATTTTATGCCCCCCTATGTTATTACCAAGCAAGAGATCGATACGATGATGGATGTCGCCTATGAAGGCATTAAAAAATTAGAAATTAGAAATTAAAAAATGGAATGGGAAGGGAAAGGCTATTTTCCAAACAGCTTTCCAAGGAATCCTTTATTGGCTTTGCTGAGACGTTCGTAGTGTGCTTTGGCACGTTTGATGCCGCGTTCCATCGCTTCTTTGTAGAGTGCCTGGGCACGTTCCTCATCCGCTTCTACCCCGATACCATGCTCATAGAGCTGTGCAAGGTCACAGATGGCTTCGGGGTAATCGTCATCCATTGCCATACGGTTGATGAGGGTAAATGCTTCAGGGAGATTCTGTTCGAGTATATCTCCTTTAAAGAGAGCACGTGCGAGTATGAACTGGGCATAGGGGGAATGGGTGGCAGCAGCGATAAGCAGCAGTTGTGCAGCTTCGGCTTTCTCTCCCTCTTTGCTGCGTTGCATGATCGTTTCTATCAGTGCTTCAATTTCCGCTTCTGTGTAGCCTTCCGCAGCGATTTTCTGCAGCCATGTATTAACCGAGTCATAAGAGCGTGACGGAAGTTCAACCGGCGGATACTGTGTGAGCATATTTTTGAATTTTTGGTCGATATAGGGGAGCGGATCGTAATATGTTACCGCGTCACTTGTCTCTTGATTTTCAATAGGTTCTGCTTTGGAGTGCTCCCCGTCTGGAACGACCGATTCCGGTACTGTCGGATTTTCGAAGTCGGCGTGCTCACTCTCAACCTTGTCATCTGTCTGTGTATCATCACTCTCCTCAGGCAGCGGATCCGGAAAAGCTGATTCGTTATGAAAAAAATCATCTTTTTCAATCACTTCTGTGTAGTTGAAGTTCTCTGTTTCATTTCTGTTTTCAAAGAAATCATCCTCCCCTTCTGCAAGCCGTGTCTGTTGAATGTAAATATTGCCCTGTAGAATATCATCACTTTGAAGATTCAGCAGGGAATCGTAATCGATCTTTTCTTCTTTTTCTGGCAAAGGTATATCAAGGGTATCTGTATTGTCCTCAAACGCTTCAATGTTAACGATTTCATTGGCCTGTTTTGGTGTCTCTTTTACCGGTATTCTGAAGAGGTCGAACTCCTCAATAATGGCTTCGTCTTCTTCAGGTGTCTGTATCTCATCTTGAATGGTACGCTGTAAAATAGTTTCAGGAGGGGTTTCGATATATTCTGTGATCAAAGGGAGTGTCTGGGCATAGTTCTCTGCCTGCAGCCCATGTAGAATTTCCTGGATTTTTCTATCGGTCTTCAGAGGAGCGAGTTTCAGCATTTGAAGCTGTATGGTTTCCTTGTCTCCAATAGAGATGGCAAGCTTGATAATACTTAAACGTTTTTGGGTCTGGTTCATAGGCTTGTCCTGAAGAATGTATGTAGATGGAAAAAGTATAACGAAACTTTGCTTTACCCTCCTGTCAGCATGATGCCGGTTTTGTCCTCTGTCAGTTTATGCGTAATGGGTAGCAAGAACATTGTCAATACGTTCAATCACGTTTGCAATTTCTTCCGGGTAACGTGATAGTTCCTGTACCGTTTCCGGTTTCAGTATCATCCCTTCGTCAATATCATCGAGCATTGTCAGATAGTGCATGAGCAGGTCACGTTTTTGGGCACATTCCTTGCACATGTAGAGGCTTTCACAAATGCTGTCGTTGAGGTGGACATAGGCATGTTCAGTTGCATCGATGACAGCACGCAGATATCTGGTTTGGCTGAGGTCATCAATATTTAAGTCTTTCCCCACTGCCACTTGAATCATTTCAAATTTTGCTTTAATGGTTTCGATCATATTTTTTGTATCCATGAATACTCCCTCCTGTAAACGATAATATGTTTTTATTTTATCGTCAGAAAAGTGTAACGGGAAAATACTTAATTAAAAATAAATTTATGAATTAATTAAAGGTTATTGCTTAGTGCAATCAGTCTGCATGAGTTTTCCAGTATGGCGATCTTTTTGGCCATTTCGGTGATGTCTCTGTCATAGGCGATCAGGCCAAATCCTTTGATTAGCAGAAGATGGGCATCATTTTTGAGAAAAAAGCGTGAGACTTCGTAAGGGGCACGTTCAATCCAGTCATCAAAGTTTTTAGGGTCGTAAACAATGACTTCCCCAAGTATCTGCTTGCCGTAATAGTCCTGCGGCGAGACTTTTCCATGGCGAAGAGAGAAGGCGGTAGCATAGGGCGGCATGGTGTAGCTGACATATTTGGCGTTGGGGATGCTTTCGTAAATGTGTTCATGAATATGCACGTCACTGTTGGCAAGACTCCATCGGTAGTCACGTTTTTGGCAGTCGAGCCGGACAAGGGACTCTTCTGTCACCTTGTTGAGTATGGTGTCTTTGGAGTTGATGATAAAGCCGTTGGCCGTGACCCTGGCTGAGATGGAACCGTGAAAGACGCCGAAGAAGTTTTTTTCAAACAGGGAGTGGGAAATACGCTGTATATCTTCAATGAGATGCTTGTCCATACCGGGGCAACCTTTGTTAGGATTATTTTGCTATTATAACGGTTAAATTAGAAATTAGAAATTAGAAATTAGAAATTTTGGAAATAATGGTGTGGGGTGTTGTGTACCACAGGCACTTCCTTTGGTCGCCCTCACAATGCCATTTTCGTTTGTAGTCGGATAAAGATACAGGCGCTATAGAGATGAAGGGAAGATAGGTGGAAAGTCCGCATATACCGGTACTGCTTGAAGAAGTACTTGAAAGTTTTGAAGGAGTGCCGGAGGGATATTTTGTCGACTGTACTCTGGGGTATGCCGGGCACAGCAGTGAAGTGCTGGGGCGCTATCCGCATTTAAAGCATATAGGTATTGACCGTGATGAGGAAGCATTGGCTTTTTCAAAAAAGCGGCTTGCATCTTTTGCAGAGAGGAGTACACTTTACAAAGGTACCTTTGCAACGGTAATTCCTACCCTTGAAGAAGCTCCTGTTACCGCATTGCTGGCCGATTTTGGCGTCTCTTCTCTGCAGCTTGACAAAAAAGAGCGCGGTTTTGCCTTTGATGCGCAAACACTTGATATGCGTATGGATGCCTCTGCCCCGCTGAGTGCCTATGAGGTGGTCAACACGTATCCTAAAGAGAAGCTCGAGTATATTTTTGACGCATATGGCGAGGTACGTTCCTACCGAAGATTGGCAGCAGCTATTGTGGATGCACGTGCAAAAAAGCCTGTTGAGAGTGCCAGAGAGTTGAGTAGTATCATTGAAACAGTGATGCCCAAAGGAGGCAAGATACACCCCTCGACCCTCCCTTTTCAGGCGATCCGTATTGAAGTAAATAATGAACTTGGTGAGATCGAAGGGCTGTTGGATGCCATTGAAGCAAAACATTTTGAGGGGGAAGTAGTATCGCTCATTACCTTCCATTCTCTCGAAGACCGTCTTGTGAAAAAACGTTTTAAAAAGTGGTCTACCGGATGTATATGCGATCCGCAGGCAATGCGTTGCACCTGCGGAGGAAACCATGCCCTTGGAAAACCGCTTTCGCGAAAACCGGTCACCGCTTCCAAAGAAGAGCTGAAGCGTAATCCGCGCAGCCGTTCGGCAAAGCTTCGAAGTTTCCGTTTTGGAAAGGGAAGCTGAGATGGCATCTTCCAAAAAGAAGCCCAAAGCACCCAACGGCATTACAATGGGAATGCTCAGTGTCATTGTGATGGGGATGGCCATCGTTTTGATACTGGCACTGATCAAGATATATCTGAGCAATCAGATCTATTATGAGAGCAAGAAGGTCAACAAGCTCTACCGTCAGGTGGAAGCACTCAAGGCCGAGAACAAGATTCTCAAACAGCATGTCGAAGCGCTCAAGTTCAAAAACCGTGTTACCGACACCATTTTTGTCATAGAAGAAAAATAGCATGATACGGGGATTTGTAAAGTTCGCAGTCGAACGTCCGATACTCAACCATATTCTCATGGTATTTATGCTGATCATGGCAGTGTTTGCGTATCAGAATATTGCCAAAGAGATCTTTCCTGCTTCGACACTGGATGAAATATCTATTACCGGCGGGTATGTAGGGGCGAGTGCAGATGTGCTTGACAAGATGGTGGTCGAACAGATAGAGGACGAACTCAAAAGTCTCTCCGAGATCGATACGATCTATACCACCATTCAAAACGGTATGTTTACGATAGAGGCAGATATCAAACCCGGCAATGACAAACAGCTGGTACTCTCCGATGTCAAGGATATTATTGCCAATACCAGACGCGACCTGCCTTCAGATATGGATGAACCTGTTGCCAAAGTGGTGGTGCATGACTATCCGCTGCTGCTGGTGGCCATCTCCGGTGATGTACCCAAAGAGAGGCTGCTCGATGTCGCGGACAAGCTCAAAAGCGAGCTTGCGCTCATCAAAGATCTCAGTGGTATTGTCATACGCGGTGATGCGGATGAAGAGGTACTCGTTACCCTCGACCAAAAGAAACTCGATGCCTACGGCCTCTCCAAAACAGCAGTCTATCAAGCAATCAGTCAGATCGCTTCCATTTTCCCCGCCGGTACCATTGATGCCGCCGGCGATCACCTTTACATCTCTACGATAAACGGAGAGAAGTCAGCCAAGGCCATTGATGATATTTTGCTGGGCATCAACGGCAAACATGTCCGACTCAAAGATATCGCCACGGTACGCATCGGTCTTGGCGATCCTAAGCAGATTTCACACTTTAACGGCAAACCCAATATTTCTTTGAATATCAATAAAACCAAAGAAGGCAATGCCATTGCTTTGAGCAAGCAGGTGCGGCAGGTACTCAAAGCCTATTCGAAAAAATATAAAGATATTACATTTGAAGCCTATACCGACACTTCTGTATGGGTCAAAAACCGTCTGAATCTTGTTTCTTCGAACATTCTTTTTGGACTTATTCTTGTTTTTTCCGCACTCTTCCTTTCGGTCAATGCACGCATTGCATGGGTCGTTGCCATTGGTATTCCAACCTCCTTTTTTATTACGCTCATTGCAGCAGATGCCATCGGTTACAGCCTTAATATGCTTACGATGCTGGGTGCGCTTATTGCCCTTGGGATGCTGGTTGATGAAGCCATTGTTGTAGCTGAGAACATTTACCGGCATCTGGAAATGGGCAAGTCTCCCAAAGAGGCGGCTATTGACGGAGCGGTAGAGATGTTCCCCGCTGTCTTGACGGCGACACTTACAACTGTATTCGCATTTTTGCCGTTGCTGATCATGAGCGGGAAGATGGGGATGTTCATGCAGGTGTTGCCGGTGATGATCTCTATTTTGCTGCTCTCTTCTCTCTTTGAGGCATTTTATTTCCTTCCGTTACACGCAAAAGAGTTTTTCAGTATCGGCAATGTGAAAACCATGCAAAACCATGAGGGCGGCTGGAAGCGTTTTGTTGCTGCTTATAGCCGTTTTCTTGAAAAACTGCTGATACACAAGTGGCGATCGCTGATACTCCTTGTACTCTTTATTGTGATGGCAACGATAGGCATGATGAAGGTCACGAAATTTCAACTTTTCCCGGAGTTTGATGCACAGCAGATCTATTTGAACGGCAAAGTGGATATCAACCATGACCTGCGTGAGACAGAGACGTATGTCACACAGATTGAAAAAGCGTTGCTTAAACGCCTGAAGAAAGAGGATGTTGATTCTGTCACATCAGTCATTGGGTTCAAGTTCAATCCAGATGCGAGTTTCGAAGTGGGGGACAACCTCTTTCAAATCTTCATCAACCTGCATGAAAAAGCACCTGAAAACTTCTTTGACCGCTACATCAATCCCATCTTTTCACTTGAATATGATGACAGTGACATGATACGCCGCCGTAAAGCCCAGGAGATCGTCAAAGAGATACAAAAAGAGGTAGTGGACAAGTTCCGGAAGATCAAAATCAATGAAAAACTGCTCTATGAAGAGTTTAACATTTATGTGCAGCAGGCAGGTATTGTCAGTCATGATATCGAGATAGGTTTCAGTGCAGATAATGAAAAAAAGATGCTCTCAGCCCTGCACAGTGTCGAAAAAGCCCTTTCCAAAATAAAAGGAGTGGAAGACATCTCTGACAATGCCAACGAGGGAGAACGGGAGTTGAAGCTGCGTGTGAACGAATACGGGCAGCATCTCGGCTTTAGTGAGAGCTATGTGGTCAATGTTCTCCGCGGTGCCTTTTTGAAAGCGGAGTATGGCAAGATGTTCAATGCCAAAGGGCTGATACGTATCCGTATCGAAGATGCCTACAAGAAAAAGCAGGGCGCGCTTGGAGATTTCCGGCTAACGACACCTGATGGGCAGCAGATGGTGAGGCTCAAAGACATTTGTGACTTTTACTACCAAAAGCGTTTTGTCAAGATATTTAAAGAAGATGGACAAAAGGTACGTTCACTCTTTGCCCGTGTCGACAAGCATCGTATTACCCCTTCGGAAGTGATGAACCAGATCCGTCCGATGCTTGACACACTTGAAAACGCCGGTGTCAAAGTTATTATCAAAGGGGAAGAGAAAGAGAACCGTCAGATCAAAAAAGAGATGGCTGAAGCGGCTGTGATCGCTGTCTTTCTTATTTTCCTGACGCTGGTATGGATGTTCAACTCGGCCATACTGCCGCTGATCATTCTGTCGACCATTCCGCTGTCGGTACTCGGGGCACTGGTAGGCACCAAACTGATGGGCATCCATATGACGCTTCCTGGTATTATGGGCATCATCGGGCTTGCAGGAGTGGTGGTCAATGACGGGCTGATCATGCTTGACTTTATCAAGGGCAGTAAAAATTACGCTGAAATATCCCACAAAGCGGGTATGCGTCTGAGACCGATCATTCTTACGTCGGTAACAACCGTACTGGGGCTCTCTTCTCTCATGTTCTTTGCCAGCGGGCAGGCACTCATTTTACAGCCAATGGCAGTTTCTCTCGGTTTCGGTATTGCCTGGGCGACAGTACTGAATCTTTTCTATGTACCGCTTATGTATGCGGTGATCTATCGGGTACGCAGGCGTCAAGATTGAGCATCTCTGCATCAATGTAGGGGCACTGGGCAAGGAAACGGTCAAGACTTCCTCCCGGTTGCGAAAACTGACCCAGATAATAACAGCTTACTTTTTGTGTAGCAAATGTATCAGATAATAAAGTATTCCGTTCTATGGCAAATGGTATTGTTGTGCCATAATAATCTACTTCTGATCCGATCTGTTCAAAGTGAGCCTTCTGCCAGCGTAGCAGACGTGCCAGAGAAGGTTCCATAATAGCAAAAATCATTTTAAAAGGGTAGATCTGCGCAGTGATCCTGGTACCGATCATTAGCAGCAAAGAGAGATGGATCCTGACCCATTGGGCACTGTGTTTTGACTCTTTTGGAAGGTTGGCAGAGAGGGCAAAGCGTGAAATCTCGCATACCGGCAGTGCCGCTTTCAGTTCGGCAATGCGTGACGCATGGCTGTAGTGTTCCATGGGCATCTCTTTCAGCGGCGTTGCATCGTTAATAAAAAAGACGCGGATAGTACCGACGTACCGACCGCTTTTTGGGTGTTGGAGCAGATAGATGAATGCCTGTGCATCACTCTCATCCCAGGCAAAACGTTCCTCATCTTCAATGCTTCCAAAGTTTCGGTACTTTTCCAACAGCACTTCTTTTCGCAGTGCTTTGACCGCATCGACATGTTCCTCTGAGGTTGCCAGTACCAGTCTGTAGGTTTGGGTCATGAATGCATAGGCTTCATGATCAAGCATGATTACTCCTTGTCTGTTTGGTATACAGGGATATTCCTATGTATCCACATGGGGCAGATGGGTTATTTTGTCACTTTGGGTGTGCAAAATTAGGGGATATTTATGGCTATTACTGTATTATTTGTGAATATTGTTGCTATTATTACTACTGTTACTGCATGATTATAATTGAAATAGTATAAAAGTATTATGATGGATATTCCAACAGAATGTCTGTAAAGGGTACAGGATGATCGACAGACCGCAAAAGCAGCAGCGTAAACATTTTTTTCTATGTATGCTGGCCATAGGATTTTTGTCTATGCAAATGCTTCACGGTGAAGCTATGGATACGTTGCTGAAGGAGTATAAAGACAAAAATGACCTGAGTCAGAGAACTATTGACGAAAACAAAGGTCATCTTATTCTTTTTACGCGGGACAGACTGGAGCGGATGCATGCCAAAACATTGAAAGATGTATTGAAAATGACACCGTTCATTTATTACCATGAAAACCGTTATGGGTTACCTGATCCTCTGACCTCAAGTTTATTCGAACCTTACAGAAGTAATTTTATCCGTCTGTTTATTGATGGCGTCGAGATCACACAGGGATGGCTTGGCAGCGGAGTGGTACTGTATGGTGACATGGACATCAATTTTGCAGACCATATAGAGTTCTACTATATGACACCCTCTCTTGAAACTTCGGTCGAACCGGCATATATGACCATATTTATCTACTCGAAAGAACCCGAACAGGACAGCGGTACTTCACTTGATGTACTTGCAGGAAGCCGGGGATACAATGTACAGGATGTCAATTACGGCGGCAAAGAAAACGGTGTATCCTACATGCTGAATGTTTCCAGAACGCAGGAGAAGCGTGAACGTATTGACAATGGTACGGAGCATCCGCTCAAACGTGACTTTGAGCGTCTTCAACTCATGGGATATGCCAAAACCGACACGCAGACATTTCACATTCAGCTGATGCAAAAAAACACAGATGCACTTGCCGGCCTCAGTATGGATGCAACGCCTGAAGTATCAGAAATTGATTATCAGAATATTCATCTGGATTACCGCTACAAGTTTGCATCATACTGGCAGCTGCAGTTTGCCTATGATATGTTGAATACGGATATACGGATGTCAGACGACAACCCGTTACTCTATTCAGGGGTGTTGCTTGGAAATGATTTTTACGGCAAAAGCAAAAACAGTACCTATAGCGGTGAATTGACCTATACCCGCCAATGGGGGAATCACAGGATCGCAACCGGTATCAAAGGACGAATCAAAAAGCTTGACTATTTCAAGGAAAAACGTGTAGGTAACGTACCTTTGATATTTGATCGTGAGGATATATGGTCCGTATTTTTCCAGGATCAGTACCACATTTCAAAAAACAAACTTTTGAATGTCGGTGTAGAATACAGCCGTATCTGCCGCAACAGCCCGAGAGCGAACGATGATGATCTTTTACAAATACGCCTGGGCTACATTTACAGTGGTGAAAAGTGGCGTTACAAAGCTTACCTTTACCGTTCTATGTTTGCATTGGATCCTTTTTCTACAACTTTGAACCTTTCAACTTTCAACCTGCACAAAGATCCGCATACGCTACAGAAAACATGGGGAGTGACGCAGGAGCTTGGGTTTGATGGGGAACACTACAGCGCGAATGTGATGCTCTTTCTGTTGCAGGACAAAGATGGACTTTTACAGAACGGCGGTGACGGCAATACCAGATATCTGACAACTGTTTTTCAGTACAACTACAGATTCGACCTTGAAAACAGGATGGATCTGCAACTCTACTATGCCAACTACAAAGATATTTTTACCTTGGATCGGCTGGAGGATTACAGCGGATATCTTACGTTTTCAAATACCTATGGGCAATTTGATTTCTATAATGGTGTTGTGTGGCATCAAAATAGCATTGATGACAAAAACTACTTTGATTGGACCAGTTCTGTTAGCTGGAACATCCATGAAAATCTTACCCTGACACTTAAAGGGGAAAACCTGCTTGACAAGGCAAAAAAAACCGACCTGTACAGGATTGACCCTGCCACAGGAACGCTGATGCCTCCACTGAAGATTTCTCCCATAGACAGACGGGTCAGCATTGAACTGGAGTATCTGTTTTGAAACGGTTGATACTCTTCCTGTTTCTTAGTGCATACGGACTCCTGTATGCTATGGACATCAAGAGTACCCTGAAAGTGTATAATAAACTTTTTTCAATACTTGTACCTAACAAGCAGACAGTACATGTCTATGTGGATGATCCGGACTACCGCGAGATCTTTTCCAAAGCAGACAATATTGCATTTGCCAGAGATATTGGAGAAGCAGATTTTGTGTTGGTAACAGATCCATCCATATTAAGGCAATTCCAAAGCTGGAAGCAGACCCATCCTCACACTTCAGCAATTCTTTTTGCGACAAAATACAGCCTGCTTGAGGCGAACAAGGATGTTGTAGGTGCACTGTACTGGCGAAAAGGACGCCCGCAGCTTCTTTTTCTCTTACCGAGGCTGAAAGCGCATCATATCCGGCTTCCGGATGAATTTTCAAACTATGCGGTACCATCATTATGAGACAGGGCAACCGTACCAGCATTTATATTCTTGTGATTATCGGGGCGATGCTGCTGTTTGTCTTTTACCTCCAGCACACCATTTCTGAAAATACCCAAAAACTTAAAGCACTTGAAGTAGAGAAAGCGCGTGAATTTGCCGGAAAGATAGAACGCTATATGAAAGCGGAGGTGAAGGGAAAAGATTTACTGGATGTGTTACGGACAGATCCGGAAAAAAGAAAAGAGTTGAACCGGGTACTGCATGCGTTTCTTACCAAAGAATTCCAATATATATTTCTGTTGACGAAAGACAGACAGGGACACTACCGTTTTGTGCTTGATGCCTCTTTGGAAGATCCTGTAGCCTATAATACGCTGTTTTTCCCCAACAATCCCGCTTTTGATGAGGTGTATCGTACAGGAAAACCGAAAATTATCAGAGAAAAGAAAAGTATGGAAGAGATATGGCTCTCTCTGCTCTATCCGATACGCAGTCAAGGCAAAACAGAGATGCTGATGGTGATCGATCTCTCCAAAGCCTACAGTCAGAGCCTAAGCAGTTTCAATGCACCGCTTATACGCATTGCCAAACTGATGCAGGGCTTTTTGCTTTTAAGTATTCTGTTCATGGGCTACCTGATGCTCAGTTACAACCGTCTTCAAAAACAGCTTTATCATGACCCGCTGACCGGTGCGTATTCCAAATATTATCTCAACACCTTTTTTGACTCCAATAGACTTGACAGGTATGATCTTATTATGATCGATATCGATGAGTTCAAATCGGTCAATGCACGTTTCGGATACGATGCCGGTGACAGTGTACTGAAATCGTTTGTTTCTGCCATTAAAGGAAAACTGCCAAAAGGTGCCAAGCTTGTCAGAAGCGGCGGTACAGAATTTTTGGTAATCATCCCAAAAGAGGGGAAGATTGAAACAGTTTCCAAAGCATTGTTTCATCTCCTGAAACGAAAAAAATATCTGTTTGATGATGAAGTCTTTACCTTAACGGTTTCCATGAGTGTATTGGAAACACCCAACGGAATGTACTCACTGCAAAAGGCCGAACGAATGCTCGATGAACGGATGCTGGAAATCAAAAATCTCGGAAAGAACGGACTGCGTTTTATTGGTGGTGATAAAGAAGAGATCGGCTATTTTACGCTCGATCAGGTGCGTACCATGCTTGAGGCAGAAAAACTGTTATGCCTGTATCAGCCCGTGATTGATACCAAAACCGGAGAAACAGTCCGCTATGAGGCGCTTGTCAGGCTGATCGATCCGGAAAATCCGGATGTATTGATCGCACCGGGACAGTTTATGGATATTATCAAGGGAACAAGCCAGTATCTGAAGCTGAGCAAACAGGTGCTGAAAGAGGTTTTTGGAACCCTTCTTGCATATCCGAAACTGCATGTATCTGTTAACCTTGACCTGAATGACCTTTACAATGATGAAGTGATGACAATGATCACGACTGAACTGAAAAAACATGCCGGTATTGCGCACAGGCTCAGCTTTGAGATTTTGGAAGAGCATGAAATTAAAGACTATACACGGGTGCAGACTATTTTCCGACAGTTGAAAACATATGGGTCTCAAATCGCTATCGATGATTTTGGCAGCGGCTTTGCCAATTATAACCATGTGCTGTATCTTGATATCGATGTGCTGAAGGTAGACGGCAGTCTTATCCGGGAATTGCTGGAAAATCCTGAGCGTACAGAAAAACTGTTACATTCCATTAAAGTACTTGCCGACAGTTTCGGATGTGCACTTGTTGCCGAATTTGTTTCCGAAGAGCGTATATACAAGCATATCCAGGCTATTGGCTTTGAATATGCGCAGGGGTATTATCTTGGAAAACCTGAACCGATTGAATACTACGAAGGTTCATTAAAATAATTTGGCTATAATTATCACCTTTTAACGCAAAGGAGACAGGGTGCTAAGTGCCGTTGAGAGAAAGATAGAACAGTTTGTTGCAGAGTTGAATGACAAAGAGGTGGAAAGACTGTATGCCAAGCTGCCTCACGGCAAGCGGCTTCGTGCCAAGCTTATTCTTAAAATTGCAGGAGAGAAACTTCCCGCAATCAAAACAGCCGCAGTGGTTGAAATGATCCATGCTGCAAGTCTGCTGCATGACGATGTGATCGATGATGCCGATATGAGACGTGCCAAACCTTCCCTGAATGCTCTTTATGGCAATAAAACGGCCATCATGCTCGGAGACATTCTCTACTCCAAGGGCTTTTTCGAACTTAACAATATTTCTGCGGAAGTTGCCAGGCTCATCTCCAATGCGGTTACACAGCTGAGCCTTGGAGAGCTTAAAGATGTGTCGCTCTCCAAAACATTCAATACAGACAAAGCCCTTTACCTTGAAATGATTTATCAGAAAACCGCATCGCTTATCGAAGCGGCAGCGGGAGCTGCGGCGGTACTGGCAGGCAAGCCCAAAACACCGTTCATGACCTACGGACGCAATTTGGGACTGGCATTTCAGATGATCGACGATCTGCTTGACATTACCGCCGATAGTGCTACACTCGGAAAGCCGGCGCTGCATGATTTTGTCGAAGGCAAAACGACACTGCCCTACATTTATCTTTATGAAGCACTCGATGAATCGGGCAGAGAGAAACTCAAATCTCTGCATGCCAAAGTACTGAGCCGTGAAGAGCAAAACTGGATCATGGCACAGATGGAAGAGCGGCAGGTATTGATGAAGTGCTATGCACAGGCCAGAGAGCTCATCGATGAAGCGGTCGAACTGATGAATGCACAGGGTGAGGATGCACTCTCCGAGATTGCAATGGAAATGATAGACAGGGAGTTTTGATGTACTACCAGGTAGTAAGTTTTTCCCATAAAAACTGTGATCAGATAATGCGTGAGAAGTTGGCATTTGCCAACCATGAAGAGATGAAAACGGTTCTCGATCAGTTGACGCATTTTGATTTTATTCATGAAGCGTTCATTGTTTCTACCTGTAACCGCGTAGAGATTGTGCTTGCAACCCGTGACAATTTTGCCAGTTATCATGCGGTACTTGGACTGATGAGCCAGAAGAGTGACCTGAACTTTTATGAACTCAAAAGCACGGCACAGCGTTACGATGATGAAGATGCGGTCAAGCACATTTTTACTGTGGTTTCATCACTCGATTCACTGGTTGTCGGTGAGTCGCAAATTACCGGACAGGTGAAAGATGCCTTCAAGTTTTCATTCCAAAACGGTACGGCAGGGCGCAAACTCAACCGTGTCATATCGTATGCTGTCAAGTGTGCGGCAGAAGTACGTAATGCCACAAACATTTCACAAAACCCTATCTCCATTGCTTCTGTTGCCGTGGCACAGGCGCATAAACTCCTCGGAGAAAATATTCAGGGGATGAAGGGCATTGTTGTCGGCGCCGGTGAGATGGGTGTGTTGGCAGCAAAACATCTCCTTCGGGTAGGGTGTGATGTCGTACTTATAGGACGTGACAAAGAAAAGGTAGAGAAGGTGGCCGAGTCACTTGGAGAGAATGTCAAGGCTGACACAATGGAGAACCTTCCCAAGTATATCAACCGCTACCGTCTGCTCTTTTCAGCAACGGCATCGCCTGAGCCTGTCATTACCCAGGCACTCATTGAAAATGAAACATTGCCACGCCACTGGTTCGATATGGCCATTCCGCGTGACATTGCCGATATGGATCTGCCAAAACTGCAACTTTACCGTATTGACGATCTGCGCAGTATTTCCGATGAGAACCATGCCATGCGTCAGGAACAGGCAATCCGTGCGGCTGAAATTGTCGAGCGATACACAGAAGAGTTCTACTCATGGCTGCGGGCGCTTTCCATCGAACCGGTTATCAAGCAGATGCGTGAGCATGTCTCTGCTGCTATCGAAAAGGAGCTGCAGCGTGCGATGAAAAAAGGATTTGTACCTGCCGAATATGAAGCGAATATGCGCAAGATGGCAGAGCAGATGTTCAACCGTTTTCTGCATGACCCGACGATGAATCTTCGGAAATCCTCCACCGAAAAGAAGAATGCCAACTGTATTGAAGCAGTCAAGAAAATGTTCGACATTGACACTGAACATCTTGATTTCAAGCAGTACAAGAACGACCACCACACCAAAGGATATAACGCGTGAGATTTTCCAGACTTTTAGTACCGACAACCAAAGAGACCCCCAACGATGCGACACTTGCCAGCCATATTTTTCTTATCCGCGGCGGTTTCATCCAGTCTGTAGGCGGCAGCGGACTCTACAACTTTCTGCCCCTTGGCAAAAAGGTGCTTGACCGTGTACGCGGTGTAGTCAAAGAGGAACTTGACAATGCCGGCTGTCAGGAGGTGAGCCTCTCGTTCGTTACCCCTGCATCGCTGTGGGAAGAGAGCGGACGCTACGAGAAGTACGGCAAGGAACTGCTGCGCTTCAAAGACCGTAAAGATAATGAGTTTGTTCTCGGCCCTACCCACGAGGAGATGATGGTCAACCTCGTGCGCCAGAGTGTCAAAAGTTACAAGCAGCTGCCTCTGAACCTGTACCAGATCAATCTCAAGTTCCGTGATGAGATCAGACCCCGTTTTGGCTTGATGCGCGGACGTGAATTTCTGATGAAAGACGGTTACAGCTTCCATACGGATGAAGCGGATATGAAGCGTGAATTTAACCTGATGGAAGAGACTTACAAAAAGATTTTTACACGTTTGGGGCTTGAATTCCGTGTTGTAGAGGCCGATTCAGGTGCTATCGGCGGCAGTGGCAGCAAGGAATTCATGGTACTTGCTGACAGCGGGGAAGATACGATTGTTGTATGTGACGGCTGTGACTACGGTGCGAACATTGAAGCGGCAGTACGGCAGGAAAAGCAGTGTGATGCTCCGGCACCGCAGCTTGGAAGCGAAAAAGTGCATACCCCTGATGCCTCAACAATGGAAGAGCTTGCATCATTTTTCAATGTGGATCCTTTCTATCTGGTGAAAACTGTTGCAATGCGTGCGTTGTACGACGAAGGGAAAAGTCAGATCGTGCTTTTTGCGTTAAGGGGATCGGATGAGCTGCAGGAGGTGAAAGCCTGTAATGCCGTTGATGCCAATGAACTTGTCGAAGTGAGTGAAGAAGAGCTTGAAGCAGCAGGACTGGTTCCCGGCTTTATGGCACCGTTCGATACTCCCAAAGAGGTGCGTGTCGTTGTGGACACTACGCTCAAAGGTGCTACCCATCTGATCTGTGGTGCAAATGAAAAAGGGTACCATACAACCGGCAATACGATTGAAGGCGATTTCGCCTACCATGATATTGTTGCAGTACAGGAGGGAGATGCCTGTGCAAAATGCGGTGGTACATTGCGTTACACCAAAGGGATAGAAGCAGGGCACATTTTCCAGCTTGGCACACGCTACTCCGAGCCGCTTGGCTGTACCTTCCTGGATGAGAACGGCAAAGCAAAACCGATGGTAATGGGAACCTACGGCATCGGTGTCAGCCGTCTGCTTGCCGCCATCATTGAGCAGCATCATGATGAAAAAGGGTGCATCTGGACAAAAGAGTCTGCACCGTTCGATCTTTACATTATGGTCTCCAACATTAAAGACGAAGCCCAGCTTGCTTTGGGGGAAGAAGTGTATGAAGCACTGCAGTCTGCAGGTATCGATGTACTTTTCGATGATCGTAAAGACCGCTTCGGTGCGAAGATGAAAGATTATGAACTTATCGGTATTCCTCATGCTGTGATCATTGGGAAAAAGCTCTCAGACGGACTGGTGGAGTTTGTCACACGTGAGGGGATGGTCAAAGAGGAAGTTCCTTCAGAAGAGATCGTCTCTTTTATTCGGGAGAGGTTATGCTGATCTTCATTCTGCTTCCCTACCTCTTTTTGGAGATCTATTTCTCTTTGAAGATGCTTGAAGTCATTGGTGCATTTTGGGCAACGGTGTGGACGATTGCTACCATGATGATCGGCACTGCCCTCATCAAACGTGCTCCCAATACGATTGTAGGCAATATGCAGTCACTGCAACAGGGAAAACTTGATTTTCAGCGTTTTCAGGATGTCAACACTGCGTATTTTCTGGGAGCGTTACTGCTTATTCTGCCCGGTGTTTTCAGTGATTTTCTTGGTGTTTTGGCGCTGCTTTACACAGTGTATTTACAATTTATCGCTAAAATGAGACCCGAACAAAACAGAATGAATGAATTTTATACACATAAAGGAGAAGATGATGTCATTGATGTCGAAATTGTTGACGAGCACACTGATAGCTACCATCGCATTGAGCGCGACTGAAATTCCGGATAACAAACTGCTGGTAAATTATGCAAAGCGCAATATTGTCAAAAATCCGCAGGTTACCCTCAAAGGGGTAAACGTCATCGAAGCAACGACACATAAAGATCTTCCGGGTTGGACTATCTTGTTGACTTCTATGGATCTTTCCTATCACAAAAAAGAGATCCATGCACCTGAAGTGATGTTTGTCAAAGGCAATCTGATCACCGGTAATCTTGCCAACCTGAAAACAGGGCGCAGCTACCGTAATGAAATAAAGCCAACTGTACCGGCTGCAATGTATGACGATGCCCACCTGCTGTTTGGAAACAAAAATGCCAAGCACAAGATTGTAGTCTTTTCTGATCCGATGTGTCCTTTCTGTCAGGATGTTGTTCCCGATATAATGAAAGCGGCCAAAGCACACCCAGACACGATAGGTTTGTACTACTATCACCTGCCGTTGCTGCGTATTCACCCGGTTTCCGGTATTTTGACACGGGTCATGCATGTCGCACAGCAAGAAGGCAGGAAAGATGTGGTTGAAAAAATGTATAACCTGAAGATCAACCCCGGAGAGCGCAACGAGACTAAAGTGCTTGAAGCTGTCAAAAAACAGATAGGTTATGATATTCCTGCATCCAAGATCAATGACAAAGCGGTAAAAAATGAGATGAAAGCTGACGAAAAGGCTGCCAGTCGTATGATGGTAACCGGTACGCCGACTGTCTATATTGACGGGAAGTGGGACAAAATGAGAGACGGATATGAAAAACTCATAAAATAAGTGAAGCGAAAAAAGAAAAGCTGATTTGCTGACGCCTTGTCATTTCAAACGCCTCTTGCGAAACAGTTTGAATGACACCATGTCTCTCTTTGGCTTCAATGAGATGTATAATAAAAAGGATACACGTGGAAAAACTGGTTATTGCGACACGGGCGAGTGCGTTGGCACTCTGGCAGGCATATCATATTAAAGAGCGGATAGAAACGTCATTTCCTGATGTAACGGTGGAGCTTAACGAGATTACTTCCCGGGGTGACAAGATTCTTGACAAGCCATTAGCGCTCGTAGGCGGCAAAGGGCACTTTACCAAAGAGCTTGAAGATGAGATGCTTGCAGGCAATGCAGACCTTGCTGTACACTCTTTGAAAGATGTCCCCACCTATATTCCCGAAGGACTGGAGCTGTGTGCCATTACCGAACGTCAGGATCAAAGCGATGTTTTTTTGTCACACACGTACAAAAGCCTTGATGATCTTCCCAAGGGTGCTGTAGTGGGTACGACTTCGCTTCGCCGTCGTATGCAGCTTCTTGAAAAGCGTCCCGACCTGAAAGTCAAAGACCTCCGTGGCAATGTCAATACGCGCCTGAGAAAGCTGGCTGAAGGGCAGTACGATGCGATCATTCTGGCCTACATCGGGTTAAAACGTCTTGATCTTCTGAAAGATATTCCCTATGTTGAGAAGTTGGACTTTTTCATTCCTCCCATGGGGCAGGCGGCACTTGGCATCGAGATTGTTGCCAACAATGATCGGGTCAGAGAGATCGCCATGAGTCTTAACCATGTACCGACATTCCTCTGTACAAAAGTAGAGCGTGACTTCATCTCGGTTATCGGTGCGGGATGTTCGGCCCCGGTAGCGGTCAATGCAACGATGGATGAGGAGACACAGTGTATTTCGGTACGTGCGATGATCGGTTATCCGGACGGTACACATATTCTGCATGAGCAGATGGAAGCACCGGTAGATGATGCAGATATTCTGGGTGATCAGCTGGCACAGAAAATGATTGAACACGGTGCATTGGACATTCTGGAAAATGCCGAAAAAATCGCTTTCAAAGACGAAATGCCTGAACGGCTTTAATCTCTCTGCTCTTCTCAATGCAACTTCGGTTGCATCCTCTGTTTCCCATTTTTGTCTATACTTCCTTTTAGAAACAATATAAAGGAGTCAATCATGACAACACTCAGTATGTTCTTCGATAAAGAGATACTCAAAAAGTTCAGTACCTTGACGATCATTTCAGGGATTTTAATGCTTATTGTAGGCGGTATCGGTATTTTCGCACCGGGGGTGATGTCCCTTACAGTTGTATTCCTGTTAGGGTGGCTTTTTATCACCAGTGCGCTCATTCAGGGATATGTGACCTACAAAACGTATAGAAAATCATTCAGTGCATGGCTTAAACCTGTGCTGTCACTCGTTACCGGGTTGCTTTTTCTTATTTTTCCCATTGAAGGGGTGGCAGCAGCAGCCATTTTGCTGGCAGCATATCTTTTGATCGACGCTTTCTCAAGTTTTGGTTTTGCCATGGACTATAGACCCCATAAGTGGTGGTGGCTGTCGATCGTCAATGCGTTACTTTCACTTGTTTTGGCTATACTTATACTGGTGACATGGCCTATCAGCTCATTTTTATGGGTAGGGCTTTATGCTGCAATCAGTCTTTTCTTTGACGGTGTCGTCTTGCTTGGCATCGGTATCGGTGCCAAAAAGATGGCCAAAGAGAACAATCAATAATATAAAAGGAGTCGAATATGTCATTACCAATGCTTGGAGAAAAATTTCCTGAAATTGATGTACAAACCACACACGGAGCAATGAGTCTGCCTGCAGACCTGAAAGGAAAGTGGACTGTACTGTTTTCACATCCGGCTGACTTTACACCGGTATGTACAACCGAGTTTGTGTCATTCCAAAAACATAAAGAGCAGTTTGATGCGCTTGGATGTCAGTTGGTAGGTATGTCGGTCGACCAGGTATTCAGCCATATCAAATGGGTTGAATGGATCAAGGAGAAACTCGATATCGAGATCACTTTCCCGATCATTGCGGGCAACGACCGCATAGCTGAACAGCTTGGGATGCTGCATCCTGCAAAAGGGAGCAACACGGTACGTGCGGTATTCATCATAGACCCAGAAGGGGTGACACGTACGATCCTCTACTATCCGCAGGAGATCGGACGTAACATTTCTGAGATCGTCCGTGCCGTCAAAGCGCTTCAGAAGAGTGACGAAGGTGTCGCAACCCCTGCAAACTGGCCGGAAAATGAATTGGTAGGCGACCACGTCATTATCCCGCCTGCAACTGATGAGAAGACAGCCAAAGAACGTCTTGAAAACTACGAATGTTTCGACTGGTGGTTCTGCCACAAACCAGAGTAAACAATTTTGTTTCCCTGCCCTTTTGGGTAGGGAAGCGTGTGCGTATATCCCTTTTCTTTTTCTACTTCATCACTATTTATCCATCTTAATATACCATCCAAACAGCCCCCTTTTGCTATAATCACTCCATTCAATCAGTAAGGATATACGAATGGAAGATGTCATTGCATGGCTCAAAGAGAACGGCAACCTGAAAATTATTGATGAACCGCTCGATGTGGAACTTGAGATCCCTCATGTAGCCTACATAGAGGTCAAAAAAGAGGACTCAAGACCACTTCTGTTTACCAAGCCGATCAACAAAGCCAAAGGCATCGAGTACGATATGCCTGTGCTCATGAACATCTTTGCCAACAAGGAGATTACGCAGAAGATCTTTGGCAAACACCCTGATGAAGTGGCAGAAGGAATAGAAGAGTTGCTCAAACTTAAGCCGCCAAAGACACTCAAAGCCAAGCTGGCGATGATCCCCAAACTCTTTTCTTTGAAAAATGTATTTCCAAAACGTCTGGGCTTCAGGGGGGAGTGTCAGGAGGTGGTCATTCCCAAAGCGGAGGTCGATCTGGACAAGCTTCCAATCCTTAAAACCTGGGAAGAGGACGGCGGTCCGTTCATTACAATGGGGCAGGTCTATACACAGAGTCTTGACGGCAATATGCAAAACCTTGGAATGTACAGACTGCAGCAGTATGACAAACACCGTCTTGGGATGCACTGGCAGATACACAAAGATGCCTCACACTTCTTCGACCAGTACCAGAAAGCGGGTAAAAAGATGCCGGTCTCTGTCGCCATAGGAGGCGATCCGCTCTACATCTGGTGCGGGCAGGCACCAATGCCGCACGGGATGTTCGAGATGCTGCTCTATGGCTTTGTGCGGAACAAAAATGCACAGCTTGTCAAGTCGGTCACCAATGACATCTACATCCCCCGTGATGTGGATGTGGTCATTGAAGGCTTTGTCGATCCTGAAAAGATGGAGATAGAAGGGCCGTTTGGTGACCATACCGGTTACTACACCCTCAAAGAGCCTTTCCCTGTGATGGAGGTAGAGACCATCACTATGAAGAAAAACCCTGTCTTTGCCGCAACGGTGGTAGGCAAACCGCCGTTGGAAGACAAATATATGGGATGGGCGACCGAACGGGTCTTTTTGCCGATGCTCAAGCCTATGGCACCTGACCTTATTGATTACTATATGCCTGAAAATGGAGTCTTTCACAACCTTATTTTGGCTAAGATGCAAGTGCATTACCCCGGACATGCCCAGCAGTTCATGCACGCTTTTTGGGGTGTGGGGCAAATGAGCTTTGTTAAACATGCTGTTTTTGTGGGGGAAAATGCACCCAAACTTGAAGCACATGAAGCCTTCAGTGAATACGTGCTCAACCGCCTCTCCAAAGAGAAAATTCTTATTACACAGGGAATTGTCGACCACCTCGACCACTCCTCAAGCAGGCAGTTTGTCGGAGGAAAGCTGGGTATCGATGCGACAATGGATACGGAGGTAGATGCAGGTCCTGAATCACTTCTAAATGATGATGAACTGCTGGTTCTTTGTCAGGAACGCAGTGCTGACATAAAAGCACTCAAACAGTATATGACGCATACCAAAAATCCAGTCTGTGTTATTGCTGTAGAAAAGAGAGAATCACAGCAGCAGACCATTGCCAAACTGGCAGATCTCTCTGCACATATCAAGGTACTTGTCATTGTCGATGCTGCCAACAATGACCTGGATGATCCTTATATGCTTGTCTGGCGTGTGGTCAATAACATCGATGCTCAGCGTGATGTCCGGCTTGAGCCTTTCATCGCCGTTGATGCGACCAACAAAGGTGGATTGGACGGATTTGAGCGGGAGTGGCCGGGTGATACTTTCTGTACGAAAGAAGTACTGGATCGATTACAGGAAAAAGGTATTATCAATATTGACGAAACATTTATCAGAAGATTCGGGCTGCTTCCATTTGAAAATGAAGTAAAGATTGGATAAAAAGAGTTTTTTTATCCGACTTTAATCCTGATTAATAAAGCATTAAAGATAATACGCTAAACTACTCAAACAATAAAAATTATCATTAAGGAATGACTATGTTAGTAACCAAAAAAGCACCTGACTTTACAGCAACAGCAGTACTCGCTGACGGACAGATTGTTGAGGATTTCAACCTCTACCAGAACTTCGGAGAAAAAGGAACAGTTGTTTTCTTCTACCCGCTTGACTTTACATTTGTATGTCCTTCGGAGATCATTGCATTTTCTCACAGATACAATGAGTTCCAGGAAAGAGGCGTAAATGTTATCGGTGTTTCTGTAGACAGCCAGTTCTCACACTTTGCATGGAGAGAGACTCCGGTAGAAAAAGGTGGTATCGGGCGCATCAACTTCCCACTTGTTGCCGACCTGACAAAGCAGATTTCAAGAGACTTTGATGTACTGTTGGATGAAGCTGTTGCGTTAAGAGGTTCATTCCTTATCGATACTGACGGTACAGTAAGACACGCAGTGATCAACGATCTTCCACTGGGAAGAAACGTAGATGAGATGCTTAGAATGATCGATGCAATGCAGTTTACCAACGAGCACGGAGAAGTATGTCCTGCAGGTTGGCAAAAAGGTGACGAAGCAATGAAGCCTGATGCTGACGGTGTTGCAGAATACCTTGCAAAACACGCTGAAGAGCTGTAAGTAAAAGTGGGACGGACTCTCTGTCCCCTTTTTTAATTGTGTCCAACCAAGCATACAGCAGTATGTTTGGTTAGATATAAGTCAAAAGACTTGAAGGATAGATATGATCGACTATGCAGTACTGTTGAATGAGCATGGACTGAAAGCAACGTTTCAACGGATGAATATCCTTGGTGAAATTGACCGTCACGGACATATGTCCGTAGAGGATATATATGAAAAAGTAGTCAAAGTACATCCCTCGCTTTCTCTCGCTACGATTTATAAAAATATTATACTGATGGTCGAAAAAGAGGTACTTGTCGAAGTGCCGATTGTTGGAAAAAAATCAAAATATGAACTGGCAAAAGAGGATCATATCCATATGATCTGTACCGAATGCGGTGAAGTAGAGGACAAACTGTGTTTTGACGAAACCGATGCGCTTTTCCATCAGCTTAGCCGTCAGGAGCATTTCAAGCTCCACAAACGGCAGGTAAATTTGTATGGCATATGTGAACATTGCCAGAGCAAAACTGCCTAAATGATTTAAATCGATATTTAAAGTCCATATTAAGTAAAGTAGAACTATAATATATTTCAATAAAAATACAAGGACAGAAGAATGAAAAAAATATTGATTTCAACAGTAGCAAGCATGATGCTTGCCGGTACGGCAATGGCGGGTGGTGATATTGCCCCTGTAGAAACTCCGGTAGTCGCTCCGGCTCCAGTAGGCGGGTTCTACGCAGGTCTTGGTGTCGCTTCAAATAAAGCATCATGGGATGATGGTTCGGATACACTGACAAACTATACACTGATCGGCGGATATGAATTCAATAACTACTTTGCAGTTGAAGGTCGTTTTACAGATACTATGTCAGGAAAGAATGACATCAATCATGCAATAAGTGGAAGTGTATTCCTAAAACCTCAGTACCCTGTATTTGATGCAATGAAAGTCTATGCACTTGCAGGTGTTGGTTATACAAAAGTAACTCCGAAAGATGGTGGTGGATCAGCAAAAGGAAACGATTTCCAATGGGGTCTTGGTGCAAGTTACGACGTCATGGACAATGTGGTTCTCTTTGTAGATTATACTTCACTCGCAAATGGTATTGAAACAAGAGACGGTTTCAAGGTTGATGACGAAGCCTGGACATTTGGTGTAAACTACAAGTTTTAATCATCGCTTCATACGGCATAATGCCGTATGAAACTTCTCTACTCTTTTCCCATATTCTTAACGCTTAACTATCTGAATAGTGCCGATCCTATTCTCACCATATTCGATCCGCATTTGATTGCCAGTTCGTAATCTCCGCTCATACCCATGGAGCAGACAGATGCACCCTCTTTTTCAAGTGTTTCAAAAATACTATGTGTTGTCTCAAAGCTTGCCTGAATGGCTTTTGCATCATCTGTATGGGCACCGATGGTCATAACCCCTTTAAGCGTGATGTTGGGGCATGTTTCTTTAATCTTGAGGTAGGTATCGACTGCCGCTTCAGGGGAAACGCCGGCCTTTGTTTCTTCTTTTGCAGAATTGACCTGCATCAGACAGTGCATCCCGGCTTCTTTGGCTTCTAATTTTTTTTGCATTTCAAGTGCGAGGTCAAGACTGTCAAGTGACTGCATCAAAGCAGGGCGTAGGTCGATGAGGTTGTTGATCTTGTTTTTTTGAAGCCGGCCAATCATGTGCCACTCCAGCGGCAAATCTTCAAGCTGTGCCATACGTTCACGCAGCTGCTGTACCTGGTTTTCACCAAAAGCACGTTGTCCGAGTTCGTAGAGTGTGGCAATATTTTCCACTTCGGTATACTTGGCAACCGTTACCAGTTTGACGATGTGGTGTTCACTGACGCTGATTCGCGCCTGTTCAATGTTCCAGATCACTTCATCGAGGTTTTTACGCAGGTGTTCTTTATCGAGTATCATTTTTTATCCTTTTTGGTGCGTGGTTACGCACCCTACATGGTTTTTAAAAGCTTTCTAAGAGGGAGCATACCATAACTTTTCCCTCTTAATTTTTATTATCCCATCAGCCGATTGATATCGTTGTAGAGTCCGAGCATCATCAAGCCTCCCAAAATCATCCAGCCGGTCACGGTCATGTAGTACATCACATGTTCACTCGGTTCTTTTCCCCGCAGTATTTCGTAGAGATTGAACATGATGTGTCCGCCGTCAAGGGCAGGAATGGGCAGAAGGTTGAGCACTCCGAGGTTTACCGAGATGAGGGCAGTAAAGAAGAAGAGGGCAAGAATCCCTGCATGGGTTGCCTGTGCCGTCACATCGACAATGGTGATAATACCGCCGAGTTTGTCAGCCCCCACTGCTCCGGTAAGCAGTTTTTGGACACTCTTGAAAATGAGCGTACTTGCTTTGACAGTTTCATCCCACGCATATTTGAATCCATCCAAAAAGCCGTATACGACTGTGGTCTGTTTTTTCATTGGGGAGATACCGATAATCCGTCGTGTAATGGGTTCACCAAAGATGTTTTTGTCTTCAATACGCTTGGGTTCGAGTACCAGAGTTTTCAGATGCTGTTTGCGTTCGATCACAAGAGTGATCTTGCCGGTATCTTCATTGATCGCTTTTCCGATCTCTTCCCAAAACCGGATGTTGTGTCCATTGATCTGTACGATCTTGTCACCTTTTTGCAAACCGGCTTTAAAAGCGGGAGCATCTTTGCTGACCTGACCGACATAGGGAAGCAGCTTTGGAACCCCCATATAGGCGATGGCAAGATAGAGCAGAAATGCCATCAGAAAGTTGGCAAAAGGGCCTGCGAGAAGAATAATGATGCGCTGCCACGGTTTTTTGGCATTATAACTGTCCGGGTCTGAACTTTTGAGAGTAGGGTCTGTATCATCCTGCCCTTTCATTTTGACATAGCCGCCAAGAGGAATGGCTGAGAGACTCCATTCTGTCTGGCCGATCTTTTTGATCCATAGGCGTTTGCCAAAGCCGATGCTGAAGACATCGACACGTACACCGAAAAGACGTGCAGCCGTAAAGTGGCCAAGTTCATGAAAAAAGATAAGAAAAGAGAGCACCAGCAGTGCGACAAGAATACCCATAATGTTCCTAAGTGATAATATAGTGGGAAATTATATCGCATATCCTGAAAAAAATTGATATAGATTAAACAATCACCCGCTTTTTTTGCTAAAATAGAAACAATAGTCACACACAAGGAGAGACAATGAGTGAAGATGTGAAAAAAAGTACGTCAACAGAGCATGAAACCCAGCAGCCAGAAGTTGTTGAAAGTGCTGAAGAGACAGAAACCTCAGAAGCACAGCCTGTAGAGAAGGAAACAGAAGTGGAGGAAACAGAAACAGCCAAAGAAGAGATTTCTGAAACAGGAGATGCCGATACATCGCTTGATGCGGATGCAGAAGCGCAGATCGGTAATCTTAAAAAGCATGAAGCCGCCCTCCTGCTGATTGAAAAGACACGTCATATTGTCGATGATACGGAAAAACAGCTTGATGCCTGCAAACTGCTGTTACAGGATGATCTCAAACGCTATGAAGAGGCAAAGCTCTCACTGAAGGAGCATGCACTCGATGAGAGTGAGTCACTGTTGAAAGTACTTGGTTACGAGGAGGATGATGAGGAGACTTTAGAAGACATTGTAACCTTTCAGCCCAAAGAAGAACTGCCGCCTTTTGAAGTCAAAGAGATTTCCAGCGGTAAATTTACCAGTTTACTGCTTGCACTGGTTGCCGGTTTCCTGACCTTTGCCGGACTGATCTATCTTGCAACGGAAAAGGCAGGGATAACTCTTGATGTTACAAAGATGCCGACACAGGAGACAGCGACAAAAGTGCTTGGCTGGTATGCTACGCTTTTTGGTGACAAACCGGATCTGTTCCTTGGCGGAGCCTTTGTCTTTGTTGTTGTGATGCTGGTCATGGGTATCATCTACGGTATTCGTGTGGCATCCCGCTCAAGCAGTAACCTGGCATTTGCAAAGCAGCAGCTTGAAGAGGCACAGGAGTATGCAAAGCAGAAAGGAAACTGTAAAGAGGAGATGGATCGTGTCGATGCCCATATGAATGATGCGATTGCTGTACTCAAGACCTATGAAGTGGTGCTGGGTGAACAGAACGGGAAACTCAAGCGTATCCTTCATATTGAAGGAGTGAAAGAGCATGAAAACGAGTACCACCCAAAATCACTCAATGAAATGCATGAGACCAAAAAGCTTATAGAAAGCATTGAACAGTTCATGAACACCTCTATGTCCGAAGAGGGAAAACTGTCCCAAAAAAGCAAAGTGCTGCTTGAAAATGCGAAAGAGAAGCTGCAACAGTTTATCGACAGGCTCTACTGATTATTTTTTCATTCCTGCGAAGGCAGGAATCTTTGCGTCAATATCCCGCAACCAATGCGGGATGATGAATGATCCATCACTTTTTCTTCTTTTTCTTCATCTCTCCTTTTGCAAACATCAGCATGTAAAGCCCCGGAAGTATCAGCAGTGTCAGTGCTGTTGATGAGATGATACCTCCTGTTACGACAACAGAGAGCGGGTACTGTATCTCGCTGCCCACACCGGTGGCAAAGAGCAGCGGCAAAATACCAAAGAGGGTAGTAAAGGCTGTCATCAGTACCGGGCGCAGGCGCAGCAGTGTGGCGTCTTTGACCAGGTCGATCGTTTTGACATGCGGAAACTTTTCGCGCAGCTCGTCGATGAAGCTGACCAGTACGATGCCGTTGAGAATAGCGATGGCAAAGATGGCAATGAAGCCGACAATGGCTGAGACACTCAGGTACTCGCCGCTGATGATGAGTCCCGCAATCCCCCCGATGAGCCCCAGAGGTACCCCAAGCAGAATGAGGAACGCCTTTTTAAAGGAGTTGAAGGCAGTGTAGAGCAGTAGCGTGATCAGCAGCAGGGTGATGGGGATGATGAGTGCCAGTGTTGCGGTCGCTTCCTGCATATTTTTAAAGTCACCCGCCCACTTGATGTAGTAACCGTTGGGGATATTTACCTCTTTTTTGATCTTTGCATCTGCTTCAGCAACAAACGAGGCGATGTCGCGCCCCTCTACCTCCATGGAGATGACCATGTAGCGGCTGAGGTCTTCACGCTTGATGAACGCCGGTCCCTGAACGACACGGATGTCGCACACCTGGTCAAGCCGCACCACCTTGCTGCTGTTGCTTCGAAGCAGTACGGCTTTGATGGAGGCGATATCCTTTTTGGCATCTTTGATCTTCGGTACAATGCCAAAGCGCTTGACCCCCTCTATCTTTTCGGTCACCGGCTCTTCACCAATGCCGTTTCGGATCACCCGCATCACTTCATCGACACTGATACCGTAGCGCGAGAGTGCCAGGTAGTCAGGCTTGATGACGATCTGCGCCTGACCAAGCTGTGACTCGATCTCCGGGCGCTC
>JALUXB010000071.1 GCA_027019175.1 Sulfurovum sp. | reverse complement strand
TGACCACATCAAGATCGGCTTTGGTTTTGTCATACTCCGCTTTGGAGGCAAAGCGCTGTTTCTGCAGCTTCGCATAGCGCTTGAAGGTGATGAGTGCCAGCGACTTCTGCGCCTCGAGGCTGTGCAGCTCTTCTACAGAAGCATCCAGCTCCATCTTCGCCTTTTTTACTCCGATCTTCGCCTCTTCAAGCTGCTTTGGCAGATCGACCGGGTCGATGCGCACCAGCACCTCCCCCTTTTTGACCCACTTGCCCTCATCGGTCAAAATCTCGGTGATCTTCCCACCGGTTTGGGACGTGATCGCGTAGATACGCTTCGCACTTACGTTACCCACACCGAAGACTTCGGTGTGCATGTCGCCATAATCAGGTTTGACCGTTTTGTAGGTTGTTTTGGGAAGATAGACTTTATTGTAAAAAAGTATGGCTCCTGCCGCAACGATCAGTGCGGCAATGCCGTATTTGAGAGATTTTTGCATTACAGGTTTCCTTTCAGGTAGTCGATGCGCTCGATGGCGAGGCTGCGGGAGTAGTAGGCTTCAAGCATCCCAAGCTTCGCTACAAGCACCTGTGTGGTGCTGTCAAGCAGCTCGATGTAGGTCGCCAGACCCTCTTTGTAGCGCGCCTCCAGCACCCTCTGGCTCTTTTGGGCGGAAGCAAGCTGCGCCTTTTTTGCACGGATGGTCTTCTCGTACCGGCGGATATCGATCATCAGCCCCTGCAGCTCCTCTCTGAGTGCCAGTGCCTCCGAAGCGGTCTGTTCACGTGCAATCTGGTAGCCTATTTTCGCCTGTTGCTCCTGGGCAGTCAGTTTTCCGCCGTGAAAGAGCGGAATGTTGTAGCTTACGCCGACATAGTCGGTATTGTAAATATTCAGACTGCTGTTGCGCGCATGGGAGGCGACCAGATCGACAGAGCCAAAGTGTGCCGCTTCGCTTGCTTTGTGCAGCAATCTGTTCTTCTCGACCCCCTGACGGCTCATACGCATGCGGTAGTTCTTCTGAAGTACCTCATGCTCCAATGCTTTGCCCAGACGGATGTGACGTTTGATACTCGACTTCTCAAGCGTCAGACTTTCGGGAAGTGCCACTCCCATATAAAGCGAGAGCGATACCCGTGCTTTGTCATATGCCGCTTTCGCACTTGCCAGCGCATCTTCGGCAGCGTAGACAGAGGCAAGAAAACGGCTTGCATCCGCATGGGTCTTCAGCCCCTGTTTCACCAGTCCCTGTGCCT
>JALUXB010000070.1 GCA_027019175.1 Sulfurovum sp. | reverse complement strand
TTGCATAGGTATTGAACATACCGCCGGTGTTGGCACATGAACCCATTGAAATGACCCATTTCGGTTCTGTCATCTGGTCATAAAGACGTCTGGCGAACTCTGCGTGTTTCTTGGAGAGCGTTCCGGCAAGGATCATAACATCCGCCTGTCGTGGAGAGGCACGGAAAATCGTACCCATCCGGTCGAAGTCATACCGTGATGCACCAGAGGCCATCATCTCGATCGCACAACAAGCGAGACCGTATGTCAATGGCCAAAGCGAGTTGCTTCGACCCCAGTTTACCAGATGATCTACCGTAGTCAATGCTATCGGCAAGCCAGCTGCGCTGGCGTAATTTACTTGATGCTGTGCCATTCAAGTGCTCCTTTCTTCCATGCATATACGAAACCAATCGCGAGTAGTACAATAAACAGTATCATTTCCGTAAAACCGAACCATCCAAGCAGTTTGAAATCGATCGCCCAGGGGAACATAAAGATAATTTCCACATCGAAAAGGATGAACAGAAGTGCGATCAGATAGAACTGGGCTGAAATGGTGTTGGGCTGTTTGGTCACTTCCGGCCCACACTCATAAATTGTCATTTTCAGTTTCTCGGTATCGAGCTTGGCGAGTTTACGGCTGATCAACCGCGCCAGGAAGAGCGTTGCCGCAAATGCAACAGTGGTCAATACGAAAAGTATAAACACACCATAATACGGATGTTGCGTAATTACATGAGTCATAGTAATCCCTTAGCTAAGTTTCATTCTTCCCCACCGTGCAGTGGCGGAGTATTCTCAGAATAGTACGCCTATATTAACCAAAAGATGATTAAACTAGGCGGTTGCACAGGAGCCTGAAAGAGGGAAATATTTTACTGTAACTATGTGAAACAACCAAAAATCTGCTACAATTAGCCATCAAAACGATAATCGGGTTTTATGCAAACCATAACAAAAAGCATTGTACAAGGAGCATTGATTATGTCTAAAAAAGTATTGAATCTTCTCTATTGGGGAGCGATGGCTCTTCTGCTGATATGGTTTGCCTATACCAAAGGATGGATTTTTGCCGATTTTGAAAGTATCAGCCCCAAACAGGCACTTGAGCGTATCGAAAAAAATCCGGATACACCCATTATCGATGTACGTACACCCAAAGAATTTCAGAAAGGCCATCTTGTCGATGCGACCCTTATACCGCTTGACCGGCTCGAAGCCAATCTCAACAAACTTGCCGCCTTCAAAAATCAGCCTATCCTCGTCTATTGCCGCAGCGGCAGCCGGAGCG
>JALUXB010000069.1 GCA_027019175.1 Sulfurovum sp. | reverse complement strand
ACACCACAAAATAATTTTTTTGAAATAAAAATTCATAGTTCAATCCTTAGATTTAAATAGAGTTTTTCATTACTCTCGTTTAAAATTTTTGCTATATTTTTAGAAGCTTTATAAATTTTTTCAACTCTCTTTCCCATCTTTTTGTTGTATGTAATTTCTTTTAGAAGACTCACTTTATTTTCTTTAATCTGAATAATTTCAATATCATGTAAAAATTGCAAGGAATTAATAGTCGATGGTAAACTTTGGTAAAACCTTTTATTGAAATTTGTAAAATAACTTTTTTTATCAATGAGTAATCCATCTAAACTCAAAATTTTTACATTGGCTTTACTTAAATAATTTGTTAATTGTTTATGTGACAAGAAAGGCATAATTAAAAGTATTTTTGTCAGTTCGATCTCCTCACCATTTTCTTGCAATGTTGCAAGTATTGAAGATGAACAAATACCAATATTGTTATAAAAATAGTTATCCACTGTATTTATCCTCCCAATCTTTTCTCCAACCAATCTTTAAATTATCAGACAGATAGTAGAACTCTCCATTGCTGTGTTGAGTATCGAGTTGCAAAGACGAAATCGATAACTTTTCTTTTCTTAAAGTATCAACTATCGATAAAGCTTTTACTTGTATCTCCTTTTCAGTCATTTGACCTCTATTTTTTGAACGAAATTCATTTCTCCATATTGCAATAACTTCTTTTTCAAAATCATCAAGTTGATCTTTGGTGAGTTCTGCTTCTTGTAACCAACTACTTACATTGTTTTGAATTTGTAGCTTATACTTTGTGAATTCTATGATATCGTCAATGTCATCTTCTGAAATATCATTAATATCGATTAAATGTTGAATAAAACGTTGCTCAGTTAAATTGTCAGGTAAGCCTATGCTAAATGTCTTTATTTGTAAGTCAGTATTTCGAGCTTGATCATAGTAGATTCTATACTTTTTATAGTATTCATCAAAGTTAATAATGATTTTTTGATTTTTCTTTATGGCAGTATAGTTTTCTTCTCTAATACTAGAATCTAGTTTTTTAAACAAATCATTAATATTCTCTTCCGGAATCATTTTGGACCTTAGAGCTATTTTACATTTGTCAATTAAATCATCATTATCTAAATCAAATTCCATATGATTAAAAAATCGCTCTGAAACATCATCATCCAAAGATAATAATTTAGCTTTGTATTTCTGTATATCTTTATTTTCAGTGGTTATTTTACTGATCTCATTTTTTGCTTTTTTATGTGTTATAGAACCTATTTTGTAGTTATTTAATATCTCTATAAATTTGTTTTGTTCAGTATAAGACTTATTGCTAACCAAAATAAAATATGTTTTTTCTACGAAATCAATTTGTTTAGCCGTATTTTTTCTATCATCTTGTGCATCTGTGATGACTTCACACCAATTATAGAGCGTGTGCCATAGATCATTATCAAGTGTTGTGAGATTTACTGAATTGCCAGATGCACTTGTTTGTACACTATGCTTTAATTGAATTAGTAGTTGAATATTATTACTAAGTTCAGTATGTACATCATCTTTAACTTCGAGACCGACTGATTGTCCAACCTCTAAACTAAAAACTTTGAATAGAAAATAATAGTATTGATAGTCAAATGCTACTGCAATTGAATCTGCACTTGTTTTATCAGTATGTGTAGTATTTGACATTTACTCATTTTCCTTTTCAGTTTTATTTGTTTACATGTAAAGACAACTATTTATATACACACATTTTACACCAAACTCCTGAAAAATCCAGTATTAATATCATATCTGGTTGTGTGTTAAATATAAAAAGTATGTCATTTTGAAATATTTTTAAGCACTATCCAAAAAATTCCATACAATTCTTAAAGCCATCGTGTGTGTTATTTGGAATAGTCTGTTTTAACATACACATTTATGTGTTAATTGGAAAAATCTACCAATAACACGCAAAATCTTCCTTAAAGAGGAGAAATATCATGGGCGAGAAAAAGAAAAAGCTCTTAGACATCGTACGGGAAAAAATACGCTTGAAGCACTACAGTTACTCAACCGAACGTACCTATGTACATTGGATCAAACACTACATCTTATTTCATAATAAAACACACCCGATAAAACTGGAGAAAGTACACATTGAACAATTTCTGACAAAGTTGGCAGTAAAGGAAAAAGTATCACCTACGACACAAAATCAGGCTTTCAGCGCATTACTGTTTTTATACAGAGAAGTTTTGGGCATCGACATAAGCAAGTGGGACATTCAGGCACTGAGGGCACAGGAAAGAAAGCGTATTCCCGTAGTATTGATCAAGGAGGAGGTGCGAAAGATATTGTTGCACATTCCAAGCGAATATAGCCTCATTACCCATCTCATGTATGGGTGTGGACTCAGGATGAATGAAGCCTTGAACCTTCGCGTCAAAGACATAGACTTTGGGTTTGACAAAATCTACATTTGGGACTCAAAATCGTTAAAAGACAGAACCGTACCGCTACCGCAAAGTCTCAAAACAAAACTTTTAGAGCAGGTAGAGAAAGTAACGCAGTTACATCAAGAAGATCTTAAAGCCGGGTATGGGAGGGTTTTTATTCCATACGCATTGAGCAAAAAGTACCCCAATGCCAAATATGAAACCAAATGGCAGTATCTCTTTCCTATGAAAAATATCTCCACTGACCCACGCAGCAAAGAGCGAAGAAGACACCACTTACACCCTCAAACAGTTGGTAGAAACATCAAAGAGGCAGCTAAAAAAGCAAACCTCAACAAACGCGTCACCTCCCACATCTTCCGACACTCCTACGCTACACACCTGCTGCAAAGCGGCATTGATCTTAGAAGCATTCAGGAGTTACTGGGTCACAAGTCGGTAGAAACAACGATGGTCTATACACATGTAGTTGCAGAGATGAACAAGGCAAAAGTTATGAGCCCGTTGGATATGATGGCGTAGATCGTCTATAAAAAGTTGAAGTCTGCATTACCACGCAGGAGCATGGTAACGAGAAAGGTTAAACTGCTCCCTATTCCCTAAAACCTACTCCCTATTATTCACCCCTATCTTCGTCGCCGTCAAAAAAAGATACCCCCTCCCCGTCACGGTCACACGGTATCGTTTCTGCTGGAGGTAGCGTTTGGCGAACATCAGGTCGTTGAGTACCAGGCTCATTTCGCTCATGGTGTAGTTGGGGGCTTTGGCGCCGTAGACCAGTTCGCCGTCCTGCCACCTTGCGTTGGGAAAGCCGAGGATGAGGGCGCTGTCATCGCTTAGATGGGTTTGCACCAGCTCCATCAGCAGCGGTTTAAAGGCAATGCCGGGGCTTTGCAGTGTGCCTATGGAGATGAGCAGGTCGAAGCGTCCCAGATCGAGTGTGTCAAGGGTGTTGATGTCGTGGGAGTAGAATCGGACGTTTGGTTCAGGAAAGGCTGTACGTGCGGCTTCTATGGCACTTTTGGAGTGGTCGATGCCGACGAGTTCCATAGATTGATATTGTTTAGTATTAACCATATTTCGGATCACCTCAAACTCATCGGCACGGTTGATGCCAAGGTCAAGGATGCGTTTTCTGCGTGGCAGAGTGACATTGTGCAGTGCCTGACGGAAGTAGTAGAAAAAGTCCGGTTCCTCCATCTTGTGTATCTGTGCAAAAGGGGAGTCGGTGCCGTACTTCTCCGCCTTCTTTGGCACCGGTGCATCATGAAACGATGCGTTTTTGCTTATTTTTTCAAAAGTCACTTTGATATGTGGTGCATGTGGCACATGCTCCGTGGTCAGCATGCGGCAGCCAAGCAGTTGTGCCAGTTCATCCCACGCACGCAGACTGCGGTAGCGGTACGCCCTCCCCTCCGCTTCGACAAGTGTACCGGCGTAAACCCCGCGGTGCAAGTCTGGGTTGAGTACCTCGAAGCTGATGTGATGCTTGTTTTGCAGCAGCTCTTCAAGATGTGAAAGGATGGTGTGGAGGGGTTCGTTGGTAAATGTCATCTTGGCTGCTTTTCGTGAAGTAGCACGATCTCATACTCCAGATACTCCAGCGGGTAGGTTTGCATGAGCTGTTTCATGGACTTGTAGCCAAGCACATTCCGCCCTGCCCCTACACCGCTTTGTTTCATGTAGCGGAACATTTCCCTCACAGATGGAAATGCAAGGGTATACTCCAGTATGTCAATCTCACCGTTGAAGTGTTTTTCAAGCAGTGCCGTGGTCTCTTCTCTGCTCCGCAGCAGCGGGGGAAGTTTGGCAGTTTCATACAGTGTTTTGAATGTATTTGAGGTAAAGATGGCCAGGGAAACGGGTGTATTGAGTGCAGCGATATTGGCAAGAACACCATCAAGATCGTCCGCCCATTGCAGTGCGGAAGCGGAGACAATACGGTCAAAATGGAAGGAAGAGAGTTCCTTAAAAAGCGAAGGGTCATTGAAGTCACGCTGCATTAAAGAAACATTGTCCGCTTTGGGATGTAATGCAAGCATACCCTCGGCAAAATCGACACCGACGAATGTTTCTACAGGCCAGTCAAGCATCTTGTAGAGTCCACCGCTGCCGCAGCCTATGTCAAGGATGTGTGAGGGGGCATCGTTTATACGTGATACCAGTGCTTCAAGCACACGCTTCTGAATGATATTGACACGTTCATAGGCATTAGCATTTTGTGAAAAAGACTCTCTGATCTTCATAAAGGCAGCATCCTGGATTGTTTGGAGGTATTATAGCGACTGTTTTTCTAAAGCCCCCTTCCCCAGGGAAAGGAAGAAGAATGTTTTTGGACATAACAAGGAAAAAATGCCCTTATGTTTTTGAAAGGGAGGAGTTTAAACATTGCATCTGGGAAGGGTTGACCGCAGTATACGCCGGGTAGTTTAACCAAATGTTAATGTATAGGTCGTTTCACTCGATAGCTCTGGCAGTCGCAAATGTGAGAAGCGTAAAACGAAAGCAAACTGCTTTGCTTTCGTAGCTTCGTAACCGAAACGGTCGGAGCGTATGCGAAGCCGTGAAGGCTGGCCGCCCTTCGGGCTGAGTGCTCCTTTGTCGCCATCGAGTGAAACTCTTTGGGCAAATAATGGGGAATTTCGCTATGATTGCAGCCATGAAACAGTATGACATACTTATTGCAGGAGCCGGGGCAGCAGGGATGATGGCTGCCATTACCGCCGCACGCAGTGGAAAACGGGTACTGCTGCTTGAAAAACTTTCCAAAATCGGTGCGAAGCTCAAAGCCACAGGCGGCGGACGATGCAACCTGACCAATACACTGGACAATGAAACATTTATGAGCCGTTTTGGACGTGACGGCAAGTTCATGATGCCTGCTCTTGATGCTTTCGATCATCATGCACTTACCGATTTCTTCGAGAACATCGGTGTGCCGACCCATGCACCGGATGGCTTTCGTGTTTTTCCTCTTACCCACAGTGCCGCCACCATTGTCGAAGCGATGGAAAAAGAGATGCAGCGTGTGGGTGTGGAAGTGCAGTGCAAAGCGCGTATTGTTTCCATAGAGCATGACGGCAGTACAGTGACAGGGGTAAAGACGGAAAAGGAAACGTTCAGTGCTTCGCATGTCATTATTGCAACCGGAGGAAAAGGCTACCCCGTGCTTGGTGCAGAGGGAGACGGCTACACCATAGCCCAATCCATTGGCCACACTGTGACACCGCTGCATCCGGCTATGATGCCGCTAAAGACCAAAGAGAAGTGGGTTGCCAACTGCCGTGCGGACACACTGCCCAAAGTTGAGCTGCGCGTGGCGATCAAAAAGTACCGAAAACTGCATGCTACCGGTGATCTCATCTTTACCAAAGAGGGCATCCGGGGGCCTGTGGTGCTTGACTTCTCACGGGAGATCACCCCGCTATTGGCAAAGTTTGACGAAGTACCCTTGACAGCGAACTTCACCAAAGGGATGAATGAAGAAGAGATACGCAGTCACTTCAAAGAACAGATCAGAAAAAACCCGCAGATTACATTGCTTGAAATGCTTGAAACACTGCTCCCCCGGTCACTCTCGCTGGTATTGTGTACACTTGCCGGCTGTAACCCTGAACGTACACTGGCAAAGCAGCAGGGTGCAGCACGCGACAGACTTTTTAAACTCCTTGTGGCCACACCGTTGACCGTCAACGGACACGAGGGTTTCAAAATGGCCATGATCACCCGCGGCGGAGTAAGCCTCAAAGAGATAGACCCCTACACAATGCAAAGCCGGAAACTAAACGGGCTTTATTTCTGCGGAGAAGTGGTCAACCTTGACGGTCCCTGCGGCGGCTACAACCTGCAGTGGTCGTTTGCTAGCGGATATCTCGCGGGGAGAGCGGCTTCCTCTTGAGGTCGTGATGGAAAGTCACAATAAAGCAGGCACCGCCGTTTCTGTTCTCTACTGTAATTTTCGCCTGATGCTTCTGTGCGATCTGCTGGCTCATGTAGAGCCCGATTCCTGTTCCTTTCCCCTCTTCCTTGGTTGTGACGTTGGCTTCGAAAATAGTGTCGATGACCGCTTCGGGTACACCGCCGGCATTGTCGCATATCTCTAACCTGTCGCCATGCTCGGAGGCGATCAGGTTGATCGTAATGAGGCGCTGCTGTACTTTATGCTCAATGAATGCATCTTTGGCATTGTTGATGATGTTGAGGATGAGATGTTTGAATTCGTTGGGGTACCCGTAGAGCTCTATTTCGTCTTGCCGATCGATTTTCACAAGAATACGGTTTTTAAGGATGTCATCTTTAGCAAGGAAAAGCGCTGAGTTGACCACATCGATAAGTTTAAAGTGTACACGCTCCTTGTTGGGGCGGAAGAAAGAACGGAACTCGTCAAGTGTGTTGACCATGTGATCAATCTGCACCTGAAGGTTTTTCCTGAACTCCTCGATATACGCTTTGTCTACAATACCCTCTTCAAAGTCATTCCGTATCAGTTCGCTGTAGAGCATCAGGGCATTGAGCGGCTGCTTCCACTGGTGGGCAACCGAGTCCATCATCTCTCCTACCATCGCCATTTTTGACTGCTGCATCAGCATCTCCTGCTGCTCCAAGCGGAGTTCATGTTCACGGTTTTCACGTGCTTTGGCATGTTCGAGGTTTCGGGTTCGGGTATTGAGATTTTCTACCAGCATACCGATTTCGCCCTGGTCTTCACACTTGAGCAGGGTATGCTCGGAAATGGCTGCTTTCAACTGTTTGTTGATCGATTCAATAGGTCGGACAAAAACACGGTAGAGTACCAGATAGCCGGCAATGGTAGCAAGAATCGTCAAAATGATGGTAATGATGAAAATATGATAGAAAAGGCTGTCTAAACTTGCAAGTACCTGTTCTTTGGGGATACCGATAATGACATTCCAATGTGTATCGGTAAAATGATAAATGACCACAATACTCTCCGTTTGCAGAACCGGATCGTGTTTGATGGTACATAAACGTTCCTTCACGCTCATTTCCGGTGGGGAGAAATGATTTTTCGGGGTAGAAGAGTGCACACTGTATTGGATGCTTGCATAGCAGTTGGTATTTTTGCCTGTCATATGTCCAAGTAAGGGTTCTATCTGTTGGAGTATTTGCTGTATAGCCATATTCTTGGAACGGTAAATGTTTTCGGTACTGTCAAAACGGGAAACTTCCTTCGACTTGCTGATAAAGTTTCCGTCTTTATCAAGCATCATCAGATAGTGCCTGGGCTGGACAATGACATTTCCATCGCTTGAAATGTCTTTGATACCTGTCTGTATATTCAAGTCGATACTTGCCGTACCGGCAAAGTGCCCTTTTCTGTAGATTGGGGAAACAACGCTAATCATACGGCGATGTGTAACAGGGTCTACATACACCTTTGTCCAGGCAGTTTGCTGATAGGGGGTTTTTTGTGCAAGTTTGTAAAACGCCATGGTTTTCGGGTTAACATGAGGTATGTACGCTTTGACGAATTGAAACGTGCCTCCCTGTTTTTTATCGAAAAAATAGACTTTGGGGGAGGCGGAACTGTTATTTTCAAGCCAGATACCGCCGCTGATAATATCGATATTGTTTTTTTCACTGGCCGAAAGTATGGATGTGATAATGGCCGGATAGGTGCTTTCATTGTTTTTTTCACTGAGTTTGCTGCCCACCGAGGCAAGTGTCAGGACAACTGCTTCGGCTTTTGTCTGTTTGCTGCGTATATCCTGCAGTATGACCGAAGTCATCAGTGCAGCTTCTTTCAGTGCATTTTTTTCAAGTGAATTATCACGCATGGTCATAAAAGCAATAATGATTGTTGTAAGAAAAACGACAGAAACGAAGAGAAAGAAGCCAATCAGCTTGATTTTGACACTGTTGTACCACTTCATTGTTCCCCTCCTTTCCTTTAATGGGATCATTATAACAAAGTATAAATTAGTTTTATTTTATAATATCTTTTAATAGTTAGGAAGAGAACTGTTTTGAAGTACACCAATGGTTAATCAAACTGTATTATGATTCCTTCAAACCAACGTGACGGATATGGAATGCAAAAACACTCTTTTCTTATGCTCTTTTTCTTTTTGATGCTGACAGCCAGTATCCATGCAGACTATCTGCTCAAACCAAGCAAACGCCACCCCAGCCGTATTGACCATATGCCCAAAGGGATGGTTGCCGACATGAAACGTATCCCACAGGATCCGGCGTACTATGCCAGGCAGCTCAAACCCTGGCCAAAATCGAGACAGAAACGTGCAGATGAAGCCTTTAACCGCAAATACTTCAAACCGTGGAAACTGCATAAACTCGACATTCCCCTCAAAGATTTCGGCTGGGAAGTACGCTTTGTGACCCGTAACAAGATATATACCGTCAACCGAAAAGAGATTCCTGCTTCTGTCTACAAACGATGGATCGCCAATGCCAATTACAAGGCAAAAGATTCCAAGCACTACTATGCCATCACCACAGAGCGAACGAATGTCCATGCCCTGCCTACCGCACAGGCTTTTTACCTTGACCCCCGCAAACCGGGTGAAGGCTTTCCGTTCAACTACAACCAGAACTCTGCGCTGCACATGAATGTACCGCTGTATGTGTCGCATTTTTCCAAAGACCGAAAGTGGGCTTTCGTGCGTGGTTCTTACGCTTTTGGCTGGGTAAAGGTCAGTGACATTGCCTTTGTAGACAGGAAATTTATACGCCGTTTCAAAAACGGACGGTATGCCATGACCGTCAAAGACAACCTTCGCCTCTACAATGAAAAAGGCAAACCCGTCAGTTTCGTCAAACTTGGTACCCTTTTCCCTGTTGCCAAGGACGGTGTACGTTACCTTGCGGCGGCAAGAAGTGCCAACGGACAGGCGCTTATTAAAAAAGTACAGGTGCGTACCAAAGGGATCATTGCCAAAAAACCGCTGCCGTTTACGGCACACAATGTGGCGAAGGTTGCCAGAGAATTTTACAATGAACCCTACGGATGGGGCGGCGGATACGGATGCCGTGACTGCTCGGCGACCACCCGTGATTTTCTCGGTGTATTTGGCATTTTTCTAAGACGCAACTCCAGCAAACAGGCACAGGACGGGCAGTCGGTCTATATTAAAGGTATGCCCAAAAATGCCAAAAAGAAAAAGATCATCCGTGAAGCGGAACCCTTCCGTTCTCTGCTTTATGTGCCTGGACACATTGTGCTTTACCTTGGGCAGTACAAAGGAGAACCGGTTATCATGCATACCTACTGGGGTGTCCGTAAAAAAGACGGTACAAAACTTATTACGGGAAGAACCATCATTACCACTACCGAACCGGGCAAAGAGCGCAGAGATACCAAGCCTGAAAGCAGGCTTATCAATACGCTCAAGACCATTGTGAAATTTTGATGCTTTTGGGTAGAATGTCAGCATGAAAAACCAACGCAGACACAAAGAGAAGATCAAACTCTTCACCACTACTATCATAGCAGGGGAGTTCAAAGGCAAAACCATTGAAATTCCCGACATTGCTACGACACGCAGTTCCAAATCGATTTTGAGAGAATCATTCTTCAATACGGTTCAGTTCGAGATCATCGGCAAAAATTTTGTTGAAGTGTTCGCCGGGAGCGGTTCTGTCGGGCTTGAAGCGCTCAGCAGAGGTGCAGCAGAATGCTTCTTTATGGAATACAACCGCATCGCCTTTCAGTCACTGGAAAACAACATCAAGCAGACAGACCCGGGCAGATGCCACGCTTTTTACGGAGACAGTTTTGAAAAGTTTGCTGATGTGTATGCTTTGGTAAAACGTACCGGAGAGAAGACCTACTTCTACTTCGACCCGCCCTTCTCCACCCGTGACGGTATGGATGATGTGTACGACAAAACCCTTGCTCTCATAGAGCAAATAGAGCCCGAAGTGTGTGAAATGGTTGCTGTTGAACACATGACCAACCTTACCATGCCCGAAACCATCGGTTCACTTAGCAAAGTCAAAAAGAAGAAATTCGGCCGAAGTACCCTCTCCTATTACACGCCGTCTGAGTGACCCATTTACATTTGGTAAAGGAGATTTGCTATAATACTTCCAAAAAAGAAGTTTTATGACAAAAAAAGAAGACCACATTGCCCTCTTTATCGACTGTGACAATATTTCGCACCGCTCGATAGAGGGTATCATCAACGAACTGAGCAAATACGGCGTGGTAAATATCCGCCAGGCTTATGGCAACTGGACGAAAGAGAACCTGAAAAACTGGGAAGACAAACTGCTGGAGTTCGCCATTAAGCCCATTCAGCAGTTCGACTACTCCAAGAACAAGAATGCTACCGACATCCTGATGACCATCGATGCGATAGATCTGCTGCACACCAAAGACATTGATGCCTTTGCTTTCGCTACGAGTGATAGCGACTTTACCCCGGTGGTAATGCGTGTGCAGGCAGAGGGTATTAAAGTATTCGGCTTTGGTGAGAAGAAGACACCAAAGCCCTTTATGGCCGCCTGTTCACAGTTCATCTTTACCGAAAACCTGATGGAGAACCATGCGGACGGTACAGCTGAGACACCGGTTGAGAAAGAGAAGAAACGCAAAACAGGCAGAGAGCTTCGTCAGGACAGCTGGCTGGTCAATCTGCTGCGTACTGCTGTTGAACAGACTGCAGATGACTACGGCTGGGCGAACCTTTCTGAAGTCGGACAGTACATTAACAACAAATCGTCCTTTTCTCCCCTGAACTACGGCTACAAGAAACTGAGTTCGCTCATCAAGGAGATAGACCTCTTTGATATTGCCTATGATGAAGTAAGCAAACAGATGAGCATTCGGGACAAACGCTGGAAAAGCTGATGGATGCATTTATGCGCGAAGCCTTCAGAGAGGCGCAAAAGGGTATTGAATCAGGTGACGGCGGCCCTTTTGGTGCGGTCATAGTCAAGGAAGGAAAGATTATTGCGCGCGGACACAATGAAGTGGTTAAGCACAAAGACCCTACTGCCCATGCCGAAATGGTTGCTATACGCAATGCTTCGGCTTTCCTGAATGATTTTCGGCTGAAAGGCTGTACACTCTACGCTACAGGGGAACCCTGTCCCATGTGTTTTTCAGCCATTCACTGGGCACACATCGATCGTGTCTACTACTGCAATACCAAGGCACAGGCTGCGGCCATCGGCTTTGACGATTCACTGATTACAGAAATTATTCTTGGAAAGAAGCCCGACCCTGTCCACTTTGAGCATACACCTTCACAAGCGTGTGAAACGCTTTTTACGCAGTGGTATGAAAACCCGGACAAGATACCCTACTGAGAGTACTGTTAGGCACTCTCTTTCTTTTTGCCTTTGCGCTGTTCGGGCTCAACAAACTCCCCTTTGATCAGCCCCGCCTCATAGAGAAACTGTGAGGGGGTATACTCTACCTTCTTGACCTTATCATACTTGGCCAGAGAGAGGTAGAGCTTGTCCTTTGCCCGTGTCACAGCAACATAGAATAGCCTGCGCTCCTCTTCGATGGAACTCATCATCCTGCGGTTGGGGAAGCGGCCGTCCACCAGGTCGACGACATAGACTTCAGGGAACTCCAGCCCTTTGCTGGCATGTACCGTCAGCAGGTTTACACCCTCACCTTCGCTCAGCTCACCGCCGCCGAGTACCATAGCATTGACAAAGCGTCCAAGCTCCTTGTACTGTCTGCTGAGATCGAGCAGCAGACGGGCTTTTCTGAGTATGCGTTCTCTGGCTGTTTTCTTTTTCTCTTCATCGATCTCACCTGTTTTCAAACGGCCGCGCTGGGTGGAGAGGGTCTCTACAATCCCCTCGTAAAGCCTTGAGCCGATAATCGTCTGCAGTGTTTTGGAAGGGGCTTCATAGGGGTCGGTATGTGCCATGAGACGGTAAAACTTTTCGAAGAACTTCACACCCTCCTGCGTAATTTTGGGATGTTTAAGCAGCGGATGGGCATAGACCTCTGCAGGAAGGTCAAGATGTCTGAAGCGTGTGGCTGAGCCTATCTCAAAATCATCATCAAAAAGCCCCAGCTGAACATTCTTTTTGGGGTTGAGTTTGGGCAGGTCAGTCTGTACGGGGTGGAGTACCCCCTGCCGGAAACTTCCTTTGCCAAAATGGACAAAGCACTGGAACATCTCTTTGGAGAGTGCCGAGCCGATACCGGATGCATATTCGAAGATGTGAATGAACGCCATCATGTCCTTGGGGTTGACCAGAAGCGAGAGCATATCGAGAAGGAACTTGATCTCTTTGGCATCGAAAAAGCTTGTACCGCCCTTTCGCTTGCAGGTGATACCCAGCTCTCTCAAGCTTGCCTCTATACCGTCAGCAGAAGAGTTGTTACGGAAAATGACGGCAATATCATCGTTGGGCACATGGGTATGCTTTATGGAGTGGGCAATGGCCTGATACTGCTCGAAAAGATCGTTGTAAATGAGCAGTTTTGGCGGGTGTGTCTTGCCGTGTCTGCCTACTTCGAGCTTTTTGGGGTAGATGCGTTCGTTTCGTTCAATGACACGATTCGCCAGCGAGAGAATAGGCGCCGTGGAGCGGTAGTTGGTTTTGAGCGTAAAAACCTTTGCTTCAGGGTAACGTGTACCGAAAGTGGCAATATTTTCAATGTTGGCACCGTTAAAGGCGTAAATACTCTGGTCATAATCACCCACACAAAAGAGTGATTTCGGTCTGAGTGTGTCGATGAGCGCACTTTGGAGGGTATTGGTGTCCTGGTACTCATCGACCAGTACTTCATCGAAAGGAATGTGGTTCTCTTCCAAATGTGCTTTGATACGCAGCAGTAGGTCATTGAATGAAGCAAAACCATAAGTGATTTTCTCCTCTTCAAACGTTTCGACGATATGCATGTAGGTATCCATCAGAAGTTCGTGCTCGGGGTATTTTTCCAGAAACCAGACATCGAAACCGTCAAGTGAGGCGTTCTGGTAAAGAGAATACATCTCGTAGAGGTAGGTTGCAGAAAACGGGGCGACATCGACATTCATCCGCTCGAAGTTGTGCTTTTCATAAATACTGCGAAAGAGTGTTTTGAGCTCTCCAGGCTGTTTGAGTGCAAGATTCGGGTGAAGTTCCTTGAGCCATCGATAGCTGACAGCATGAAAAGTACCCGATTCGATCCTGGAAACTACTTTTTTGGGAAAGAAACGCTCCAACCGGGCGATCATCTCTCCCGCAGCTTTGTTTGTAAAGGTAAGCAGCAGGATTTTCTGCGGTTCCACACCGCTGTTGAGCAGATGGGCAATACGTCCGACGATGGTCGATGTTTTTCCTGTACCTGCACTGGCAATAATGAGGTTATGACCGGGGGCAGCCGTGGCAGCACTCAGCTGCTCGTCATTGAGGGCTGAGAGCGGCACTTATGCGTGACCGATGATGTAGTAGGTATTTTTGTTGTCGACTTTTTTCAGCTGAAGCTTGTATTTTTCAGCCCAACGGTTTACCAGCTCGGTAAAGGCAGAGAGGTTGTCGGCATTGGCATCCTCCTCACATTTGATCTTCAGGTAGTCTTCAGAGTTGGACATGGCAATGTAGCCTTTCTCTACCGCAAGCGCATCGGCAAACGAGGGAATATGAGGCAAAAATGTTTGTATACCGGGGGTATTGTCAAGAATGGTATGTACCTGTTTGAGTGTCTGTTCGGTTACAGAGTAGCCAAGCTGCTTGAGAAGTGCTTCGGGAGTCAGTTCAAGATGCATGAATTTCCTTCAATTGTAAGTGTTGAAATAGAAGAGGATTGTAGCAGATTTTTGATTAGTATAGAAAACAGTTTGGGAATACATATATTTTGGATAAGAAGTTTTCCCGCATAAAAACGGAAAAACTTCTTGAATGTGTTTCTCTACTTAGAAAAGGAGATAATATACAGGTGACATACCAAATGTTTTGGGTGCAAAGAGAATACTTAATCCGTCTCTTAAGTCAGCAGTATTGGAAGAGTACTGAAGCCCCTGCTTACTGTCTTTTTGAATACCTACAGTGGCTGAAGCACCATTGTTTATACCCGAATCTCCAAAGTTCACATCCGCATACTGCATCAGAATTTTATTGCTTCCTTCGTAAAGGATGACTTCAAAAGTTCCGCCGTCTGAACCGCCATAGTGTATGACATCATTCCATTGGACTATCAGTCTTCGGTTAGGTGCAGTACCCTTGACTTCCCAATAGACTGCGCCACCACCGGAAGGGTTAAGGTCATCCCAGAATACGGCAATCATATCGGGGAAGGCACTGTTTGGAATGGCTCCATTTGAGTAGGAAGTGTCAGTACTGGTAAAGGAAAGGGTTCCGTTTGAATTCACATTGACACTGTTATAGGTATTTTTGTAGAACGAAAAATCAAATGGGAATGTTATATTTGCAGAGGCATCATCTCCCAATGAAAGATTGGTACCCGTCGTGCTGATGTCTTCAAAAGCATATGGTGCTGTATCACTCATAGTATATTCAGGCGGTGTCGGAATAACTTTTTCCACCCCGCATGCTGTCCATACGGCAGCAACGGTTTGGGTATTGTAGCCCAAATCTTCCGCAGCCTGTATCCAGTCTTCTCTTGCAGCTGCATAATCTGTAGTAGAAGTGTGGTAGACATAGTTCGCTCTCAGGGCTACTGCCGCCGCCTGGGAAATGCCTATTCCTGTAATGTTGTAATCATGTCCGTCATTGCTGCCGGCACCACCTTCCGCCAAAAGGTAGAAGGCAAAGTTGGCAACACCGCTGTTGGTATGCACCCCGCCATTGTCACCCGTACCCGTATACCAGTTGGTACCCATGTAATATGAGGGCTGATTATAACGTTGTGGATTTTTCATGTCTCTCAATGCTGTATCGCTCACCCAGCAGTCTTCTCCCATGAGCCAGTCTGACTCTCCTGCGACAGCATCAGGGTAAGCTGATGTCCCGTCACTTTGCACATGGAATTCCACTGTAGTACCGAGAATATCGGAATAGGCTTCATTGAGGGCGCCGGATTCATTCTGGTATTCAAGGTTGGATGTATATTGTGTAATAGCATGCCCGTATTCATGGGCTGCAACATCAAGAACCGTCAGCGGGTTTGACGTTGACCCGTCACCGTCACCAAAATTGAATTTATTGCCATCCCAGTAGGCATTGACATAGTTGTCACCGACATGGACATCTGCTTCCGCAAATGCCCCATTGTTATCAAAGCTGTCTCTGTTCAAAATGGTTGAGACATAATTTTGTGTCGCTTCCATGTTATTTGCACAGGAAACTGCGGCAGGATCGGCACTGCCCCAGGCAGAAGATGCCTGCTGTTCCCAGTCTCCGGCATCGGTATCGTAGACGCCCCATTTGTTGGTAAAACTGTAGAGAAAATAGTTATTACTGGCTGATGCATCTTCTTTAAAGCCGCCAATGGTTACATTACTGCCGTCTTCACCATTCAGACGGTTTCCCGTAACATTTGCTGCTGCCCCGTTTGCCTGGGAAGGTGCCGCATATTTGATACTGTTGTAGCTGTTGAGGAGTTTACCGGTCTTGGCATCAACATAGTAGTATACATTGCCCGGTTCACTGCCGTCATATTCAATCGTATAAAACCATGCAAGTTTTTTATCATAGATAACCAGTGAGGGCTGTTTCCCTACATGCATATTGCTTTTTCCGCTCTGCTCCGAAAGTCCGATCTCCAGGGCTTTTTTGGCTGATACTTTAGGGGTTACATCCATATTCAGATCAGGCTGATACTTTCCATTAATCATATAGACGGTATTTTTGTTATTGATATGGATAATAACTTCTGCCCCGACTACAGGAATATTTTTATATTTTTGTACTGTACGGATGTGCGTAAATCCAAGCGGATCTTTAAGTTCTTTCCGGATAGTGGCAAAAGATGAGCCATTCACAGCCTGTGTTTTGGCAATGGGTGCTGAGAGTGCATAATCCAAACCATTGTTAAAGATTTCCTGTGCCAGGCTTGTTGCTGTGAACGCAGCGTCACTTACAACCTTTTTGTTGAGATGCCGTTTGGATATTGTTTTCAAGTTTGCATTCCGTTCCAAGTCTACCTTTTTGACTGCAAGGCTTTGTACCTTTTTGGATGTATCCGGAGCACGGAATGCATTTAACTGCACTGGTACAATTGCAAGCTGCAATGCAACAGTAGACAGAACAAGTGTAGAGATATTTCTGTTTTTCTTCATGTTTCTTCCCTCAGATTTTTTTCAGTAATTGATTATAGCACATAAAAAATTATATTAAATGAAAAAAATAAAATAAGCGAGAGAAATAGCTGAAAGTGATTTAAATGTTATTTTTTGGAGATAATATTAAAACAGACTATCTTTGGGACGGTCTATTTTTTCAATCAGATCTTTATAGTGTTCCACGTTTTGAAAGGCTTTCTCATAGCGCCAGCGCAGCACAAATTCGATGATATTGTTTTTGAGTCTGGGGTCAAGTGTTTCGGCTTTTCCGAAATAGCCGAGTGAAATGTTTTTGGCTTTCTTCTTTCCTGTTTTGTCCGGTTCATAGGTAATGGCGATGACCTGAATATACTTGCCTTCTCTTACCTGGCCGAAATCCTCTTCTTTCAGTCCGATACCCGAAAGGTTCATTGCCTTGTAGTCGAAGATATGGTCGAAATCCGGAGATTTTTCAAAAATTTTGAGATTTTCAAAGAGAGTCTTTACACGGTCAATATTTTCCTGGCGAACCGTTTCAAAGGAGACTTTTGCAACAGGTTGTGCAGTTGGCTTGATGCTTTTTGGGGAAGTTGGTGCAGTAACAGTTTCTTTGACCGGCATGGCGGGTTCTGTTTCTGTTGCCTTTACTTTCGGTTGCGATTCCTTCTGCTCCAGCTTCTCTTCGAGTTTGCTTGTAAGTGCCCTGAGCTTTTCCAGACTGCTTGACATTGTTCCCCTTTATAACGGGCGTTCCCGTATCAAAAACTAAATATTAGAAAATATAGTACACCACTTTTTATAATACTTTCTTTAAAACCATACTGAATAATATGAATATTTTCTATTTTTTAATGTAAAAAAGTAATATTTCTAATATTATATAATATATTACTTCTTGTTTAATGATCTTTGGATAAAATCACATATTACATTATTTTAGGAATAGAGATGGATTATCTTCAAATTAACGGCGGGAAAAAGTTAAGCGGGAGCATCACGATCAGCGGTGCGAAGAATGCTGCATTGCCTGTTATCGCCGCGACTATACTGAGCGACAAACCGGTCACACTGACCAACCTTCCCAATGTTGTTGACATTCGTACCCTGCTCAAACTGCTGACAATGCTTGGCGGCAATGTTACACATGAAGATACGGTTGCCTACATAGACAATAGTTCCATCAACTCACATAAAGCTGTCTATGAGATTGTCTCGCAAATGCGTGCATCCATTCTTGTACTCGGCCCTCTGCTTGCCCGTTTTGGAGAGTGTGAAGTGAGCCTTCCCGGCGGTTGTGCCATAGGACAGCGTCCCATCGACCTGCATCTCAAAGCCTTGGAGGCAATGGGTGCTAAGATAGAGATAAAAAGCGGATATGTCCATGCTGTTGCACCCGAAGGGCTGAAGGGTGCAAAGATCATTTTTGACAAGATTACGGTTGGCGGAACGGAAAATACATTGATGGCGGCCGCACTTGCAAAGGGTACCACCACCATAATTAACGCAGCTAAAGAACCGGAGATCGTTCAGCTTTGTGACATGCTTGCTTCAGCCGGTGTGGTCATAGAAGGCATTGGTACGAATGAACTGATCATTGAAGGAACAGGCGGCGAACCACTTACCTTCCCTGAAACAGAGATCATCCCGGATCGTATCGAGGCGGGTACGTATCTTTGTGCCGGTGCCATTACCAACTCCTCTATTACCCTTCACAAGGTCAATGCAGAGCATATCCGTGCCTCCCTGGACAAACTGGAAACCATGGGTTTTGGTTTCGATATTGACAATGACACTGTTACCATTCATCCGGCAGAAACGATCAAGCCTGTGAACCTTATTACGGTTGAATACCCCGGTTTCCCGACCGATATGCAGGCTCAGTTCATGGCGGTTGCCGCCATTGCAGACGGTGAAAGTCTCATTGAGGAGCGCCTTTTTGAAAACCGCTTCATGCATGTCAGCGAACTCAACCGTCTCGGTGCCGATATCTGGCTTAAAGGCAGTACCGCCGCAGTCAAAGGGGTTGAAAAGCTCTACGGTGCCGATGTGATGGCAACCGATCTGCGTGCTTCTTCCGCACTGGTGCTTGCCGGACTGGTTGCCGAGGGAACGACGAATGTCCGCCGTATTTACCATCTTGACAGAGGCTATGACAACCTTGAAGGTAAACTCGCTGCACTTGGTGCCGATATTGCCCGTAAAAAAGAGCAAAAGTAATATGGCACTGGAGATAGAGCGCAAATTTCTTGTGGATACTTCAAAACTTCCTCCCCTTCCTACACCCTACACCATTAAACAGGGCTACATTGCTGCCAGGAATGCTACGGTGCGTGTACGCATCCGAAACAAGGAAGCGTTTCTTACACTCAAAGGGAGGACAAGCGGTGTGACCCGCTCGGAGTTTGAGTACCCTGTTCCGCTTTCCGATGCCGAAGCAATGCTCACACAGCTTTGTGAAAGACCGTACATTGACAAAAAGCGTTATTTGCTTCCCTATGCAGGACATACGTGGGAACTTGATATTTTTGAGGGAGAGAATGAAGGGCTGATAGTCGCCGAAATTGAACTTTCCAGTGAAGAGGAAGTGTTTGAAAAACCCGAATGGGTCACGGTTGAAGTTTCAGACGACCCTCGCTACCGTAATGCCTACCTTGTGAAACATCCGTTCAGGACGTGGCACTAAACCTCTCATCATAGGTTTGTTGTAAAGTTGATATGCCTGTTTTCTCAGGAAGAAGGTAGCAACTGACTGTCCAGTTTATGCTCTCACCGCCTCTCCTCGCAGCACATCCAGCACATTCGTTGCATACGACCCTTTAGGCAATACAAATCCAAGTTCATAGTGTGCTTTTTCCGCGATGTAGCGTTTTTCTATCTCCGTCACCTGTACCCAGGCGTAGCGTCTTGCCCCGTAGAGTTTCATGGGTTCGTCAAACTCTGCTTCTATGATGCCGGCAATGTCTGTAGCGCGTTTGGTTTTGCTGCCGGGGATCAGCCCTGTGGGTGCCGTGTCTTTGGTGGCAAAACGCGCTGCTTCGGTTTCAGCATCTTCAACGCTGAACAGTTTGCCGTAAGGATAGTGCATCATCAAGTCACCCGTAAGAAGTTTGTAGAAGTTCGGCTGTGCTTTCGTTCCTTTCAGCGCCCCCTGTGGCAGTTGCATCAGGCTTTCAACCTCCTCTTCTGAAAATTTCTCCAAAAGCAGGTTGATTTCCATCCGTTTGGCCAGCCAGCGGTTAAAAAGCCGGCTTTGGTAGGAGCCCATCAGAAACTCCCGTGTTTTCCTGTCACGCATTTTCAGCGTACCGTCTATGAGCTTTTTTCCATCTTCCCAGTTGTTTCCGTTGGTACCGAAGCGCTGGTCGCCAAAATAGTTGGGAACGCCATTGGCTTTGATCCATTTAAGAACTGAATCGAGCTTTTCTTTCTGGACACCAAGCACCTTTTTCAGCCGTATCTCGAAGCGGTTACCCTTAAGGTGGCCGATACGTATTTTGTTGCTGTGCCGGGTAGTGTCGAGTATTTTTATCTTTTCATGGCTGAAGTGTTGCAGTTTCTCTTCGAACTTTGCAGGCAGCGAAATGTACTGGATGGTCATCGCATGCTTGTCTTTGAGCCCTGCATAGCCGATGTCACGCCGTCTGATGCCAAGAAAATCGGCAAAGGCATCGAGCATCTCCCATGTTGTTGCCTCTTTTTTACGTACCTTCAGCACCAGATGCTCCCCTTCTCCGGTAAAGGGATAGAGCGGAATCTCTTCAACAGTAAAATCGCGCGGTGAGGCGTTGAATACAAATTCGTTTTTGATATTAAGCGGGTAGATACGTTTCATAAATGGCTTCTTTCAGGTTGATTTGGCGTTTTGATTTGACATTTTACCCTAACTCAGTATAATCCGCACATATGATAAAAATTAGGGGGTTTAGCTTTGAACTGGAAAGAGAAAAAAGCCATTTTTTTCGACCTTGACGGTACCCTCATTGACAGTGTGCCTGATCTTGCACTGGCGGTCAATGAAATGCTGATGCAACTTGGCAGAAAACCCTTCAGTGAAAGTATCATCCGTTACTGGGTCGGCAACGGGGCGCAGACACTGGTCAGGCGCGCCCTGCTTGGAGAGCGGGACATCGAGGGTAAACAGATCGATGAAACCCTTTTTGAAGATGCACTGTCACGCTTTCTTGCCGCCTACCGGAAGCATCTTTGCGAAGCAACACGCCCCTACCCGCATGTAGCTGAAACCCTAAAAATGCTGAAAGCACGCGGCTACAGGTTGGCCATCGTCACCAATAAACCAGAGCAGTTCGTTTCTCCGATCCTTGAGGGACTCGGTATGGCAGACTTGTTTGAAGCATGGCTGGGCGGAGATAGTTTGCCGAAAAAAAAGCCCGACCCGATGCCGCTGCTGCATTTGTGTGAAACAATGGATATAACGGTAGATGATGCGGTTATTGTCGGAGATTCCAAAAATGATATGCTTGCCGCAAAAGCCTGCGGTATGGATGCAATAGGCGTAACATACGGATATAATTACGGTGAAGATATCAGGATATATGAACCAAATGTGGTCATCGAAAAATTTGAAGAACTATTAAACATCCTTTAGGGTGCTGTACCCTTACAGCACCTTTTTATGCTTTTATATATTGGTACAAAAAAAGGAGAACAGGTGCCTCAAACACAACCGAAAATAGCCATTGTCGGCGGCGGTATTGCAGGAAGTACCGCTGCACGCTTCCTTGCCAAAGCGGGAGCGAAAGTTACCCTCTTTGAAAAAGCAGCCAGTCTGGTAAGCGGACCGCCTTTTTGCCATTTGCATGCCGGGGGCAACCTCTACCCCGAGATCAGTGATGAGCAGTGCCTGACGCTGCTGAAACAATCCATTGACTTTGCACGGCTCTACCCGCACGGTGTCGACCACCGCCCTACCATTGTTGCATTGCCGGCCTACTGCAACAGAAGTACACAGCACCTGATGCCACGGCTGGAAAAGCTGAGAGCACGCTATGCGGCACTTGTTGCCGACAATGCAGAAAACCAGGTGCTTGGTGATCCGTCTATCTATTTCAAATGCTATGAGAGAGAAGCCATAGAGGCTCTCAAAAATGAAACGGTGAAAGAGAAACCCCAAACGCTCGATGAGTGGATGATTCCCTTTGCACAGAAGGCCGACCTTGACAAGCTTCAGTTTCCTGTCATACTGGTGCAGGAGTACGGACTCAATCTCTTTCGTATCGGTGCGAGGCTGATGCTTGAACTGAAAAAGGATCCCAATATCACCCTGCACCTCTCTACAGATGTCAAAAAAGTACAACGGGACACGGATGGATGGTCTGTGCAAACCGATACCAAAACAGAGACGTTTGATTATCTTGTCAATGCTGCAGGCTACCAGACAGGCAAGATCGATGACATGGTCGGCGTACCCTGTGAACGTATGGTTGAGTTCAAGGCTGCCTATGTCACACAGTGGGAAGCGGAAAGCGCCTATCTCTGGCCAGAGATTATCTTTCAGGGTGAACGCGGTACACCGCGAGGTATGGGACAGTTCACGCCCTATCCACAGGGGCATGTACAGCTGCATGGTATGACCAAGGATATTACCCTGTATGAAGATGGTCTTGTTGCAAGCACACCGCTCAGTTGTCAGCCGCAGCTGCCGCAAAACCTTGTTGAAAAAATAGAAGCCGACTGGACATGGCGTGAAACAAAGGAACGTACCCAAAAAGCCATCAAGCATCTAAGCCGTTTCATCCCCTCTTTTGCTTTGGCAAAAACCGCCTCAAAGCCGTTGTTCGGGGCACAGCAGATACCGGGCAGCGACCCTACACTGCGGGTGGCGGAAGTTGCATTCCCCATCCCCCGTTACGCCCGCTGTGAAATCGTCAAGGTTTCTTCAACGATCGATATGGCTTATGCCATTCTTGAGAACCTTGTTTCGCTTGGCCTTATGGAAGAGGCGACAACGGTTGAAATGGATGATATGAGCACATCAATTGAGGCAGAGGCCATTACCAAAGAGGCCGAAAGGCTTTGCCGCATGCGGGAATATCCGGAAGCAATGGCACATTTGTGTGTACCCTAACCGCCTTTTCACGAAGATTTCGCTAAAATCATGCCACTTATTTATGAAGGATCATTATGGGACTTGGCATCGGACTTGTTGGACTGCCCAACGTAGGAAAATCGACCACATTCAACGCGCTGACCAAAGCGCAAAACGCTGAGAGCGCAAACTACCCTTTCTGTACTATTGAGCCGAACAAGGCAGTGGTACCCGTACCGGACAAGCGTCTGGACGAACTTTCCAAAATTGTAAATCCTGAACGTGTACAGCACTCGACACTTGACTTTGTTGACATTGCCGGGCTGGTCAAGGGTGCAAGCAAGGGTGAAGGGCTTGGCAACAAGTTTCTCAGCAACATCCGTGAGACTGAAGTGATCCTGCAAATCGTCAGATGTTTTGAAGATGAGAACATCACCCATGTTGAAGGCAGCATCGACCCGGTGCGTGATATTGAAATCATCGAAACAGAACTGCTGCTGGCCGATATGGATGCTTTGGAGAAACGTATTGCTACGATGCAAAAAAAGGCCAAAGGGAACGACCGTGAGGCGAAACTGCAGCTTCCCGTTGCCGAAGCACTTTTGAAACACCTTGAAGAGGGACAGCCTGCGTCTACATTCCCTGACAAAGAGAATGAAGGGTTCATTACACTGCTTAGAGATCTGAGGCTGCTGAGCAACAAAGAGATCATCTACGGTGCCAATGTCGATGAAGACGGACTTGCCGAAGACAACGCGTATGTGAAAGCGCTCAAAGCCTATGCCCAAGAGCGTAACCGTGAAGTGATCAAACTCTGTGCCAAGGTCGAGGAAGAGATGGTCGATTTTGACGAAGAAGAGAAGATGGAAATGCTTGAATCGCTCGGTGTCGAAGAGAGCGGACTGGAGCAGATCATCCGTAAAGGGTTTGAAAAACTGGGACTGATGAGCTACTTTACAGCCGGTGTCAAAGAGGTGCGTGCCTGGACTATTCGTCAGGGGACGACGGCACCGAAGGCCGCTGCTGTCATTCACAATGATTTTGAAAAAGGCTTTATCCGTGCCGAAGTAATCAGCTATGAAGACTTCATCGAATACGGCGGGGAACAGGGAGCCAAAGAGGCAGGCAAAATGCGCCTTGAGGGAAAAGAGTACATCGTTCAGGACGGTGATGTAATGCATTTCAGATTTAATGTTTAGCAAGGAATGTACCTATGAAAAAACTATTTTTGGCAGCAATACTTCTGCTGGCGCTGACAGGCTGTGACAATAAAAAAGGGGCATTCTTCGAAAGTGTGCCTTCCCAAAACAACCTGCCTACGGCTGTTTCAAAATTTCTGAAGATCATCAAAGAAAAACATTTGATGCACTTTGCTACCATTGACCATGCAGCTATTGCCAAAAAAGCCGGTATGGATCTGCGTCCTGAAACAGTTGTGCTCTTCGGCAATCCGAAGATGGGAACGAAGTTAATGGAGTGTAACCCTTCTATGGGGCTTGATCTTCCCCTTCGCATGCTCTTTACGACAGACTATGAAGGCAAAACGACCATCTCCTATACCAATCCCGAATACTGGACGCTTAAACACAACATTAAAGATAAGAATTGTTTAGGTATCATTAGAAATATGCATATCATGCTGCAGGAGCTCAGTAAGGCTGCTGCAAAGAAATAATGCTTCCAAGGAGCCATACAATGAAAAAAACACTGACAACTGCCCTCCTTCTTGCCGGGACACTGCTTTATGCAAAAGGGGGCTGTACACTTGTACAGAATGACAGTGTCGATATTGTCTGGCAAGCCTACAAGACCCCTGAAAAGATCGGTGTCAAGGGAAAACTCCCTTCACTCTCCTATCATCCTGCCCACAAAGAAGGAAAGAACTTCAAAGCACTCTTTGAAGGATCTACCGTCACCATCGATACGACAAAGGTCGATAGCGGCAATACTGTCCGTGACGGGAAACTGGTCACATACTTTTTCAAACAAATGAAAACACCGAAGATCACGGGAAAAATTCTTTCTGTCACCCCCGATGCACATACCAAAGGCAAGCCCTACACCGGAAAGCTTGAAGTGGCACTGACAATGAACGGTAAAACCGTCACGACACCCCTGGATTACCACTATGAAAAAGGACTTTTCAAGGCACAGGGGAACATAGACCTCATGGATTTTGCCGCCGGTAGCGCACTGAAAAGCATCAACCGTGCCTGCTATGACCTGCACAAGGGTAAAACGTGGAGTGATGTGAGCATCGGGTTTGTCACCACAGTCAAAGCAACCAAGTGTGACAGTAAATAAGATGGCTGCTTTTACCAATGAAGTTGTACAGCGCATTGCTACAGCACTCAAGCTTGACACGGATACCATAGCCGAAGCGTATGCAAAAGAGGCATACCCCGTCTCAAAAGAACGCATAGAAGAGATACTCGGTAACAGCGGGGAACCCTGCAGTTATGAAGAACTCGGCGTATTTTTGGACGGGCTCATTACCCTCAAACGCGGGCCGTCTCCCAAAAAATCAGAAGAGGAAGCCGCTGTAGACCTTACAAACAACCTTATTCTCAAAAAACTGCGTATTGCCCTGGAACTCAAAGAGATGGAGACAGAGATCATCTTTGGACTTGGTGATGCACCCCTTGGCAAACAGGAGCTCAAATCACTCTTTCGCAAAGAGGATCACAAAAACTTCAAAGTCTGTCCGGACGGACTGCTGTTGGCATTTCTCGAGGGTCTCGATGAGTTCTACTATAGTGGTGAAGAAGTTTAAAAGGAGTGTACCATGGGAAAATACTACGACTACCCTACTTTTGTAAACGATGTCAAAACACTTGTCAAAGAGACAAAAGAGTTTGAACCTGACACCCTGCTTGCCATTGCACGGGGCGGTCTGACACTTGCACAGGCCTACGCTGAAGCAACAGACAACCGCAACCTCTTTACCATCAACTCCATTCTCTATGACGGCGAGGTAAAGCGCTCCCATCCCAAACTCATTAACCTCCCCGAACTCAGTGGTGCAAAAAAAGTGCTCATTTTGGACGACATTGCCGACTCTGGACAGACACTGCGCGCAGTACTTACCGTGCTGCAGGAGCGCTACCCCGACATCACTTTTAAAAGTGCTACACTCTTCTACAAAGCAAGCTCCTGCATCGAACCTGACTACTGGCTGCATGAAACCGATGAATGGATCGACTTTTTCTGGGAAAAAGACTTTTTAGAAACCGAGTAAGATGATTAGACGTTTCAAGCATTTCATCCGTTTGCTTGAAGCGCTGCTTGTACTTTTTATATTTCTGCTGGCATACAATTTTCTGCTCCCCATTGGAGAAAAAGAAAAGGTACTCTTTTTTGATGCGAACGATACCAAAAGCATCCTCCAAACCCTTAAAAAAAACGGCTACAACATTACCCGTTTCGATGCCTGGCTCATTCCTGAAGGCGAACTTCCGCTTCAAGGGTGGTATCAGGTGGGGCATACCCATGACGGGCGCTGGCATTTTTTTCATTCGCTCAGTCAAAATCCGCTTCCTGCCATGCATATTGTCGTCTATCCCGGTGAAACGCATAAAGAGCTTCTTTCGCGTTTGGCAAACGACATGAAACTCAACAGGGGGATATTGGAAAAGCATTACAAAATACACGCCCGTTATGCTGAAGGTGATATTCTGGCCGGTACCTACAGCATCGCAAGACGTGCCGATGAAGATACTGCATTAAACTATCTTTTTGAACAATCCGATGCCCAGTTTGTTGCGTTTAAGAAACGCTATTTCGACAAGCCTGTCGATGCTTACACATTCAAGCTGTTGATGATCATTGCTTCCATTATCCAAAAAGAAAGCAACAACCCAGAAGAGATGCCCTTGATCGCTTCGGTCATCTACAACCGCATTGAAAGAGGTATGAAACTGCAAATGGACGGCACACTCAACTACGGTGACTACTCCCACCGTGTGGTTACCCCAGAGCGGATCAGAGAAGATACAAGCTACTACAACACGTACAAGTACAAAGGATTACCGCCTGCCCCATTGGCATCCTTTTCCATGGAAGCACTCAAAGCTGCCCTCTTCCCTGCCCGCAGTGATTTTCTCTTTTTTATGCTGACCCCGGACGGAAGCCACAGCTTTGCAGCAGACTATGCAACGCATTTGAAAAACCTGAAAGCATTTAGAGCGTATCAGAAAAAACGCAAAACGCTTCTGTCAAAATAGGCTTTTCACATAGGCTGCAAAGCGGGAAAACAGGGAAGCAGAATTTTTTTCTGCTTCCCTGTTCTGCTCCTCTTGTGTGTGAAGCATCCGCTTTACACTTTCAAGCTGCCGGACAAGTGTCTCCTTGGCCTCTTTTATGCGTTTTGGTTCAAAGTCACTGGGCATCAAGCACCTTCTCTATCTCATGCATCGCATCACGGTTTTTGAGCCTGAACTTGATCTCAATGCGGCGTGACGCCTCTTTATCTTCAACACCGTTGACTTTGACAGGGTCAAGATAGGCACGTCCTGATGCCACGAGAAGCGGTTTGAGGTTGTATTTTTTGGCAATATCCAGCGTTAGCAGGTAATGCATGACGGCAAAGGCGCGTCTTTGTGAGAGGTCGAGATTGTAGAGGTAGCCACCGTCGCTGTCAGTGTGCCCTTCGATAATGATCTTGTCAAGGTAAGGTTTGATGGACGGATTGGTCACAAGTGTCCCGATGTACTCTTCAAACGCACGTTTGAGCTCCCCTTTGGCATCTTCTTTGAGCACAGCACTGCCTTTGTCAAAGAGGACATTGGAGGCAAGCTTGAGTGCACCGCTCTTCTTGTCTATGCGTACTTTATTGCCCAAAGCATCCTTGAGTGCTGCGATGACTTTGAGACGGATACCTGTCAGAGACTTGACCTTCGCTCTTTGATGCTGGAGCTTTTCTATGAGTGCATCGTACTTTGTCTGTTTCTCGTCAAGTGCGCTGGCAAGTTTAAGCAACTGCGCCTCGTTGGCTCTGATGGTCTGGTTTGCATCACTGAGTGCACTGGAGAGTACAACAATTTTGCCTTTGTAGTCCCTGAGCTTTCTGTTAAGTGTCGCATTGGTGTCATTGAGCATATGCTGCACAATCACCAGTTTGCCTGCCAGTCTGTCTTTTTGGGTATTGGCTTCAAGCAGCATTCGGGTGAGTTTTTTAATCTCAGCCTCTTTAAGTTGTATGGTGTGCATTTGTGCTTCAAGAGAACGGTTTTTGGAAAAGAGATCTTTTTCGCGCTGGCTGAGCAGTGCTTTGTTCTTTTGCAGGTTTGCACTCAGTGCCTCAAGCGTCTTTTCACGGCTCTGAAGCGCAGAGGAGAGCTGTGTAAGCCGATCCTCTTTGGTATGCAGATCATTTTTAAGGATCATCGACTTGGAGACAATGGCACCGATGAGAAGGATGAAGACAAAAAGCAACCCTGCCATCAGGTCGGCATAGGAGATCCAGAAGTTGCTCCCCTCATCCGTACTTTTGCGTCGGAACATTACTCACCTGCTCCGTTGTTCTCTTTGAGTGCAGCAAGTGTTTTGAGCACCTCCTGGTTTTGCTCGGAGAGTATCCTCGAAAAGGTCGCAAGCTTTTCGACCACATCACCGATTTCCGCATCGATTTTTTCGAACGTACGATCCACACTGCCGTCAAAACGCTGCATAGAGCGCTGAAGATTTTTGGCATTTTCGTTGAAACCTTCAATATTCTCTTTGATGGCAGCAACCGCATTGACACTCTCTCCTCTGCTCTCTATGCGGTCGAGCGTATCACGCAGCTCTCTGGATATCTGCTGCATCCCTTTGGTAATTTGTGTAAAACTGTCTGTCGTATCGGAAACGATGGTTGTGAAGTTCTTGAGGTACTGGTCGTTCAGCTCTTTGATGAAATCCATATTGAAAGTCTCTTTGAGTGTCTTAACGATCTCCTGGTCTTTGAGTTCGCTCTGCATATGTTCATGTTTGATCAGCTCCGCTTTTTTCCAGACACGGTTCTCGTAGAGCTTCTCAAGATCGTAGAGGTTCTTCTCAACTTTGCTGACGCCACGTTTTTCAAAGTAGATCCAGATGAGGGAAAGTGCAATACCGTAAATAGAAGCGTAAAAGGCTGTACCGATACCGGAGAGCAAAATGGAAATCTCCTGATCGAGTGCATCGAGGTCTTTGACAGTGAAGTCGGGCATCGACATGGCAATGGCGATGAAGGTTCCCAGAATACCAAGCATGGGAAAGACAGACGGTGCTACCCTTGCGAAGTTGTCATTACGGATATCTTTGTAGAACTCTTCCATAAAATCTTTGACATGCAGGGTCGATTTGGTCTTGCCCATAATGGTCAACGCATTGGCACGCAGCTCTTTTTGCAGCTGCTCTTCCATCTGTACAAACGAACCGCGCATATGGCAGGCGGCGTAGTTGGCATTGTGGCGTACAAAAAAGAGAAAAATAATGAAAATAAAGGCAATGATGACGAGTATATGGATCTCCACATGCAGCGGAATGATCCCGACATAGCCAAGTGCCAGTGCAATAAGCAGCAGCATCGGCAGAAGTACAATGGCGAATGCCTGTGCGAAACAGGATGGTTTTTTGGTATTGTTTTCCAAAGCGAACATAAAAATATCCTATGATATATGAATTTATCGGAGTATATCCAAAGATATTAAATCGGATGTTAATTCGGAACGGTCAATTCAACAAGAGCACTTCGCCAAACGGTACCTCTCTGCTTTCGGGCATTACCCACATTACATCGTAACCCGGTGCTTCTGCCGGAAAAGTTCCCATACCGTCGGTAAAGTAGAGCAGCAGTGTCGGATAGCTTACTTCACGTGCTATGTGTTCGAAAACCGGTCTAAAATCGGTTCCCCCTCCTCCAGTCAGGGTATAGTCAAGCGCTTCACCCGGCAGAAATACTGTGTGGCTATGTACCTTCGCATCCGCAGTTATAAGGTCTATTTCATAGTTTCCGTAGCTTTGCATAATACCCTCTACTTCACCAAGAAACGTTCCCAGCAGTGTTTCATCGACCGAGCCTGAGGTATCGACGGCAACAACGATGCGCAGCAGGTCGGAACTGAGGCTTGGCAGACAGATGCCGCGGTAGAGGTACTTGGGATTTGGCGGCATGAAGCTGTAGGTACTTTTGGCAAACTCGGCAATGTAGCGGTAGAGGAGCTCACGCCAGTGGATCTTGTGCGAAAAGTAGGCAGGCACCACAAGCTCAAGCCCTTTGGGCAGCTCCCCCTGGCGCTTGAACTTCTGGAAAATCTGCTCGAAATACTCTGTAAGCTCCTCTTGAAGTGCAGAGAGTTCTTCAGGTGTGAGTGAATCTTCCTCCTGTGCTGCAAGCGGTTGTGGTATTTCAGCAGCCTGTTCCTCTTTTTGCGGAGGCTCTGTCGGCATATCGTTCTGTGTTTGTGTCTGCTGTTCTCTGCTCTCCTCCTCTCCCTCCTGAGGCGGTACGTCATCGGGTGTGGGGGCTTCGGTCTCATCGCGTGTCTGGTTGTAGATCATTTCGTCTTTGAGAATGTCGTAAATCTCTTCGGCATACATATTCTCGAAGCGCTCATCATAGTAGGCATGGGGAGGCAGTGTAAAATCATTTTTTACCAGCATACTGTTGACCGCAAGATCAGTAGCTGCCTGCCAGATGCGCCCCACACGCTGTTCTATGCGCTCATGGTGCTTCAGCAGTGCATGCATCGCTCCATTTGCAAGCGCAAACTCGATCTCATCCAGCGGTGCCCGTTCAATATACTCTTCATTATAGGTCAGCTTCGTGCCGTCACTGCCGAATGTCAGCGCATTGCTGTCTGCATCCATCTTCAATACTGTCGCGACAGAACCGATGTAGGGGTGTTCAAGCATCAGTTTGGCTTTGGCTTTGGCGAGTTTTTCTTCGTGTGTCATGGCGCGATTATATCATATTGTATAGACTTCTCCCACTTCCAAAACCCTTATCTCTTCCGAAGCAGAATTTGTAATATTACGTAACCATGCCAAGGGTTCGTCCAGCGGTTCATCGGAGAGTTTGAAGGTACCGTAGTGCATGGGAACCATCTGCTTTGCACCGAGCATTTTAAAGGCATCATACGCCTCCTGCGGGTCGAGGTGGTTGTGTTTCATCACCTCTCTTGGACGGTAGGCACCGATGGGGAGTATGGCGATGTCAATGTCAAAACAGGAGCCAATGGCCTCAAAATGGGTATCAAACGCCGTATCACCTGAAAAATAGACGGTCTTTCCCCCATATTCTATGACAAATCCGCCCCATAACACTCTGTTGGTATCGAACACTCCACGTCTGCTCCAATGTTTAGCAGGTACCAGTGTCACGGCAAAGTCCTCCTCTTCATACCGTTCAAACCAGTTTAGTTCTGTACAGTGAAGATTGGATTTTACAGTACGTTTCAACAGACATCCCATCTGAAGCGGCAGTAAAGCCTGCTTTGTGTACTTGCTGATCTGACGAAGAGAAGGGGCATCGAAATGGTCATAGTGGGTATGGGAGAGCAGCAAAAAGTCTATGTTTGGAAGCATCGCAGGCGTATAGGGTGCAGGAATATCCCGTTTATAAAAAGGGATATCCCCAAAGACAGGATCGATCAAGATACGTTTACCACCAAGCTGGAGCAAAAAGGAGGCATGTCCAAGCCAGCAAAGATAGTCTTGGGCAGCTATGAGCTTCTCATGCTCATCTTTTACCACAAGACGCTTATGGGACTTTATAGGGCTGTAAGGGTGTAGAAGTTTCCACTTGAGCACATCACGAAAGCGCAGTGTGCGCAGGCTGTTGAGTGCCCCGTCAAACCGCCCTTTTTTGTTTTGTTTGATCATTTGTCCACAATGTGCAGCAGTGCCTGCGGCTCAATAAAGCGTTTAGAAGCTACTTTGCCTCTTTTAAGCCTGTAGAGCGTCACCATCCCCGGTTTACGGTCATACACTTTTCCGCTCTCATCACGAATGAGCCAGACAGAAAAAGGGTACTTCTTCATCATCGGCAGCGCAAACATGGCAGTGATGAATGAGGGCATGGCACTGATGTCAGAGATAAAACGCACACGGTGTTTTTCAAGATATCCTTTAGGTACCTTTTTGACCTCTTTGGTCAAGGCAACAGCGACATTTTTTTCAAAAGTGACACAGACCCATCGGTCATGTTTGCCTACCTGCATCGTATTGCCAAACTGGTCGGTGAATGTCTGTTTGGGAAAGTGCTGACCGATCTTCAGATCGGCAAAGAGTCCGAGTGTCAAGCAAAGACTAATCCATATCGTTTTTTTCATAAGAAGGTTCCTTTTTGATAAATATAAGATACACCAACACAAAGAGCAGATCGGTCATGCAGATAAACGCCCCGATCCACCCAAATGTACCGTTTTTGTAAAGTGCAAAAAAGCCAGCGGCAGTGACAATGCGCGCCAAAACAGTTGCGCGTGCACTCGCTTCACCGTAACGCGGATAGAGCACCCCCATCAAGTGGATGGCACCTACAGCGGCAACAAAACCAAAGACGATCTGCTGATACCCGGGTGCAAACGGTATACCCGCCATATCATAAAGTGCTTTGCCAAAGAGCAGCAACAGTACACCACCGACACCGTCAGAGAGAAAACCTGCTGCATTATACAAGGTTATTGTGTTCCATGTGTGTACCCATCTTCGCAGATAGTCTGTCCCAATGCCTGTCGGACGGTAAAGCAGCCCTGCCAAAAAGAGTGCGCCAAACAGCGCACGGCACTCCCACAGTTTTTCTGTATGCATGTCAGCGAATCCTGCCTGTTCTATGCCGCTGATACTCAGAACAACAGCCATAAGAGAGAGCATAAGTGCCCAAAAATAGGCTTTATATCTTCCTACACTCATATAGGGTTTGATGATCGCCAATGCCAAAAAGAGCAGCCCGATACCCACCGCGACATGGGCATGCCCTACCACAAGATCATTGCGGTGAAAGAGATGGCGAAGTGAGGGGATAAAGAGAATATTGCCCTCCACATCGGCAAAGAGAAATGCTGCAATAGAGATGAAAAGCAGACGGTTCTTTGCGATGCTAAGCCCGGCATCTTTCCACCAGCGGTACAGCAGCGGAACATAAAGTAGTGTCAGGTACTGAAAGAACCATTCGGCATTGTAGCTGAGTGTACCGACAAAGATGCGGCAGAGTACGCTTACTGCGTAGCCGGCAAGCGGGATCTGCCACAGAAAATGCCACTTGGTCTCAAAACTGATCTTTTCGGAAGAGAGTTTGATGACAAGGTAGTAGATCACCACCAGCGCAAAGCTCATGCCCAGTGTATTGTCACCGTGAGGTCCCTGCAGCATCTTCTCCACCTGTCCATACTGAGGATTCATCAAAATAAGCAGCGCCAGAGGGCTGATGATAACCAAAAAGAGCGATACTTTGACCCAGCGCGGTACCTTGGGATAGTTGCGCACATTCTGTATGAGTGCAGCGATGTAAAACAGCCCGGCAAGTGCCAAAATGGCGTTGAGTTCATAGGCAAAGTCATAAAAGGGAAGCCCGCGTGTCACGCCTGCGAGTATGGAGAGGATCATAAAGACCAAAAAGATGTACCACAGCCACAAAAAACGTTCAAGATTACGCAGTGATCCTGCATGCAGTATTCCCTCTTTGTCAAAGAGTGCAAAAGGCAGCAGCGTCATCATCAGCGGTACAAACCCGTACAGCATCAGCGAAATATGCAACGAACGCATCAGATCGGGACGAATAAGATCTGTACCGATACCAAGCAGCTGCAGTGCATAGAGTAGTCCAAAACAAGCTGCCAATACTAAAAACATATAGGAAAACCGTATGTGTGGGAGAAGCATCTTATTTAACACAGTCGTCCATCCTTAAGTTGAATTATTTTATCACTTGATGCAATGCGTTTGGTATCGTGTGTGGCAACAATCACTGTGGCATCAAGCTCACGCAGTAAATCAAATACCGCTTCAGAATTTTTTGTATCGAGGTTGCCTGTAGGTTCATCGGCAAAGAGATAGCGCGGCTCATTAATGAGTGCTCTGGCAATGGCAGCCCTTTGGCGCTCGCCGCCTGATATTTCGTCTGGAAAGCGGTGCGCAAGATGCCTAATACCCAGTCTCTCCAACAGTGCAATGCCTTCTGCCTTCTCTTTGCGTGATGCAATCATGATATTCTCCAGCAGGGTCAGATGCGCGATCAGATAGTGAAACTGGAACACAAACCCGATGTTTGCGTTTCGGAAAGCATCTATCTTTTTGATCTCTGCCGTATCCTTTTGGTCGTAGTGTATGCTGCCACGGCTTGGGCGAAGCAGTGTCGAGAGAATGCTCAGCAAAGTGGACTTGCCGCTGCCGCTCTCACCGCTTAGTACCGTAAAACTCCCCTCTTCTATGGTCAGTGAGATGTCATGCAGTATCGCTTCATTGCCGTAAAAATGGGTAATGGATTTTGCTTCTATCATGCCCGCCCCCTGTTGATCAGTGTGACAGGATCGACACGCGATGCCATCAATGCAGGGATCATGGCACCCAGTACTGCCATAAGCAGAGAACCGCCAAGCAGTTGCACAAAGAGCGTTGCATCGATCTCCCCGCTCAGATATCCCTGAAACTTTTTGATGTGCTCAAGTACATAGAGTACACCCTCTGCCACAAGATATGCCAGTGCAAAGGAGAAGAGTGTCAGCACGATCACCTCTGCCATGACCTCCATGAGTATGCGCATTTTTGAGATACCCAGTGCCCGTTTGATGCCAAACTCGTAGGTTCTGTCTCCGATCATCATACTCATCAGGCTTACAATAGCAAGAAAGCCCATCAAAAAAGAGATTGAGGCGATCACACCGCCGGAAATACGGATGATCTTGAACTGGTTGTAGCTGTCGATGAAGGCATCGGTCGATTTGGCAACCACATTCTCATCCAGTCTGTTTATTTTTCCAATGATCTCATCGGCTTTGGCGAGATCTTTGAGGCTGACAAGCAGAAAGGAAGCACTTTTTTTAAAAAGCTTCTGTGCATCATGGATGTTGATCACCACACCCCCGTTCTCAAAGCCGATGTCGCTGTGATAGACACCGGTGACATGAAACGTTTTTCCAAACAGTGTGATCTGCTCAGGATCAACCAGCAGCATATTGATGCTCTCGCCGATCATCACCTCTGCGTTTTTTTTTGGGTAGCGTCCGCTGCTAAGTGCATAGTTGCCATAACGGTTTGGGGTAACACCGTAGATCCCGGCAATGGGAACGGTGTCTATCTTTCCCGCACCTACTATGACCCCCTCGACAGAGCGCACCCCATCAAACAATGCTATAGATCTGCCAAGAGAGAGGTTGACATCGCTGAAAAAAGTATCTGCCACCCCTTTTTGCATCACAATAATATCTCCATCGGTTCGTAGCATCTGCGCATACATCTGCACAATGCCGTTGCTAAGTGCGGTGATCAGAAAGGTCGAGGTGATCGCCGCGGTGGCGGAGAGTACAATCAGCAGTGTCTTGTAGCGGTAGTGCAGCAGGGAGCGGAACATACCGGCCTATCTCGTTTTCAGGACAAGATGGATATTGAGGTCAACCCTGTCACGAACGCTCAAAAACAGCAGCTTGATAGGTTTGACCTGATAGTCAGACAAACGGATCGAGCCCTTTGCCGTAATGTCAACCTTGTCACCATGCTTCACTATATCCGAATCGAACGAAAGCGGACGCTTGACACCGTGAAACTCCATTATCCCGTTGATCGTGTAGCCTCTGGATTTTTTCAAAATTTCTTTAACCTCATAGTGCGCCATAGGATATTTGAGGCTTTCAAGCGCCTTGACCATATGCTCATCCCTGTCTTCATTGTCACTTTTGAGTTTCAGTATAGAGGCATCGATGCTCCCTTTCATAGAAGCGACATCATCTGCCATCGTAAGGTGCGATATCAGAACATGCGTTTCAGGATCAATTGTAGAATCGCCAAGCACTTCGGTATGCGCTTTGACAACACCGTTTTCCACCTGTAGTGTTTTTCCAAAGGCAGCAGTGATAAATAGCAGTGTAAAGAGTAGTGTTTTTTTCATGGTTCTATCCTTTCAGTGAAGTAAAATGTATGGCTGTAAAAAAGAGCCTTGTATGCAATGCTTTGAAGAGTACGACAACAGCAAGCAGTGCAAGGATGCTCCAGGCAGCCGAAAAAACGTGTAACAGGGCAATAATAAGGCCGATGCCCGATGCACCCCACAGCCCCAGTGAAACAACAGCCAGAGGAAGATACCCCAAATGCATCAACCTATAGAGTATCGCCACATTGTAGTAGGAGATCACAAACGGATAGACGATACTCAGTATCTCACGGTTGTGCATACTGTACGCCATATAGGCGAGCAGAAAGAGTACGATCATCGCAACATCGGTATGCCGCCATCTGCGAAGCGCATATGCAGCCAGAAGACCCAAGCTGTGAAACAGGATGATATGCCATCTGTATGTGTCACATCCCCAAAGATGCATGAGTGTATCGCGTGAGAGTGTTTCAAAGAGCGCGGCATCCAAAAGCAGCCACAAGAAGACAGTCAAGATCATGTAGACCGATACCGTTTGGCGCAACACAGCTTTTTTGCGCCCAGGCTGCGCGAACAACGATCCTGCAAGTGCCACTATACTGAGTGCTACAGCGATCGTTGTACGTTCATGTGCCGGAATGTCGAAAAACATCGTACCAATAAAGTAGGATACACCCAACGCAATCGTTGCGATATAGAGTTTGTCAATGCGGTAGAGCAGCATCGGTGCGGTGAGCCCGCTAATGAGCCCGAGGAGGAACAATGCCATACCGTTTGCATCTGCATACGCAACACTAAGCAGCAACTGCAGCAAAAGCAGCCACGGCATCAGTACTTCACGTTTCTGAAAAAGGGCTACTGAAAGTACGATGCCCATCATACCACCGACGGGTACCATCCATATTTCAGAAAGTTGTGAGTGGTGATACGCCACAACCCCTGTCTGCAGGATCAACAGATAGTAGGTAAATTCTGCTGCAAAGAGGATGAGAAAGGCGATATCTGATACACCGGTACGCATTGGTTGTCTTGCTTTGTCCATGGGTAACTCTTTCTAATGAAGATACAGAAGTGTAAAACAGATTTATGAAGATTTTATGAAGAATAGCAGAAAGGAGAGGAAGGAGAATACTCCTCCCCTTTACTGCCTAATCCCCGTTTGGTCCGTTATGGCAGTCATAGCAACTGACCTGATGGTCTTTGGCAAAGTTTTTC
>JALUXB010000068.1 GCA_027019175.1 Sulfurovum sp. | reverse complement strand
GTTCAATCTCTATCCTTTAAGGTTTTGAGGGGTGTTTCAAAGTGTTTCAAAATGAAACGGGTTTTTAGAATTCGCAATTATAGCCAAAATTGGTAAAACTTTCAATTCTTCGGCCATAATCTCCGGAAAAAAGCACTCACTTTCATAGTGCCCGATATCCACCATCATCAAACCGAGACTCTCGGCTTTCATCGCATCATGATATTTGATATCTCCGGTAAGAAAACAGTCTGCCTCCACTTCATCCATCAGCGAAGCTCCTGCTCCGGTACAGAGTGCGATACTCTCGATCTTTTCTTTAGGCGCTACACTTTTGATACACTCCAGTCCCAATTTCTCCTGAAGATAACGATAAAGCGCCTCTTTGCTCCACTCCGTGCTTGTATAACACAAAAAAGGCTCCTGACGTTCCAGCTCAAATCCGAGTACCTGTTCAAATACATAGCGGTTCAGATGTGTCTGATCAAAGTTGGTATGCATCGCGATGAGCGACTGCCGTTTGAGAATGAGCTTCTCTATGAGATTGGCAGGATAAGCTGCGAAATCAAGTTCAGAGAGCTTTCCGAAGATGAGCGGGTGATGCACAATAAAAAGTGTCCCTTCATTGGCTTCATCGATCATCGAATCATCAATATCAAGTGAAACCACGATTTGAGATACCTCTCGTCGCATATCACCGACAATCAGTCCTGAATTGTCCCACTTCTCCTGAAGTTCAAAGGGGGAGAGTTGATTTAAAAAATCATATACCTCTTGCAATATCATCTTAGCTTCTTTGTTATCACTGTAGGGTGCGTAAACACGCACCTTTTATATATTTTCATTGTAAACACTCTTTTTGCAAAATGGTTTGAAGGTGCGTGATTACGCACCCTACGCATACTTCATCATTACAAAAAGATTTAGGATTTCCCCTTTACCCTTGCATTGCGCTCCTCTTCCTGCGCCTTGTAAAGCTGTGCACACCCAATGGCCAGTTCACGTACTTTAAGAATGTAATTCTGGCGCTGTGCCTGGGAGATCGCTTTTCTGGCATCGAGCACATTGAATGCGTGAGAAGCTTTCATACACTCGTCATATGCAGGCAGCGGCAGTCCCTTTTCAAGACAGAGGCGGCACTCATCACTGGCATCATCAAAATGTCTGAAGAGCTTCTCTACCGTTGCCACTTCGAAGTGATACTTGGAGAACTCATACTCACTCTCTTTATGTACATCAGCATAGGTGGTTACCTCATCACCGTTGCGGTTCCAGACAATGTCAAAGACACTTTCAACTCCCTGCAGGTACATTGCCAGACGCTCTGTACCGTAGGTGATCTCGACCGCTACAGGGTCACAGGCAATGCCGCCAACCTGCTGGAAGTAGGTAAACTGTGTCACTTCCATTCCGTCAAGCCACACTTCCCAGCCAAGCCCCCAGGCACCCAGCGTAGGAGACTCCCAGTTGTCTTCGACAAAACGGATATCATGCTCTTGCAAATTTAGTCCCAGATACTCCAGAGATTTCAGGTAAAGCTCCTGAATATTGTCCGGGCTTGGCTTGATGAGCGCCTGAAACTGATAGTACGCTCCCAGACGGTTGGGATTCTCCCCGTAACGCCCGTCAGTCGGACGGCGGCTTGGTGCCACATAGGCGGTACTCCATGGCTTGGAGTCCAAACTTCGAAGCAACGTAGCCGGATGGAACGTCCCCGCCCCGGCAGGAATATCATAAGGCTGGACGATATTGCACCCCTGCTCTGCCCAGAATTGCTGGAGTTTCAGCAATAGCTCACTAAACGTAATTGCATTATTATTCATGTCTCTCTCTTTTAATATAAAATCAAAGCGGCGGCACGCACCGCTTACCTAAACTATTCACTAAAGAATGACTTCAATCTCACTCGAATCCAGCTCCACCTTTTTGGCTTTGCTGATGCGGTCTTCCTGAAGCTTCACACGCAGCTCATCATCCTGAAGTGCCATGATCTGAATAGCAAGATAGGCAGCGTTGACCGCTCCGGCTTTACCGATGGCCAGTGTACCGACAGGCATACCTGCGGGCATCATTACCGTACTGAGCAGTGCATCTTCGCCTTTAAGCGGGCCGCTCTCCATGGGAACTCCCAATACCGGCTTGGTTGTACCTGCCGCTACGGCACCTGCCAAGTGTGCTGCCATACCTGCTGCCGCGATGAACACCTGCGCGCCCTTCTCTTCAGCTGTTTTGATATAGTTCTTGGTTCTCTCCGGGCTTCTGTGTGCTGAAGAGATAATCAGCTCATAGGGTACCCCGAACTTTTCCAGAGTCTTGGCACACTCTTCCATGATTGTATAGTCACTCTTGCTTCCCATAATGATCGATACAAATTTCATTTATCATTTCCTTTTTTGATTTGGTTAGTCACACTTAGGCTCCATCTTCATTGGAGTAGAATCTTCAGTCAGTCCTTTTTTCTCCAAGGCTTCGTCGATCTTGCGGCGCAAAATGGTATAGCCGGGCAGCTTTGTCGGCAATTTGATGGGTTCCAGATAGCCGCTGTGAACACACTCGCGCTCTTTGCCATCGACCGTTTCGATCTTTTTGAAGGTCAGCCAGTACTGCCCGTTCACTTCATCGATTTTTCCGATCTCATTGTCAACCAGTTCGACTGTAGCACCTACCGGCAGTACGATCTCCACACTGTCACCTGCACAGGTTTTGTCCTTGCACTTCCAGCTGAGACCGTCTTCGCTTACCAGTCCGGCTACCTGGTGGGTACCGTACTGGATGGAAAATCCGTGCGACTCCGTATCGTTACGCTCAAAGGGTCTGGAGATCAGATAGGCATCGGTAAAGCCACGGTTTTGTGTCGTATTTAGCTCTCGTTGATAGCGTGTGGGTTCAAAATCATTCGCGTAAAAGTCATCGATGGCGTGACGGTAGGCTTTGGTCACCACGCCTGCATAGTAAGGCGATTTGGTTCGTCCTTCGATCTTTAGTGAGTCGATGACGCCGCTTTCAAGAATCTCGTCGATGTGGGAAGCCATATTCATATCTTTGGCGTTCATAATGTAGGTCCCCACATCGGGCTCTTCGTCAAGCCTAAAGGTCGTACCCGTTTCGGGGTTGTGCGCATAAACCTCGTAAGGGAAACGGCAGTCGTTCGCACAGCTGCCGCGATTGGGCACACGCCCTGTCTGCAGCGCAGAGATAAGGCAGCGCCCCGAGTAGGCAAAGCACATCGAACCGTGCACGAATACCTCCAGTTCAAGGTCGGGCAGGTGGGTTTTGATCGCTTCACAGTCTTTGAGGCTGATCTCGCGAGCGACGATGATACGCTTGACACCAAGGTCATAGTAAACCTCCGCATCCATGGCGTTCATCACATTCGCCTGTGTCGAAAGATGGACAGGAATATCCGGTGCGATACGGTGGGCAATCTTCACCACTCCCGGAGAGGAGACGATGAGCGCATCAGGGTTGAGTTCTGCGATCTTGGCAATGTGGTTTTCATAGAGTTTGATCTGTGAGTTGAACGGAAAGGAGTTGACAGTAGCATAGACCTTCTTGCCGCGTGCATGGGCATAGTCGATCCCCTCTTTGAAAGAGTCCATATCGAACTCCTTGCCCGAACGGATACGCAGCGAGAAGGTACTCGTACCGCCATAGACGGCATCCGCCCCGTAGTTAAGCGCGATCTTCATCTTCTCAAGGTTGCCCGCAGGGGCCAAAAGTTCCACTTTTTTCGTTGCCATATCTCTCCAAACCGTATTGTAACAGGCGCGTACGCCCTCTAAAATGGCTTCAATTTTACCCTATTTGCAGTAAAGAAGAGATTTAACGCACCTATGTCGCTTCACCATAGGCGACGACAAAGGTCTTTTTAACAATGTGATACCGTCCGCCCCTGTCCTTGCCTACCACAATGAGATGTACATCATCAAAACGCGTCAGGACTCTCATTTTCAATGCAATATCGGCCTTGACACCCTTGGGAATGTGAAAAACAGCGACTGCCGGATGTGCATTGCCGTCTGTCAGTACCGCAACCGATTCAAGGTCGAGATCGGACTTGAACGTAACGGGTATGGCCCCCGGATTGGAAATGACTTTGGGTACTGTCACTTCCATGCCACCCTCTTCGTAATGCACCTTGCCATAGAGCGCTTCAAGCGCGGCTTCGACCGAATCGGCATCGAAAAAACCGGGGTTTGTGCGGTGATAGTCAATAGTATTTTCATTCCTCTCCCCTGCCGTACCGTGCACAGCCGATACCTCTTTTATTTTTACGGAAGCGCTTCCGCTGTAGCGCTCTCCCGTATTCTCCCTCGCCTTCAGATATACCTGTGATGTAGTGTCACTGTTTTTAATATTCTTGAACTTGAAACGGGGATTTACGCTGATATTGTATCCTATCGAAATATCGGCAATGAGCCGTCTGCCCACACGCAAATCGATATGTTCGATATAGCGTGGATAGAGATTTTTCTTCATCGCCTGCTTTGGGGTGAGCATAGGGTGTTTGATCATAAACTTCACATAGAGCATATCACCTTTCTGTTTGGCTTTAATCTTCACAGGGTTTCGGGGTGACGGCGGCTTTGAACCCCTCTTTTGCTGCATCGCAGCCTGTTGGCGCGCCTTTATCTTTTGATAGATCTGTGAATAGTCTCCCGCTTCCGGTCGTTTTACATCCAATCTTTTTCGCATCGTATCACTCTGCTCCTTGCCTTCACACGGTCCGTTTACAATCTTCATCGTCCCCTTGGGGTAAAGGCTCTCAAGGTAGCGGATGACCGGACAGTTGCTCTGGGCATTCGCCCAATGAATTGGCGCTTCACTCTTTCGGCAGGTCGCGTTGTAGGGCACGCCTTTTTCAATGAGGTACTTCACCATTTCAAGCGGCCCATCCGCAGCGATGTAGTGCAGTGTCGTACAGCCGTCACTGTCTTTTGCCCGAATGTTGCCGCCATATTTCTCAAGCAGTTTCATCGCATCGACCTGCTCGGTCAGTGCCGCCAGTATCATACTCTCATCATCGGCTCTGCCTCCTGCCTCAAGCATCGCTTTGAGTGCCGCCAGACTGCCGACCCTTGTCGCTATCTGCATCGGTGTGACATTCTCGTGCCCCTTGAGGTTCGGGTTCGCGCCCAGCTTCAGAAGCCGCTTCAGTTCGGCGGCTTTGTCGTACAGTGCCGCCTTGTAGAGCCGCTGCTGCAGCTTTCCGCGGCTTATGGGTTTTACTTTTTTCAGAGGACCTTTTGCAGCCTTTGGCGCAGCAGATTTATGTCTCTCAAGTGGATAACAGCGTGCATTTCTCAACGGCTGAAAACTCAGCAGGCACGAACCGACTCTGACAATGGCCGATACGGAAGGTTCGTTTGTACCTGCCGCCATTCCCTCGCGTTCTTTACAGCCTTTGAGGTCGTACACGGCTATACCCGCTGCGCCCTGCGCTTTGTAGAGCCGGTTTGTCCCGATAACTATTTTGTTCTCACCCGGCGCACTATCGAACATTTGCCCCTCTGCGCCGGAGAGCACACAGGTCTGCTTTGGCGAACCGTTTGGTACGCTACGATAAAGGCGTATGTGGTGCTTCTCATCGACAAAGGCAAGCATCTCGTTTTGAACATGCAGTGCGTACCCTTTTTTGCCAAAGAGCGGATCGCGCATAACTGGCTGCGGATCTTTGGGGCTGCCAACATCGAACACTTCCATCTCTGTATGTCTTCCCAGCACATAGAGCCTGCGGCCAAAGAGTGCGATATCATTCACGTGCCTTGATGAAAGCGATAGCTTCGTGAGAAGCTGCGGTCTGTTCTTTTCGTTTAACACGTAGATGTAGAGTTCGCTCTTCGCCCTTCCCTTATGGTTCACCGGCACGTAGAGCACTCCCCCTTTAACCTCTATCGTGCGTATAATGTTCCCGAAAACCAGATTCCCGCGCACCTTTGGATGTTTGGTGTCACGCACATCAACCACACTGACCCAGCCGCGTTTGTCCTCGAGCATATAGTCTCCCTGCGCCACATAGGCGATGCGTTTCTTCACCGTAACAGAGAGTGCCCGTCCGGGCAGTACCGTTTCAGAGAGTACCACAGGGGCATCCGGATTGGTGACATCAACAATCTCCAATCCCTTATCACCCCTGGCAACATAGAGCAGATTACCCTCTTTCCATATCCCCTCTGCACGAAGCTGATTTAGAGGAACGATCTTCTCTTCGGGAACGGTGTAGTTGGTCTCTTTGGGATGGGAAGCAAAGAGCACATTGACCTCTCTGTTTGGCAAATACAGGCAGTCGCCCGTTTTTGTATGACACAGGGCGTTGCCTCGCCATACAATATCTTCACGTGCCACCTCTTTGGTGAAAATAACAAAGTCACCGTACCGGTAGGGAAACGAACCGTCATAACCCAGGATCTTCGATGTATCAACCCTTGACGTACGCATCTTTACACGATCATTCCCCCAGTGCGATCCAAGAATAATAATGTCACTCCCGCTGCCAAGTGAAAGCGTGTCGTCACCACCGCCGGGGTAATAGATGTCGTTGCCTGTAGCATCCTCAACCTCGTCATTGCCGCTGCCAAGCACTACCGCAGCACGTCCATAGTTGCAAACGATGTAGTGTCCTTCATTGCCTGTAGCAAGAATGATCTGGTCATACCCTGTCGGACAACGGCTTACAGAATTCCATAGTATCAATTTGCGAAAGAGTAGATCGACTGTTTCAAGTTTGAACGCCCTGCCAAGCAGATCGTCTATAGGCACAGTTTTAGGAAAGTACCCATCGTGTTGTCCCTTTTCCATAAAAGTACGAAGTTCGCCCAGAGAGCCTATCGCCTCTTTTGCGCCAAGTTGTATCAAAATCAAGATGATGAATATAAATACTGTTTTTATCATCACTCATTCTACTCAAACTTTGCTAAAAGGATTGTGCTATAATCAGCACTATGAAAACAACACGTATAGACCTGCACAACCACACCACACGATGCAACCACGCCGAAGGCACCGTGGATGAGTACATCCAAAAAGCAATAGCCCTTGGCATCGACATTTACGGCTTCAGCGAACATGCACCAATGGATTTCGATGAGGGATACCGCCTCTCTTTTGAAGAGATGACCGACTATGAAAATGATATTCTTACAGCAAAAGAGAAGTACAAAGACGATATCGAAATCCTGCTTGGCTATGAAGTCGACTGGCTACCCGGCCATATGGATGAACGTGTGCTGGGTGCCAATGTGGACTACCTCATCGGTTCGGTACACTTCATCGACAAATGGAGTTTTGACAATCCTGAGTTCATAGGCGGATGGAAAGCACGCGACATTGACGAAATCTGGCAGGCATACTTCGAAGCGACCGAAGCGATGGCAAAGTCTGGATATTTCGACATTGTCGGCCACCTCGATCTCATCAAAGTCTTTAAATATCTGCCCAAACAGGATGTACGCCTACTGGCAAAAGCATCGTTAAATGCTATTAAAAAAAACGGCATGGTACTGGAACTGAATGCAGCAGGACTGCGCAAACCTGTCGGAGAGATCTACCCCTCCAAAGCACTGCTCGAGGAAGCCTATGCGCTTGATATTCCCGTCACATTCGGCTCCGATGCGCACAGTCCGGAGCAAGTAGGTTTTGGCTATGAAGAGGCCGTTGCTCTTGCCAAAGAGGTCGGATACAGCAGAGCCGTTACCTTTAAAGGCAGAGATCGCGAAATGGTCAAATTTTAAGCAAAAAGTGGGAAACAATTTATTTTAGAATGGTTATAATGACTGGACTAAATTTCAATTAGGAGCGTTACAACATGGGTAAATTCGTGAACAACCTTGCAGAGTTCAA
>JALUXB010000067.1 GCA_027019175.1 Sulfurovum sp. | reverse complement strand
AGCGTAGAAGCGTCACGCATTCTCAAAAAACACGGCTTTACCCCTTTAAATATCAAAAATGGGATTATTGGACTTATTGGCGCACATGCAACCATTGTCAAAGCACCTTGATATTTTCCTAAAGAGCCTACAGTAAAAAACGATTTTAATACAAATAACATCGTGTACATCTGACTTTCTGCAAAACACTTTTCCAACTACATCCTCCTTACGGTAAATTTTTCTCTTTTAGTACCCCATGGATATAAAATGTTATAATTGTGTGATACTTGTTAATAAAATGTTGTTTTCTTGCGAGAAAAAGAATCTCTTTCTATGAGGAGGAGACATTGCCGGTGCCTTATCCATAAAAATAGGCATTTAGCAATATTTTTTTTTCTAAAAATGCCATGGTCACGGCAACAGGAAAAGACTATAATTTTTATTGTAACGGTATTTTACAGACAGATAGCACACTTCTTTATAACGGATATATGGTTCATAAAACCATACGGTTCTTTAGAGGAGACAATAAGCACAAAGGAGCAAATATGGTAGCCATGATAAGACGGTATGCAGCCATAGGCATGACGGGAGTGATCATGACTGTTTCTGCATATGCACTGGAAATAGCCAACCTGTCACAGGCAGTGGATGTGGCAGGGAAACAGCGGATGTACACACAGCGGATGCTCAAAGACTATGCGATGATCGGGCTGCAAAACCGGTTTGGTGATCCCCAAAAAGATCTCGATACGACCATGCATAACTTTGAAGACCATCTCGATGCACTGATTGCCTTCAATAAAGACCCCCAAACAGCCAAGAGCCTGCAAAAAGTAAAGCAGATGTGGGCACCGATCAAAAAAGCGCTCAAAGCACTGCCAAGCAAAGCCAAAGCGGGCAAAATGCAAGAAGACCTCGAAGCACTGCTCAAACAGGCAAATGAAGCGGTAGGGCTGTTTGCCAAACAGACAGGCAAAGAGTCCGGAGAGATCATCAATATATCCGGACGCCAGCGTATGCTCTCACAGAGAATGGCAAGTTTGTATATGCTGAAAGTATGGGGCGTGGATGATCCAAAGTTTCAGGAAAAAATGGCCAAAACAATGGATCTGTTCAAAACATCTCTGGAACGACTGAAACAGTCAAAGATGAATACCCCCGAGATCAACACACTGCTTCAGCGCGCGGAACGCTCTTTCAAGTTTTTTGAAATCATGAACCGATCCAAATCGAAGTTCATTCCGGCACTGATCTATAAAAAGTCCAACGATATCCTTAAAGATATGAATACGGTTACCGGACTGTATGCTGCACAGGA
>JALUXB010000066.1 GCA_027019175.1 Sulfurovum sp. | reverse complement strand
TGGAAAATCGTAAAGCAACCGAACCATTGTGACAGTTGTGATGATTTTACCGTGGAAGTAGCCCATAGGTTTGATGCTTCGGTACAAATGAAGGAAAAGGTGATGCCTTTTAATACAAAGTCGTTCAAACTGTATCGTGTAGATAAGCGTTATGTTATTGCTTCCTGCGGCGGAACAGGGATTGAGCACCTTGAAGATGATGATGAGAGCAAAGTGTGCAGCCGTTTGACCGAAACCGGTGAAGCCATTCCTAAAATGGAAACATTGATTGACGGAGTGTGTATCGGTGTGGTAGACAGTGATATCGGATATCGATTTGATAAAGATACAAAAGAATTACTGGTTGGAAGTATCGGTGATAACTATTGGGTGGGGCACTGTACACACTATGATCGCCATATTACACTGCTCATAGAAAACAGCGAAAAGCTTAAATCGTTTCATATAACGGAAGTGGGATTTGATGACTGGATCGCTTTAAGTGTGAATGACAAAGTGTTTTATAAAAGCCCCTATCAGCTGCCTCCGTCCTGTGAACTTGGAACTTCTTTCGTTGAATACCCAGATAAAGAGATCAGACAGGATCTGAAAGAAGGATTAAACCGGTTCGATATGCAAGTGATCGTTTCAGGAGGCGGGGAAGGCTGGTTCAGGGTACATTTGAATTAATCCAAATGGGAAAAAAAGTTAATGATGAAGGCAAGGTGTTGTGTCTCACAACACCATATAGGATTACTTGTAGTTCTTGATCGCTTGCTCAAGAATCTCTGCAGCAGCTGCTTTATCTTTGAATCCGCTTACTTTTACCCATTTGCCGGGTTCAAGCATTTTGTATGTCTCAAAGAAGTTTTTGATACGGTTGAGTGTTGCTTCCGGGATGTCTGAAAGGTCTTGAATATTCGCATAGGTCGGATCTATTTTTTCAGTCGGTACGGCAAGCAGTTTTTCATCTCCGCCTTTTTCATCTTCGGTCAGTAATACGCCGACAAGACGGCACTTGATGAAAGAACCGGCCTGCAGCTTGTAGTCACAAAGGACAAGAACATCTGCCGGGTCACCGTCATCTGAGAGTGTGTTGGCAACGAAGCCGTAATTGGCAGGGTAGTGTACAGCAGAGAAGAGCACTCTGTCTACTTCGACCGCACCGGAGTCTTTGTCGATTTCATATTTGATATTTGAGTTGAGGGGTACCTCAATAATGACTTTAACATTGTCCGGGCATTCGCCGTGTCCGATTTTAGTAATATCCATTCGATATCTCCATAGGTTAAATTTGCGCTAATGGTAGCATAAAATCGATAATAATGTTATGATTTTC
>JALUXB010000065.1 GCA_027019175.1 Sulfurovum sp. | reverse complement strand
GGTATAAACGCTATCGCATATTTTTACAAGAGAAATCCTACAATGAAAAGACAGGGAAATGGCATTATACACATAGAAGAACAAGATCTGCATACAGAAGTTTGAAAAGCAACTTTCCGTATCTATACACCTATAAAAGATACCCGAAACTTGCCATCCCCAATACAACCAATGCATTAGATGGTGGTCTCTTCTCTCCTATGAAAATGCTGCTAAAAATTCATCGTGGAATTGGTATTGAAATGAAGAAGAAATTAATCGTTGATTATTTAGAAAAACGGGCTAAATAGCAACCCGAAATCTTACTTTAACTCTACTTTTCTAATTTTACTGCTTCCAGTCTGTTTTTCGCATGGGCAACCACTTTCTCATCCTCCGCCATATCAAGCCATTTGAACTTTTGTCCGCTCTGAATGGTACCATCAATAATATCTCCGCTGTCACGGAACTTGAGGTCAAGTTTGGCAATATCGAAGCCATTGGTGGTTTCGCAGAATTTTTGCAGCCGTTCGTTTTGGGGTTTGTTACTGAAAAGGTAGCACCAGCTTTGCAGCCCGTTACGTCCCACCCTTCCCCGCAACTGGTGCAGTGTGGCAAGTCCCAGCCTCTCTGCACCTACAATGACAATAAGCGTAAGTCTCGGCAGGGAAATACCCACTTCAACTACCGTTGTTGCCAGCAAAATATTACCATGTTGGCGGAATGACAGCAGTACCTCTTCTTTCCCTTTGTCTTTGCCGTGTGTCACATACACATTCTCAAAACGCTCCTCCCAAAACCCCCTGCTCTCTTCAAGCGATTGGTAGGGAATTTCCGTACTCTCCTCCACCAAAGGGTAGACAATAAGTACCTGATGCTTTTGCGCTATCTCATCTTGTATATGTTCTAACAATGCAGGGAAATCAGGACGGCCAATTACTTTTGTTGCCACTTCTCTCTCAAACGGTGTAGTGGTGATAAGGCTTACATCGATCAATTCGCTCTCCATCATTGCCTGCGTACGTGGAATGGGGGTAGCGGAGAACTGAATGTAGTGGGGGCGCACATCTTCATCGGTATCCATCAATGCTTCAAGCATCTGACGCTGTTTGGTACCGAAACGGTGCTGTTCGTCCACCATGACAAGCGGCGCTTTGGGAAGGTCTTCCTTGTAAAGCAGTGCATGGGTACCGATGATGAAATCCGCTTCGCGGTAGTCACCCGTGTCATGCCCCTGCATCACCAGTGCGATCTTCACTGTTTTTGGCAAATGTTTCTGCGCCTCTTCGTAAAGCTGTAATGCAAGCAGAGAAGTAGGTGCCATCAGTATGCTTCTGTGCGGCAATGCCGTCATGGCCGCTGCGAGTATGACCATCGTCTTTCCCGATCCGACATCGCCGACGACCATACGCCGGGCAGCCCTCTTTGCATTGCCAAGATCGCTGCGTATCTGTGCGATCACCTGCTGTTGTTCAGCCGTAAGTGTAAAAGGAAGATGGGTTACAAATGCATCAATAGAACCGTTCAATGCTTCCATTGCCCGAAAATCAATGCGTTTGCCCCGCAGCTTTTTAAGATGGTTGTAGGCTTCGACAAACTTCAATACCTGAACAAATTCTGCTTTAAAAGCTCCTTCTTCATAAATATCATCGAGTGAATTGGGAAAGTGAATACGCAGCAGTGCAGCAACCTCTTTGGAGTCAAGCCCTTCATCAAAAAGATTCTTTTCTGTTATGTAGGCTTCAATGAGTGTACGTATTTCACTCTCTTTAAGTACGGTTTTGTACTTTGGCGTGACGGTGCCCACTTTATTGACAGAACGGGGCTGCGGCATCTGAAGGTAGCCTCTGTATTCATCGATCCTGCCCTGAATAACGTGGCTGCTTCCAGGCTCAAAAAGTTTGTAGTGGTAGGGGGTGGTGCGGAAAAAGGTTGAAGAGAGTCTGCGGCCAAAACGTGTCAGCTGAAACGTAACACGAAGCTTGCCGTTATAGACACTGCTCTCAATCACTTTTGCTTCCACCGTACAGACCTTACCCACTTCGAGCGTCTGGCTTAGCGTAGTGTCGTTGTAAGAGGTTGGAACGACCAGTGCCAAGTCGAGCAGCGAATATATCTTCAGTTTTTGAAACAGCGCTTTGGCCTCTTCCATCCTTTTCCTTTTTTGATTTTCCAAAATCAATAGCGTATTGCATCAATTATAGCGCATAGAACTCAAAAAACGGAAAAAAGATGTCAGATTGTCATTTTTACTTTTTTGTCACAATTGAAAACGAAAGTTCAGCCAACTCGGGGTGTGCTTTAATAAATACATTCATCTCATCCAGCGTTACTTTTTCGATCTTCTCAAGCTGAGCCTTGCTGAAGCCCAGCGGTCTGCCGTAGTAATACTCATTGTAGGCACGGTTAAGACGCTGATTGAGCGTCTCGGTGCGTAATGGCTCGCTGCCGACAAGAAACTGTTTGGCAGCGGTCAACTCTTCTTCTGTAATACCTTTTTTTACAAAATCGGACACCACTTCTCTTACCAGTTTGACCGCTTCATCCTGTGTGGCAAGTTTGGTCTGCAGATAACCACTGAGATAGGAAGCGTACTTGGCACGTCTGAGTACACTGTAGGCACCGTAAGTCAGCCCGCGTTTGACACGCAGCTCCTCCATAAGGCGGCTTCCAAAACCTGCACCGCCAAGCAGATACTCCGCAATCTTGGCCTTATACTGGTCTTTGGCTTTGTAGGAATAGTCAAACGGCGCACCGAAATAGATGTATGCCTGCTGCGTATCTTCATCAATCTCCCTAACCTCTTTTTTATCCGATGCCGCAAAGGGGCCTGCCGGCTTGGTATGGGACTGCGGCAGAAGCGGCAGTATTTTCTCTACATACTTCTTTGCCTCATCGAAACTCAAATCACCGCCAATGACCACAATAAGATTGTTGTACCCAAGATGTGTCTGAATGAACCCTTCAAGGTCTTTCAGCGTCATTGTCTTCACGCTCTCCATGGTACCGTCATACGGACGTGCCAGCGGCGTTCCTTTAAAAAGCATTTCACGAAGATTAGTCGCAGCAATGTAGTCGAAGTCACTCTTTTTCTGCGTCAGCCAGCCGATCTTCTGCCGCTTAACCTGGGAGAGTGCTTCCTCGGTATAGTTAGGATCCTTGAGCAGTTCCATCAGGCGGTCGATACCGTAGCCAAATTCACTTTTGAGTGAAGAGAGCTCGATGACAAAACTTTCCCTTCCCACCTGCGCATGCAGATCGACCGCACGGTCATCCAGTTTTTTGGCAAAGCCAACCGCTCCGTCTTTTTGGGTACCTTCATTGAGCAGTTTGGAAGCCATATCGGCCTGACCATCTTTTGTATTGCTCAAATGCCCCGCATTGGTAAAGACAAGCTGCATAGAAACAATGGGCAGCGTCTTGCTGTCTTCAAAAATAACCGGTACCTGAGTCTCTTTATAATCCAATTTCTGTATGGTCTCTGCCATGAGTGTTCCTTGCAATAATACAAATAATACAATAACTATTTTTTTCAATCTTTTCTCCGTAGGGTGCGTAACCACGCACCAAAACAATAGAAGGTGCGTGGTTACGCACCCTACAGGTTAATACCTTTCCAAAATCTCATACGCCGTATTGCGCTTTGCCGGATTTTCCCCGACATCTTTGATGAGACGGATCATCTCTTCCTGGTTCATCTGGTTCTTTGCCCCTGCAGCGGAGACGACATTTTCTTCCATCATGGTTGAGCCCAGATCGTTCGCACCGAAAAGCAGTGCCATCTGACCGATGTAGCTTCCCTGTGTAACCCATGAGCTCTGAATATTGGGAACATTGTCCAAAAAAAGACGGGCTACGGAAAGGTAACGCAGATACTGGTTGGAGGTGGTTTTGGTGATGGTGGGCAGTTCGCGCTTAAGCTGCGTGTTGTCGCTTTGGTAACTCCACATGATGAAGGCTCTAAATCCGCCCGTTTCATCCTGAAGCTGACGGATGTAGTCCCAGTGTTCGACAATCTCGCGTGTGGTCTCTACCGTACCGTACATCATTGTTGCTGTGGACTTGATGCCAAGCTTGTGCGCTTCGCGGTGCACCTCAAGCCAGGTATCTTTATCCAGTTTCTTGGGTGCGATGATGTCACGCACACGGTCACTGAGTATCTCCGCACCCGCACCGGGGATGGAGCTAAGCCCCTTGGCTTTAAGCCGTGCAAGCACTTCGGAGATGGAGAGGTTGGAGCGGCGCGCGATATAGTCAATCTCGATCGCCGAAAAGCCGTGAATAGTTACCTGGGGATATTTCTGATGGATATGCTCGACAAGATCTTCGTACCATTCGATCTCCAGTTTGGGGTGTACACCTCCCTGAAAAAGTATCTGTGTACCGCCGATAGCCAGCAGCTCTTCGATCTTCTGGTCTATCTCATCAAACGAGAGGATATAGGCATCCTCTTTTTTCTCATGGGTATAGAAGGCACAGAATTTGCAATCGACCCAGCAGATGTTGGTGTAGTTGATGTTTCTGTCGACAACAAAAGTAGTGATCTTCTTAGGATGCAGCTCACGCTTCTTTGCCAACGCCATCTTGCCAAGTGTCTTTAAATCGGCCTTTTCGATGAGCTCGACTGCTTCATCGATGCTCATACGTTTTGTCATATTCATTGTCATCATAAATCCTGTAGGGTGCGTAATTACGCACCGACATATATGTTGAGAAAATAGGATGGTGCGTGACTACGCACTCTACCATTTATCAAAAAGATAATCACAAAAGCATAAGGTTATGCTGCCTATGCGCTACCCTCTTCCTTGCCTATCGCATCCAAAACACCGTTGATGAACTTCGGCGACTTGTCATCTGCAAGCGCTTTGGCTAATTCAACAGCTTCATTGATGATGATTGCCCGGTCTGTCTTTGCCACAAGAATCTCATAGGCGCCAAGACGCAAAATGGCCTTTTCTACTTTTCCGATGCTGTCATAGTCCCAATCGGTCAGATGTTTTTCTATCTCTTTGTCTATCATATCCAGATTTTCAATGGTGCCGTCAAAGAGTTGATGTGAGAACTCACGCTGCTTGTTTCTGATTTTGTCCTCTTCAAGGATCTCATCGGAAAACTTGGCAATATTTTCATTGCCCAGGTCATAGGCATAGAGTAGCCCAACAACTGCTGTACGTGCCTGATGTCGTGTTGCCATTAGTTCAACTCTCCGTACAGATTGATCAGTTCGATAAGACTTACCATCGCTTCAGCGCCTTTGTTGCCTGCCTTCGTACCCGCACGCTCGATCGCCTGCTCGATGCTGTCAACGGTCAGTACACCGAAGGTTGCCGGTTTTCCGTATTTGAGTGTCACATTGGCCACTCCTTTGGTCGCCTCCGCAGAGACATAGTCAAAGTGCGGCGTCGCACCTCTGATAACTGCACCAAGACAGCACACCGCATCGTACTTGCCCGAAGCCAGTGCTTTGTCCAGTGCAAACGGAATCTCGAACGCTCCGGGAACCAGAATGAGATCCAGATCGTCAGGGTTCCCCCCGTGTCTTGCGTAAGCATCCTTCGCACCTTCTACCAGTCTGTCTGTAATGAAGTGATTAAAGCGCGCATTGATGATCGCCACTTTTTTACTCTTGTCAACGGAAAGATTTCCTTCTACGATTTTCATTTGTGTCCTTCTTTGTGTTTGTTTTCGTCCATCAACTCATACGCACTACTGACAAATGCATAAAGTGCATATCCAAATGCTATGATGATTGCTACTGTTTCTATCATTACATATCCTCCAGTTCATCGATTTTTTCATGTATATATTTTGCAAGCTTTACAAAAATAAAGGAAAGCATCATAACTGTAATGATGCCAAGCCAAAATGTAACATGAATCTCATTAGCATTAAAGAGTTTTGCAGTACCTGAGACAGTCGCTATAATAAGTGCTGTTAATATGCCCAAATAGACTTTCAGCATATTAATGAACTCTTTGGCTTTGTCTATTTTACCCAAATTTCTTCCTTAAACCTTAACGCTCTCATTCGACAATCGACCGGATTGCATCTATCTGTTCGATCAGGCTGTCAAGTTTTTGCAATTGTATCATATTCGGCCCGTCACTCAAAGCGATGCTCGGGTCAAAGTGGGTTTCAAAGAAGAAACCGTCCACCCCTACTGCTGCCGCTGCCCGTGAAAGGTAGGGAACAAAACTGCTGTCACCGCCGCTGCTTGCACCGCCGCTTGCCGGCATCTGTACCGAATGGGTCGCATCAAATACCACAGGAGCGAACTGACGCATGGTCACCAGACCGCGCATATCGACCACCAGATTGCCATACCCGAAGGTTGTGCCGCGTTCTGTCAGCCAGACCCCGTACTTTTGTGCATTTTCATAACTGACTTCACCGTCGAAACCACGTGTTTTCAGCACTTTTGCAACAGAGTGTTCCATGGCAGCAGGGGCAAGGAACTGTCCTTTTTTAATGTTAACCACGGCATCTGTCTTTGCCGCAGCGACCAAAAGGTCTGTCTGGCGGCACAAAAAAGCCGGTATCTGCAGCACATCCGCCACCTCAGCTACAGCAGCAGGCTGGGTATAGTCGTGTACATCTGTCAATATCTTGTAGCCAAACTCGTCTTTGACTTCCGCAAGCATCTTCAGCCCTTCTTCAAGCCCCGGTCCCCGGAAGCTGTCAAGGCTGGTACGGTTGGCTTTGTCAAAACTTGCTTTAAAATAAAAATCTTTGGTACAGTCATCATGGTATTTGCCCAGTGACTCGGCAATACGCATAACATTGTCACGACTCTCCAGTACACAGGGTCCTGCAATCAGTATCATACTTTATCCTTACGGTTTTTCTTTGACCAGAGCAACAATCAGCCCCGATGTAATGACCAATATTATACCCAAAACCGTCCAAATATCGGGTATGGGGTCGCCAAGTGCTATGCCAATGAACATTCCGAAGACAATATTGGTGTAGCTGATGGTACCCACAATCCCCGCTTTCGTCAGTTCATACGCTTTGGTCATCAGCAGCTGGGAAACGGTTGCACTCGTGCCTACAGCAACAATGTAGAACCACTGCACACCTTTTGGCATTTCAAACGGTGCGATGATCCAGTCCCACTCACTGCCCACACTCGCAACACTTCCTATGGCCATAAAAAGCAGAGGTCCCAATGTACCCACCAGCATAAAGCTCATCACAATGGCACGGGTATCGTAGTAACGACGCAATTCACGTATGGAGGTATAGGCAAGTGCCGCACCGATACCGGAGAATATTCCCAGTATGTCATATTTGTCAAAGCCGCCGTTTTCTGGCTGTGCGATGAGTATGATGCCGGTAAACCCGAGTATGAGCGCAATAATAGCGCTCCAGTGCAATTTTTCACGCAAAAATATCCAGGCAAAAAATGCCACAAAAAGCGGCGATGTTTTGTTATAGGTAATCGCCTCGCCCAGCGGTATCTTCCCCATAATGTAAAAGTAGGCAAGCAGGGCAAGAAAGCCCATGGCACCACGGAAGAAAAGCAGTAACGGCTTGCCGCCCTGCTGTTTGAGCGGTACTTTCCAGATGGCCAGGGCAATAATGACCACCCCGAAAATATTACGAAAAAAGGTGACTTCAAGCGCAGGCAGCTGTTGTGTCAGCAATTTGGCAAAGCCGCCCATCATGGCGAAGGTAAGGGAAGCCAGCAGCATCAGCACAATGCCCCGGTCAAGATTTTTAATGTGTTCTTTCATATATTCCGTTTCTACAAACTGCTTTTTTTGTCGCGAAAGTGTAGCATAAATCAGCGTAAAACAGATGAAAGCACACTCAACTCTTTTCTAATCTACAAACAGCTATAATAACTCTATAAAAGAGGGGAATCAGTATGCGCATAACACTACATGAAGCAGAACATATTGTATAATGCGCACACACCGTTTTTGGAAGTGACTCCCGGGTCATACTTTTTGGAAGCAGAGTGGATGACACGGCACAAGGCGGCGACATAGACCTCTACATTCAGACAAGTAACCACACCGATCTCTTTGGAAAGAAGCTTCGTTATTTGCAGCTTTTGGAAGATGTTCTGGGAGAGCAGAAAATCGATGTCATTTTCAACAAAGATGCTAACAGAGTTATCGAGAAAGAGGCTATGGAGAAAGGAATACCATTGGATATCGATCAGTATATTTTCCGTTTTTCAAAACTTCAAGATACCATGGGAGATAAACTCTTCAGACTGGTATTGCAACGTTATGAAGGAACCAATGAATCTCTTCCTCTTAGAAACATCCTGAACAAACTTGAAAAGTATGGATGTATAAACTCTGCAAAAGAGTGGACATACTTACGCAAACTGCGCAACGAAATAGCCCAACAGTATGATGACGAAGCAGAAGAGATGACACAAGCCATTAATGCCCTTCTGACACAAAAAAAGATCATCATCGATATCTACACGAAACTCAAAACGTGCGTGCAGGCAAATTAAAGGAACAAAAATGAAAGGTATCATCCTCGCAGGCGGCAGCGGTACGCGTCTCTACCCTATTACCAAAGGCATCAGCAAACAGCTCGCACCTATCTACGACAAACCGATGATCTATTATCCGCTATCGGTACTGATGCTTGCAGGCATTACTGAAGTACTCATCATCTCTACCCCCGAAGACCTTCCCCGTTTTGAAGCACTGCTTGGCGATGGTTCGGACATTGGTATGCAATTTTCCTATAAAGTACAGCCCTCCCCGGACGGTCTCGCACAGGCATTTATTTTGGGTGAAGAATTCATTGGTAACGATGATGTCTGTCTTGTCCTTGGAGACAATATCTTCTACGGGCATGGGCTAACCGAGATGCTCGCATCTGCCGTGAAAAATGCTACAGAAGCACAAAAGGCCACTGTTTTCGGCTACTATGTCAAAGATCCGGAACGCTACGGTGTGGCTGCTTTTGACGAGAACGGCAATGTTACCAGCATCGAAGAAAAACCGCAAAACCCGCAAAGCAACTACGCTGTGGTCGGTCTCTATTTCTACCCTAACGATGTTGTCGATATTGCAAAAAAGGTCAAACCTTCAGAACGCGGAGAGCTGGAGATCACTTCGGTTAACCAGGCATACCTTGAAAAGAACGCACTGAAAGTCGAACTAATGGGGCGTGGATATGCCTGGCTCGATACCGGTACCCACGAGAGCTTTCTGGAAGCTTCCAACTTCATCCAGACTATTGAAAACCGCCAGGGACTGAAAGTTGCCTGTATTGAAGAGATCGCTTTTGAGATGGGATACATTACCAAAGAACAGCTTATTGCACTGGCACAACCCCTGAAGAAAAACCAGTACGGACAGTATATGCTTCGCAGAGCCGAAGAAGGTGTGGTAAAACGATGACATTTACAAGAACCGAGATTCCTGATGTTGTAATTATCGATCCACAAGTTCACGGTGACGAACGGGGTTATTTTGTAGAAACATTTCGCGCAGATAAGCTTGAAGCGTTTTTAGGCTACCAAATAAACTTTTGCCAGGACAATGAATCTAAAAGTGCAAAAGGTGTACTGCGGGGGCTGCACTATCAGCTTCATCCCGCGGCACAGACAAAACTGGTACGCGTCATTCAGGGCAGTGTCCTCGATGTGGCAGTCGACATTCGAAAAGGCTCTCCTACCTTTGGCAAACATGTTGCGGTTGAACTCAGTAGTGAAAACAAGAGGCAGCTTCTCGTTCCAAGAGGATTTGCACACGGCTTTGTTGTTCTTGAAGAGGATACTATCTTCGCCTACAAAGTTGACAACTACTACTCTCCGGAAAATGACAGAGGCATCGCCTTCGATGATCCGGAACTCCATATTGACTGGCAGCTGCCTCATAACGAACTGAAGCTTTCACAAAAAGACAAAGTACAGCCCAAACTGCATGAAACCGATGATCTCTTTGCGTACGGAGTGAACTACTATGCCTAAAATTCTCGTGACCGGAAGCAATGGGCAACTCGGAAGTGAGATAAAAGAACTTACCAACAATGATCGTAATAATCTCTATTTCTTTACAGACAGGGATAGCCTGGATATTACCGATCAGAAAACGATCAAAAGTTTCATAGCAACCAATCGTATCGATACTATCATCAACTGCGCCGCCTACACAGCTGTTGACAAAGCCGAAGAAGATGAAGCCAACGCAAATGCAATCAATCATTTGGCAGTAAAGTATCTTGCAGAGATTGCAAAAGAGAAAAACATCAAGCTTATCCACATCTCCACGGACTATGTCTTTGACGGCACAAACTACAGACCCTATGTAGAGAGTGACCCCACCAACCCAAAAAGTGTTTATGGCGCTACAAAGCTTGCCGGTGAAAAAGCCATGCAGGAGGCCAACCCGGCAAATTCCATTATCATCAGAACATCATGGGTATACAGCAGTTTTGGCAACAACTTTGTAAAGACAATGCTGCGTCTTGGTAAAGAGAGAGATGCGCTTGGAGTGATATTCGATCAAGTGGGAACCCCCACTTATGCAAAAGACCTGGCACAAACGATCTTAGATATAGTGCCACAGATTACAAATGAAAAAGTCGAGATATATCATTATAGTAACGAAGGAGTACTGAGTTGGTATGACTTCGCCAAAGAGATTATGTATATGTCAAAATTAGAATGTCATATAAAGCCTATAGAGACCAAAGAGTACCCAACTCCTGCAAAACGTCCATACTACTCTTTACTCAATAAAGCAAAAATAAAAAAAGAGTTTGGTATCACTATCCCTTACTGGAAAGATTCGGTTAATGCGTGTTTAAAAGCTTTAGGAGAAAAAAGATAATGAATGATACAAACAAAACCATATTGGTTACAGGTTGCGCCGGCTTCATAGGTTCAAACTTTGTACCTTACTTTTTAGATAAGTATGAAAACTACAACATTGTCAATCTTGATCTGCTCACTTATGCAGGCAACCTTGAAAACCTCAAAGAGGTAGAAAACCATTCAAGGTATAAGTTCATCAAAGGTGATATCTGTAACCGTGAACTTGTAGAGTTTATCTTTACTGAGTATGACATTCAGGGAGTCATTCACTTTGCAGCCGAGAGCCATGTCGATAACTCTATAAAAAATCCAGCTGTATTTGTAGAGACCAATGTAAAAGGTACCTTCACACTCCTCGATGTTGCTTACAAACATTGGATGGACGCCCCATTCAAATACAAAGAAAAATATTCACAAACGAATTCAACATCCAACATCCAACATCCAACACTACCAAGATTCCACCATATTTCTACAGATGAAGTCTACGGAACACTCTCCGATGATCCGACAGATCTCTTTACAGAAGAGACACCATACGCTCCCAACTCTCCATACTCAGCTTCCAAAGCAAGCTCCGATATGATAGTCAGAAGCTATCAAGAGACATATGGGCTCAATACTGTCATCACAAACTGTTCAAACAACTATGGACCTAAACAACATGATGAAAAGCTTATTCCCACTATTATCCGCAAATGTTTGGCAGGTGAGCCTATTCCTATCTATGGTGATGGTAAGAATATCCGTGACTGGCTCTATGTACTTGACCATTGTAAAGGAATAGATTTGGTCTATCATACAGGCAAGGAAGCAAATGTATACAACATTGGAGGAAGAAATGAGAGAACAAACCTCCAAATTGTAGACAGCATCACTTCTATACTCGATGAAAAAGTACCAAGAGAAAATAACAAAAGCTATAAAGAACTTATTACTTTTGTAGAAGATAGAGCAGGACACGACAAACGTTATGCCATTGATGCCACCAAACTTGAGAATGAACTTGGATGGAGGGCAGATGAGAACTTTGACAGTGGTATTGTTAAAACTGTCGATTGGTATTTAAGGAAGTATCTTGAACAATAATTCAAAACTCAACCTTCATCAAGTTTGCCAAGTCTAATCACTTTTTGCTATAATACTCTCAACTATGTTACAAATATAGCGGTATTATAAACAATAACCGCCATCTACGGAGACTCTCTTGATAAAAAAATGTTTATTCCCCGCAGCCGGGTACGGCACCCGTTTTCTTCCTGCTACCAAAGCCACTCCCAAAGAGATGCTGCCGGTCTTGACAAAACCCCTCATCCAGTACGGTGTCGAAGAGGCACTGGAAGCGGGCATTACCACCATGGCCATCGTCACCGGGCGTGGAAAACGTGCCATCGAGGACCACTTCGACATCAGCTACGAACTGGAGCACCAGATCAAGGGTACGTCCAAAGAGCCTCTGCTTGAAGAGATCCGTTCCGTCATTACAAAATGTACTTTTTCCTACACCAGACAACTGGAGATGAAAGGGCTGGGACATGCTATTCTCACAGGTGAAACACTTATTGGCAGTGAACCTTTTGCTGTTGTTCTTGCCGACGATCTCTGTGACAATGACGGCAGCGACCCGATACTCAAGCAGATGGTAAAGGTATTTGAGAAATACCAATGCTCCATTGTTGCCATCGAAGAAGTCCCTATGGATCAAACACACAAATACGGTGTCATTGCCGGAAACCTTGTTGACAACACTGACGACACATACCGGGTTACAAATATGGTAGAAAAACCAGACCCCAAAGATGCTCCTACAAACATGGCGATCATCGGACGCTACATCCTCACGCCTGACATTTTTGAGATCCTTGAAAAAACCAAACCGGGAAAAGGCGGAGAGATTCAGATTACCGATGCGCTGCTTGAGCAGGCGAAAAATGGCAAGGTCATCGCTTACAAGTTCAAAGGTAAACGGTTCGATTGCGGTTCGGTAGATGGGTTTGTGGAAGCTACGAACTATTTTTACGGAAAAAGCAGATAGATGAAAATATTTGTCACGGGCGGAGCGGGGTACATCGGTTCACACACCTGTGTGGAACTGCTGAACGAAGGGTATGAAGTTGTTGTCTACGACAACCTGTCCAACTCAAGTGTAGAGGCATTAAGGCGCGTAGAGGCGATCACTGGAAAAAAACTGCAATTCGTTGAGGGAGATATCCGCGATGAAGCTCTGATAGAACAGGCCATTGCAGGCTGTGATGGTGTCATCCACTTCGCGGGGCTCAAAGCGGTTGGTGAATCGGTAGAAAAACCGCTGGAGTATTATGACAACAATGTTCACGGCACCCTGTGTCTTCTACGAGCCATGCAGAAAAACGGCATTAAAAAGATCGTCTTCAGCTCCTCTGCGACCGTCTATGGCGACCCGGACTTCCTTCCCCTTACCGAAGAGCACCCACTGAGAACGACCAATCCTTACGGACAGACAAAGCTCGTCATAGAAGAGATGCTAAGAGACCTCTATGTTTCCGACAACAACTGGAGTATTGCCATACTGCGTTACTTCAACCCGGTAGGTGCCCATGAAAGCGGTACCATAGGAGAAGATCCGCAGGGCATTCCCAACAACCTGATGCCGTTCATTACGCAGGTTGCCGTGGGCAAACGGGAATTCCTTTCGGTTTTCGGTGACGACTACGACACCCATGACGGAAGCGGCGTACGCGACTACATTCATGTCGTCGACCTGGCAAAAGGGCATCTCAAAGCACTGGAGTTTCTTGACAAACCCGTATGTGAAGCCATCAACCTGGGTACCGGCAACGGATACAGTGTACTCGATGTCGTCAACGCCTTTGCAAACGCCTCAGGACAAAAGATCCCCTACAAAATCATGCCAAGACGCGCAGGCGATATTGCCGCCTGTTATGCAAATGCGGACAAAGCAAAAAATTTACTTGACTGGGAAGCCACGATGGATATCAACAAAATGTGTGAAGATAGCTGGCGGTGGCAGTCGAACAATCCCAATGGATATAATTATATAGAAGGATAATCTATGGTAGACTATATTATTGTTGGTGCAGGACTTTCTGCAGCAGTACTTGCAGAGAGAATCGCAACGCAACTTAACAAAAAAGTGCTTATTATAGAAAGGCGTGACCACATTGGTGGCAACTGCTATGATGAGAAAAATGAGAGCAATATACGTATTCATACTTACGGTCCACACCTTTTTCATACTAACAACAAAGAGGTAGTAGACTACTTGTCCCAATTTACTACATGGGAGGTCTACAACCATAAAGTCTTAGCCTATATAGACGGAAAAGAAGTAGCTATCCCTTTTAACTTCAATACTATCTATGATGCATTTCCGCCCCACTTGGCAAAAAAACTTGAAGAGAAATTGCTTGAAGCCTATGACTATAACTCCAAAGTACCTATTTTGGAACTTAAAAAATCAACCGACAAAGATTTACAGTTTTTAGCAGATTACATCTATGAAAAGATTTTTGTAAACTATACCGCTAAACAGTGGGGGATGAAGCCGGAAGAAATGGATGGTGCTGTTACAGCCAGAGTACCTGTCTTTATTGGTAGAGATGACCGATACTTCAATGATACTTACCAACAACTCCCTACCAATGGCTACACGGCTCTTTTTAGAAAAATGCTGGACCATCCAAATATCAAATTAATGCTCAATACTGACTTTAAGGAGATATGTTCATTAAAAGAGAAAGACTTTTACCTGTTCGGTCAAAAATTTGACGGTCATGTTATTTATACTGGTCAGATAGATGAGCTCTTTGACTACAAGTTTGGCGAACTACCTTACCGAAGTGTCAAAATGGTATTTGAGACTCTTTCACAAGAGAAGTACCAGGAAGCAGCAACCGTCAATTATCCTAACCAGTATGACTTTACGCGTATTACGGAATTTAAACACATTCACCCAGTCAATACACCCAATACCACAATACTGAAAGAGTATCCTCAAGCACATATCCCGGGGAAGACGACACCTTATTACCCTATATTCACAGATGAAAATCAAAAGAACTTTGACAAGTATTTAAAATATTCTCAGGAAATACCCAACCTAACGCTTGTCGGTAGACTTGCCGAATACAAATATTTTGACATGGATGATGCCGTAGAAAATGCTTTGCGTGTATTTCAGAGATTGAGGGATCAATAATTTGTTCGAATTTTTAAAAGCGATTTGGCAAAATCATAAATTACTTTTAGATCTTGTCAAAAATGATTTTAAACAAAAATATATAGGAAACTTTCTTGGTGTCGCCTGGGCAATTATACAACCCCTAATGACCATATTGATTTTTTGGTTTGTTTTTCAAGTGGGGTTCAAATCACAGCCTGTAGACAATGTTCCATTCATACTTTGGCTGATTGCGGGCATGATACCGTGGTTTTTCTTTTCAGAAGCGCTGATAAATGGTACAAATAGTATTCTTTCAAATTCATTTCTGGTGAAAAAGGTCGTTTTTCGTGTTAGCTTACTTCCTCTTATTCCATTAATGTCCTCTTTGGTGATACATCTGTTTTTTATTGTCTTTATGATAGGTATGTTTATCTACTATGGTTATTATCCTGATATCCACTGGATACAACTACCATACTATCTCTTGGCAACTGTCATATTGCTTTTAGGATTGTCATGGCTGACTTCTTCCGTTGTCGTTTTTTTCAGAGATATGGGACAGTTTGTCAATATGGTATTGCAATTCGCCTTTTGGCTCACACCGATTTTTTGGTCGATCAATATGATCCCGGAGAGATATCACTGGATCATAAAGCTCAATCCGTTGGTATATATTATTGAGGGCTATAGAAACAGTTTAATCTATCATAAATGGTTTTGGGAAGATTGGGAGATGACGCTCTATTACTGGATAGTTGCTGGAACTTTTTTCATTCTTGGCGGTATGACCTTTAAAAAACTTAGACCACACTTTGCGGATGTATTGTAATGAATGACATAGCCATTAAAGTAACGAACGTTACAAAAATTTATCATCTCTATGACAAACCACAAGACAGACTTAAAGAAGCACTCAATCCATTTAAAAAATCATACCACCATGACTTTTATGCTATGAATGATGTCTCCTTTGAAATAAAAAAGGGGGAAACTGTCGGGATTATCGGGAAAAATGGTGCAGGGAAATCTACACTACTTAAGATGATCACAGGAGTACTGACACCTACTTCCGGAACCATACAGGTTAATGGAAAAATAGCTTCTCTTTTGGAGCTTGGTGCAGGCTTCAATCCGGAAATGACCGGAGTTGAAAATATTTACCTTAATGGTACACTGATGGGCTTCAGTAGAGAAGAGATGGATGAAAAGATAGATGAAATTGTCTCTTTTGCCGATATTGGAGAATTTATTCATCAACCTGTGAAGATGTACAGTTCAGGTATGTTTGCAAGACTTGCCTTTTCTGTCATTATCAACCTGGATCCGGACATTCTTATTGTAGATGAAGCATTAAGTGTTGGAGATGTATTTTTTGTTGAAAAATGTATTACAAAAATACAACAATTTATAGCACATAAAGACAAAACGCTTATCTTTGTTTCACATGACCTGACCGTATTGAGAAGGATCGTCAATAGAGTTGTTTGGATGGAAAACGGCAAAAAGAAAATGGATGGACAATCAATGAGTGTTTTAGATGCCTATACGGCAAAAGATGCTCCTTCATCCAAGGAGTCAAACGAAACTGAAAATGATCTCAACCATATATCAAAAGAGTTTTTGTGGCAACAAAAAAAAGCACGTTTTGGTACGGGACAAGCCATCATAGAAAATGTTTATTTTAATCAGAATAAAGTGGATTTCAATACTGTTACCAGAATTAATACTTTGGAGACTTTCAGTATTGAAGTAAGCTATAAAATCGTTAACCCCATAGAGAGTCTTACACTCAGTATCGCTTTCTTCGAAGATATAAAAGGAATACACTGCTTTGGTATCTCACCACTGTTTCAAAACATTTCCTTGGATACACAAACAAAAGAAGGTAAAATACGCTGTACATTCGAAAGTTTTCAACTGCTTCGGGGAAACTATCAGGTAAGTATTGGTCTCTGGAATGAGTTGATTATTGTACCCTATGATTTACAGGAAAGAGTATATGAGGTCAGTGTGATTTCAGAGGAGAACCCAGAAGATGGGTTGTTTGTACCAAAATATAAATGGGAAGTATTGAAATGATCAATAAAATTAAAAATAAGATAAATCAGTTCCTATATAAAAGTGAACAACAGGTAGAACTGCTAACCAAGATCGCTGAGCAGCAAAAAGCTATTGAAGAGCAAACCCGACAGGCAAGTAATCATATTAGTAATTTAGAGCAAAGATTAAATTATCTTTTAGATAAAAATCCAAGAACACCAGAGAATCTCTTTCATGCCGTGTGTGAAGTTGCGCAAACTCAAACAGTGGCATTCATTACAGAAAACCTTAAAAAAGCAATTTGTATTACAAACTATGAAGAGTTTCTTACCTATGCCGTTGAAAACATAACAGTTGAAGGCAATATACTTGAATTTGGCGTATTCACGGGATACTCTATTAACTATATGTCCTCAAAGAAAGAAGAGATGAAGTTTTACGGTTTTGACTCATTTGAAGGCTTACCGGAGGTTTGGGAAGGATATCACTCTTTTGATTTCAATATGAATGGAAATATGCCTGAAGTAAATACCAATGTTACATTGATCAAGGGCTGGTTCGATCAGACATTACCAGTTTACACAAAAGAACATAACGAAAACATAGCATTGCTTCATGTCGACTGCGACCTGTATTCATCGACAAAAACCATATTTGAGCACTTGTCACCATATATAGTCAAAGACACTCTCATTATTTTTGATGAGTTTTTCAACTATCCAAACTATCAGGAACATGAAATGAAAGCATTTTTTGAATTTTCAAAAGAACATAATGTTCAGTATGAGTATTTAGCTTATTGTGGGGAAAGGGTACTCATTAAAATATCTTAATTATATGTTCCATTATATTCAAAGAAGAATAAAAATATTTTTCATATATCAATCTATTGTAAAAAATTTATGTGATAGTGTGATATTAATGTACAACTATAAAATCGAAATGAATGATTAAGTAGACTTAGCTTTAAAGGAATACAACAAACAATGAAAACAAAATCTACACCAATAGCGAATATCATATATCCAACTAAGAACCTATGTCTTGAAGAGCGTCTTTATTTTAAATCAGATAATCTATCATGGTACTCTTATGAAGATAGTACTTTGTATCTTAAAGAAGGGGCTTCAGTCCCTTTTGATACCTATTTCAATAGTTTTAGTCTTGGAAAATGGCAAGAAAATACTACTATTGAAGATATAGAGTTATATCTGGAAACCGAAGGTCATCTATTGTGCACTCTTTATCATATGGATGAAGAACATGTAATCCATACTGTCAGCATCAATGAAATCAAGCCATCTCAAAGTAAAATCACCATTTCTATACCTCAGTCTTTACAAGGAGGATTGTTATATTTTACGTTAAAGGGGCTCACTGAGAGTCAACTTAAAACTGCCCATTGGGCTACGAGTCAGGATGCTGAAAATATTGTAAAACTGGGTCTGTCTATCACAACTTTTAACAGACAAGAAGCTGTGAAAGCAAGTGTTTCCAGAATTTTGGACTTTTTGCATAAAACAGAGATAGATGCACATCTTTTGGTTGTCGATAATGGTAAAAATGTGGCACTTGAGGAAGATTCAAAACTTACACTCATTCCCAATGAAAACTTGGGTGGTTCCGGTGGTTTTGCAAGAGGTTTGTACCATCTAAAAGAAGAAAATGATGATTTTACACATTGTCTATTTATGGACGATGACGCATCATGTGAAACGGAATCCATCTTTAGAACGTACCAATTATTGGCATATGCCAAAGACGAAAGACTTGCAGTTGCCGGTTCCATGTTACTTGGCGACAAACCCAATATTCAATGGGAAAACGGTGCAAATTTTAATCAACACTGTATGCCATTAAAAAGTGGTTTCAATCTTTATGATATTCACCAAATATTAGATAATGACAAAAGCGTAACTTTCGATTATGGAGGATGGTGGTTTTTTGCTTTCCCCATAGCTATTGCCGAATATCCTTATCCTTTTTTTGTTAGAGGTGATGATGTGAATTTTGGATTACAGGAACAATTTCAACAAATTACTATGAATGGGATTGCAACTTGGGGTGATGATTTTTTTGCAAAAGAGTCACCTTTAACTCAATATTTAGATACACGTTCCCATCTTCTTCATCATTTACAAGTCCCGAAACTTAATAATGATTATCTGTCGATAATGAAAGTTTTTTGGCGTTTTATTATTCGTTATGCTTTTATGTATAAATATGCTTCAGTGGAAGCACAAAATGAAGCAATGAAAGATGTTCTAAAAGGTCCTGCTTTTTTTGAAAACAATATTGACATGAAAAATATTTTTTCAAAAATAGGACCATTGAATAATCAAGAAAAGATGGTAGAAGTCAACATTGATGATTATAAAGGTTCAGAATACTGTCCGGAACTAAAGTGGCATTGGCCTATGAAAACAATAAAACTGATAACATTAAATAGCCATCTTATGCCAAGTTTTTTGTTAAATAAAAAGTTAATTATTTTAAATAAAAATGAACATAGAATAGGTGCCTATTTTAGAAGAAAAGAAGTGCTGCTTTATGATAGTAAGACAAGACAAGGGTTTACACTACAACAAAATAAAAAACGTTTTTTTACCCTTTTAATGGAATCAATGAATCTCTCATATAAGATGTTTAAAAAACGCAAAACATTAACAAAAGAGTATCAAGACAAATATACTTACCTGACTTCAAAGGAATACTGGGAGAAACAGTTTTTCCCAGATAAAGATACTATATGAAAAAAATTGCAGCAGTTATTGTCACCTTCAACCGTATTGGCAAGTTAAAAAGAACTGTCCAAGCCTCTCTTTCGGAATCTTTTTCTGATATTGTCATAGTCAATAATGCTTCAACAGACGAAACCAAAGCGTGGCTGGATTCACTTAAGGATCCCAGGCTACATCTTCTCCACCTACCTGAAAACATTGGGGGTGCAGGTGGATTTCATAAAGGGTTTAAATATGTTGCTGATACTTTGGTGTCTGATTGGTTGGTATGCTATGATGATGATGCATATCCCCAAAGAGGCGCTATAGAACAATTCTTGCAAATGAAACTTGACAACGATGTCGCAAGTGCTGCAGCAGCAGTGTACCTTCCAAATGGTTCGATATGTTCCATGAATATTCCCAGATATAACCCTTTTACATCACTGAAATTCTATGTGGAAGATTCAGCACATCAGCAAGCCGATCAATTGACGATCGATATGTCTTCATTTGTCGGATATTTTATCAAGGTATCCTTGATCAGAGAGGAGCAATATTTCCCCAAAAAAGATCTGTTTATTTATGCTGACGATTTAATATATTCGTTGTATTGGACACAAAAAGGGTACAAACACCTTTTTATCCCTCAGATCAAGTTCATTCATGATACAGAAACTCTTGAAAATACAGATGAGGGGATCTATGCTCCGTTGTGGAAGGTGTACTACACATTTAGAAATGGAATCGAACTATATAGAAATATGAATAGACTAAGTGTATACCCCTATGCAATAGCAAAATATTTGCAACTTTTTTTACAAACCAAAAAATACCCAAAAGATCTACAAGCTTCATACAGAAAACTGATACACATGGCTTTTTTTGATGGCTTGAAAAGGGACTATTCTAAATCTTTTGACCAGATACGAGAATGTGCCAAAAGTAAAACCTCTCAATGAAACAATAGCATTCTGTAAGGGCATTAGAGGTATTTGACGATATAATATCGACATGAAATCACGAATACTCGTTGCAGCCCACAAGCCCTATGACTTTCCTCAAAATGCCCTCTACACACCCATACATGTCGGCAAAGTGACCACATCATCAGAGTTTGGAATATCAGGGGATGACAGCGGAGAGAATATTTCCGACAAAAACCCTTCCTTCTGCGAACTTACGGCACTCTACTGGGCATGGAAAAACGGCTTTTTCAAAGATATCGACTATTGCGGACTTGTGCACTACAGACGCTACTTCAAAGGCTCTCTTCCATTTTTGAAAACAGCCATACTCTCCGAAAAGGAGATAGCTGAACATATGGACACTTACGACATCATTCTGCCGCGCAAACGCAACTACTACATTGAGTCCATCCGATCCCACTACGCGCATGCGCACTACGAAAAGGATCTGGATATGACACGAAAGATCATGGAGGAGCAGTGCCCGGAGTTCTTGGATACTTTCGATACATTCATGTCCCAGAGAAGACTGCACCTTTACAATATGTTCATCATGCCGGTAGCTGAATTTGAGTCATATATAGCATGGCTGTTTGAAATACTTTTCGAACTGGAAAAGCGTACGGACACAAGCAATTACGATGATTACCAAAAACGCATTTACGGCTTTGTCGCCGAACGACTGTTGAATGTATGGGTACTACACCGCCAATACCATGTAAAGACGCTCTCTGTTGCACAGATTGAGGGCAGCGGCACCATTGGCAAGATCATTCCCTTTCTTAAGCGAAAATTATCAGGAGGGGCAAAAAGATGAAAGATTTTTTTTCAAAAATCATCTTTATAGCCACAGACCTGCTTTTCATTCTATTTTCGGTCTACCTTGCCGACCTTTTAAGAGATATACTGCCAAACCTCAGTCCCCACACAGTTACTCTACAGGAGTATATGACACTCTACCCCATCTATGTGATTCCCATTGTTCTCTTCGCCTATGAAGGCATTTATACCTATCGTTACGACTTCTGGCATGAGAGCAGACAGGTATTCAAGGGGCTGCTCTTCTCTGCCATTTTTATCTTCGCCTATCTGGCCATGACCAAAGCAGCGACAGACTACTCCCGTCTGGTCATCGGTATCTCCTTTGTGCTTATGACATTTTTCATCCCACTGGAAAAGAACATACTCAAGAAACTGCTCTACAGAGTGGGAATTTGGCAAAAAAAAGCCGCTATATATGGTGATGACCCCTTTCTTATCAAAGAGATCTACGGTAACCCTTATCTGGGCTACAATCGTCCAAGGAGTCATGAAATTCCATCCATTCTGTTTGTCAACTCACAGGGAAGTGATGCTAACAGCCTCAAAAAGATTATTGAAACACAGATACAGCAGAAGCATGAAGTGGTTTTCATTCCCTTGATCGATGATTACGACCTAACCCATTCACACATTTACCAACTCTCCAATACGCGTACCAACCTTATTGTTTTCAAGAACCGGCTCAAAAGCACTTATCGTCTTCTATTTCAACAAGGCTTCAACTATATACTGGCTATTCTACTTTTACCTGTTATTCTGCCTCTCATTGGCATTTTTGCCATTCTCATTAAACGCGAATCACCAGGACCCGTATTTTTTACGCACAATCGTGTGGGACAACATGGTAAAACCATTCCGACACTCAAGTTTAGAAGCATGTATGCCGATGCACAGGAACGTTTGGAAAAACTGCTTGAGACAGACCCAGACATACGTAAAGAGTGGGAAGAAAATTTCAAACTGAAAGATGACCCCAGAGTTACAAAAATCGGTTCTTTTTTACGTAAAACCTCGCTCGATGAACTGCCACAGATTTTCAATGTACTCAAAGGTGAAATGAACTTTGTCGGGCCAAGACCGGTCATACAGCAGGAGATAGACCAGTATTACAAAGAAGATGCTGTCTACTACTTTATGGTAAAGCCGGGTATTACAGGTCTTTGGCAGGTAAGTGGCCGGAGTGATACAGACTATGATTTCAGGGTGTCCACGGACAAGTGGTATGTCTCTAACTGGTCACTTTGGCTTGATATTGTCATTCTTTTCAAAACAGTCAAAGTCGTTTTGAAACGTGAAGGAGCGTATTAGTCGATTGAGGATTGAGGATTGAGGATTGAGGATTGAGGATTGAGGATTGAGGATTGAGGATTGAGGATTGAGGATTGAGGATTGAGGATTTTGACACAGATTTCCACTATTGTCAAGTACTCATATGCAATAATACTATTAGATGAAAAACTACTCAAAGGAAAAAGAATTGCAAAACGAAACACCATGTACCCCACAAGATACAATAGACCTGCGTGAGCTCTGGGCAGTACTTGTCCGAAGAAAGAAACTTATTTGGGGTGTTACTGCTGTTGTAACGCTGTTGGCTTTGATTTACGCATTTACAGCGAAACCAATTTACCGAGGCGGTGCACTTGTTGAGATAGGAGAGATAATCAACCCTACAGAAGTGGTTTTTAACAATAAACCGACAACTATTTTCTATCTGGATAATCCAAACACGTTAAAAGATATTGTTACCAGTGCAAAACAGGTAAATGCAGAAGTCCCAAAGAAAACAGACAACCTCTTACGACTCACTTATGATTCTACAGACAAAGACGCTATCACACCCCATCTTAAAAGTGCTATTGACTACATTATGCAACGACATCAGACAAAGGCTGCACATTACCAATACAAAGGTGCAAAAGTCCTTATGACTCAGGTTGTGGGAAAAGTAACTGTCGACACTGAACCAATCAAACCAAAAAAGAAACTTATTATTATTGTAGCCTTTATCACGGGACTGATGCTTTCGATCTTTTTCGCATTCTTTTTAGAGTTTATCAAAGGCATTAAAAATGATGATGGATGATGAAAATGTTACATGGTTCTCTTTTGGGTTTGGGTGCTATAATTCGCTAAAGAAAATTTGCCAAGGCAGATTGCAAGAGGAGAGCATATGCGGGTACTGACAGGGATACAGGCTTCGGGGAAGCTGCACATAGGGAACTACTTTGGAGCAATGAAGCCGATGGTGGAGCTGCAGGAAGAGCATGAGCTCTTTACATTCATTGCCAACTATCACTCGCTGACAAGCTCCACTGACGCAGACACACTCAGACAGTATACCATCGATGCAGCCATAGACTACCTCTCTGTGGGCATCGACCCGGCAAAAACCACCTTTTGGGTACAGAGCCATGTGCCGCAGGTGCTGGAGCTCTATTGGATACTCTCAAAATTCACACCGATGGGGTTGCTCGAGCGCGCACACTCCTACAAGGACAAAGTTGCCAAAGGCATTCCAGCTTCGCATGCACTCTTCAGCTACCCAGTACTGATGGCTGCGGACATTCTGCTTTATGATGTACAGAAAGTACCCGTAGGTAAAGACCAGATACAGCATCTTGAGATCACCCGTGACATTGCTGTCAAATTCAACAATGAATACGGTGAACTCTTTGTCCTTCCCGAAGCCATGGTCAATGAAGAGGTGGCAACCATTCCGGGTATTGACGGTCAGAAGATGAGTAAAAGCTACGGCAATGCCATAGACCTCTTCATGGAGAGTGAAAAGGCACTGCAGAAACGCTGTAACAAAATCGTTTCATCCTCTACACCTCTGGGTGAACCACTGGAGTGGGAAGGGTGCCACATCTACAATCTCGCTGCGCTTTTTCTGGATGATGAAGGGAAAAGAGAACTTCAGGAGCGTTACAAAAGCGGCAAAGAAGGCTACGGACACTTCAAAAAATACCTCAAAGAGCTCATTTGGGAAGAACTCGAAGAGGCAAGAGAAAAACGTGCCTACTATCTTGACCACATCGATGAAGTCCATGACATTCTGGCACTTGGCGCCAAAAAGGCAGGTGCCATTGCCACAGCCAAGATGGAGAAGGTCAGAGAGGCTGTCGGGCTGCTCTAACCCCTACTCTCCGACAATATTTTCAAGCTCATCACCAATGGTATCACCATTTTGCGCCGTTTTGGGTTTGACATCTTCCAGGCTCTCTCGGGAGGTTGTTTCTTTTTGCTTCGTATAGTTCTCAAGACTCTCCACATACGCTTTTTTACCGTCTGTATTCAATGCCGCTTCTACCTCGTTTGAAGTCTCTTCACTCTGAACCTTGACAGTATTTTTTGTACTCTCTTTAGTCGGATCAACCTTCACATCTTTGTCTTCACCATAGGATTCAAGACTCTTCAGGTAAGCTTTCTTCTGTGCTTTTTTATCTGGAGGGGACTGCTCCGGATTTACTACCGATACAACGGCATAATCTTCCTTTATCATATTGTACTTGACAACAAGTACAATCACGAGTAGAAAAAGCAGTACCACAAGCGATACAATCAGGTTGTCTAAAAATTTTTTCATCACAGGCTCCTTAGTTGGTTACCGTTGTAAAGCCGAGGATCTTCCACATTTGGAATCCTCCGCGGTAGTAGAGAATTTTATCGGCGGGATACCCCAGTTTCAAAAAGGCTTTGATAAACGCTGCAGACTTCTTGCACCACAGACCGTGACAGTAGAAAGCTACTGTTCGCGCCTTGGAAGCATCAAGCGTACCGTCTGCCAGCCGTTTGGCTCCCAGTACACGGATGATCTTTTCCATTTTATCATGGTCGTTGATTACTTTGAATGGGATATTGACCGCTCCGGGAATGGACTCTTTTTTGTAATATGCTTTCGAGCGCAGATCAACCAGAAGCCCCTCTTTTTTATTGACCTTGTTTTTCAAAAAGCTAAGCAGTTCCACTTCACCGATTGTGCGTACTTTATCATTGATTTTGATGGGTTGAATGGGATGTCCGGGATGATAGGTCTTGGCATACTCCCCGGTTAGCTTGTTCTTCGTATCCTGAATACGGTGAATTTTAACCGCCTTACCTTTATGGTATACATAAATATACGAAATTTCCGGGGTGATCTTTACTTTATCGTATTGTCCGGCAACAGCAAACGCCGCCACCGATAGAAAAATAATAATCCGTTTCATCTTACTGCTCCTTCTTTGGTATGATCGTTGTCAGTCCAAGCAATTGCCATGCCTGCATACCGCCGCGATAATACTTTAGTTTTTCTGGGGGATAGCCAATCTCTATCAGTGCGTGAATCGCCGTAGGGGACTGCCCGCACCATGCACCGTTACAGTAAAAAAGAAGCTCTTTGGCATTTTTAAAGTCATATTCCCCATCCCGGTCGTACACCACACCGAGCGATTTCAGTACCGCTTCGCGCTCCGGTGTATCGTTCAAAAATATTTTAAACGGGATATTCCTTGCGGTAGGAATGGCCGATTTGTAGTACCAATTTGGCAGTCTTGCATCAATAAATACACCTTGATGATTCTTGATAAAGTCAAGCAACTCAAGCTCACCATAGGTCTCTACCTTGGGTGCTGCTTCAAAGGGCTGAATAAAAAACGGCGGTGAAGGCCGTGAGGTCAATGCGTAAGTATTGGTAAGGTAGCTTCCCGGACGCTGTTCACGTTCGATCTTGTAGGTCTTTCCGTCATCGCCTTTTACTTCGACAAACGGTACACCATCGGTAATCTCCACCGTTGCCGCCTGAAGCATACAGGCAGCTGCACCAAGTGCTATCATTATCTGTTTCATGCTCTCTCCTTTATGTGGTTAAGAAGCCATTCATAAAGGTTATGAAGAGGTAACGACACATTGCAGTATTTCACTGTAATGGGCAGATATACTATCCTCTACAGGATATATACCTTTCCGACCTTGCTTCACAACAAGTGTGGCTTTTTCCATACAGTCTAACCGTATATACCCATTGTAGACCCAAAATACTTAGGGCTTTATTAGTTTTGTTATTTTTTAATGATAATTTATGTTGATATATTAAGTAGTTATTTTACTTATAAATATAACTTTTTTATAAAGTGATGGAGAGAGGAGAAACCGACACCTTCCTGCCAATCAGGTTTACGACACTCTTTTCTTCTATAACACCCGTGGCATAGATATGCAGCTTCGTTGTACCCTCATTTTGATGCCCTTTTTCCTGTGCAAGTGCCAAGAGCCGCTTTGCGATCGCATCTCCGGTATGAATGAGATTTAGCCGATGTGCCATGATCTTTTCGATGAGATTGGAAACCAGAGGGTAATGCGTACAGCCCAGTACAATGGTATCGACCCCCTCTTTTCGCATCGGTTCCAGCCATCTGCGCAGCATGGTTTCGGTTTCGGGATGTTCCGTTTTTCCCTGTTCTATCTGCTCGACAAGCCCGGGGCAGGCCTGTTCATAGAGACTGATCTCTCTTTTTCCCACATGTGCATCGACAAGCTGCTGATATTTCTCCCCCCGCAGTGTCGCCGGTGTCGCCAGTACCCCTACCTTACCGCTGCGTGTCGTCTCGATGGCAGGTTTGATGCCGGGCTCCGTACCGACAATAATGAGATCCGGATATGCTTTTCTCAATGTTTCAATGGCTGCAGAGGTAGCAGTGTTACAGGCAACCACCAGCGCATCGATCTGATGTTTTTCTATGAAGTAGCGTGTAATGTCAAGTGAATAGGAAAGAATTTGTGCTTTTGTTTTTTCACCGTAAGGTGCATGTTTTGTATCGGCAATGTAGTAGAGGTCAACACCCTTCAGCGTGGCAAGGATAGACTTGACTACGGTGAGACCGCCCAAACCGGAATCAAACACTCCGACACGGAGTGTTTGAATTGATGATTGAGAATGGAGGATGGATGATGACTTCATACAGATTTACTCTTTGCAGATTTAATGATTGCGGTCAGAAGACGAATAATTGAATCAAGTTCATTTTGAAGTGTTCTCATATTATCTGTACCATTGGGGAGATAGTGGGTTTCAATCAGTAATCTAAGCCAATATCGCGTCTCTTTGGCTTCTTTTAGTGATATGGAAAGCTTGGAGATGAAATCTTTTCTGCTTTGAGCATCCTGTGCCTCTGTTATATTTGCTCCAATAGAGGTTCCCGCACGTAAAAGCTGCTCTGAGAGGGTAAATTCGCGCTTCTCTTTTTTTAAGTAGTTAGCAAGTTTTACAATACGAACAGCAAAACAAAACGAAAGATCAACAATTTCGTTTTGTCCTGCCATCACTACTCCTCAATCTTCAATCATCCATTATCAATCCGCGAAGCGCTAAGCTCCTTCGTTCATCATCGAAAGGAACTCTTCATTGCTTTTGGTCTTGAGCATTTTGGAGTAGAGGAATTTGAGACCTTCAACCTCTTCCATGTTCTGCATTGCATTGCGCAGTGCCCAGACTTTCTGAAGCGTTTCAGGGTCAACCATCAACTCCTCTTTACGTGTACCGGACTTGGTCACATCGATGGCAGGGTAGATACGTCGCTCGGCAACGTGGCGGCTGAGAACCACTTCGGAGTTACCCGTTCCCTTGAACTCTTCGAAGATTACCTCATCCATACGTGAACCGGTGTCGATAAGCGCTGTGGCAATAATGGTAAGGCTGCCGCCCTCCTCAATGTTACGCGCTGCACCGAAAAAACGTTTTGGCTTATGGAGTGCATTGGCATCGACACCACCTGAGAGGACTTTCCCCGAACTTGGTGTCACAGTATTGTAGGCACGTGCCAGACGGGTGATGGAGTCAAGCAGTATGACCACATCTTTGCCCATCTCGACACGTCTTTTGGCTTTTTCAATGACCATTTCGGCAGTACGCACATGGTTTTGCGCCGGCAGGTCGAAGGTGGAGGCGTACACTTCCCCTTTTACCGAGCGCTGCATATCGGTCACCTCTTCCGGACGCTCGTCAACAAGCAGTACCATCAAAGAGGCATCGGGGTTGTTGTGTGTCACACCGTGTGCAAGCTCTTTGAGAAGCTCGGTTTTACCCGTTCTTGGCGGCGCGACAATGAGTGCACGCTGTCCTTTCCCGATAGGAGCAAAGAGGTCAAGCACACGCCCTGTAAGCTTCATGGGGTTGTACTCCATTTTCAGCTGTTCGGTAGCATAGAGCGGGGTAAGATTGTCAAAGAGCGGACGCTGCTTGGATTTCTCCGGCGGCAGATAGTTGATCGCTTCAATCTTCAGCAGTGCGTAGTACTTCTCCTGATCTTTGGGCGGGCGTACCTGACCGGTAACAATATCCCCGTTACGCAGTGCGAAACGTTTGACCTGGGTACCGCTGACATACGTGTCGTTGCCCGAGTTGGCAAAGTTGCCGTCAATGGAACGCAGGAAGCCGTAACCGTCAGGCATGATTTCGAGGATTCCCGTGTAGAGGATGAAGCCGCCCTGACTCACCTGCGATTTGAGTATTTCAAAAATAAGGTCTTTTCGCTGAAATTCATTGGGGTTCTCTACCCCTACCTCTTTGGCAATGGTGACGAGTTCATCGAGGGGTTTTTTCTGGAGGTCTTCGATTTTGTAGCCCTGAACGGGAACGTGGGTTCTGTTTTTTTTGCCGGTATTGCCGTTACCGTTGGATTTTTTGGTGTCGCTCATGATTCCTCTTGTATTTCTTTAGGATTAGCTTTAAATTGGAGATAAATAGTAGTACTTCCGACTGCTATGTAGTGGGTGTATTATAATCCTTTTTTACTGAAATGTCAAACCTTTAATGCAAAGGCGACTATAATAGTTAAAACAAAGCAAGGAGCCGGAAAATGTCCGTTGAAGCCCATATTAAAAAAGTATTGAATACGGTAGAACAGCACAGTCCCGGGCAGCAGGAGTTCTACCAGGCAGCCCATGAAGTCCTCTATTCGTTAATCCCTTTGCTGAAAGAAGACGAACGGTATGACCATTTCAATATTCTCGAGCGTATTACCATACCTGAACGTACCATTATTTTCAGGGTCAGCTGGGTAGACGACCACGGCATCATTCAGACCAACATCGGCTACCGCGTACAGTTCAACTCTGCCATCGGGCCCTACAAAGGAGGATTGCGTTTTCACCCTACTGTCAACCTCGGTATCATTAAATTCCTCGGTTTTGAACAAATTTTCAAAAATGCACTGACAGGATTGCAGATCGGCGGTGCGAAAGGGGGCAGCAACTTCGACCCCAAAGGCAAAAGCGACAACGAAATTATGCGCTTTTGCCAGGCTTTCATGACGGAGCTTTACCAGCACATCGGCGAAACACGCGACATCCCCGCAGGTGATATCGGTGTGGGTGCCCGTGAGATCGGCTATCTCTTTGGTCAGTACAAAAAAATCACACGGCAGTTTGAAGGGGTACTCACAGGAAAAAGCATCAACTGGGGCGGTTCCAAAGCCAGAAAAGAGGCTACGGGCTACGGTTCGGTCTACTTTGCCGAGAATATTCTCAAAAAGTATGGTCAGAGCCTTGAGGGGAAACGCTGCTGTGTTTCCGGTTCGGGAAATGTAGCGACCTATACCATAGAAAAACTCTACCAAATGGGCGCGCTTCCAGTTACCTGCAGCGACAGCAGAGGAACCATTTACCATGAAAACGGTATCGATCTCAATACGCTTAAAGCCATTAAAGAGATCAACCACCAGTCACTCGAAGTCTACGACCAGGTACACCCCGATGCAGTCTATACGCCGGTAACACACTACCCCGAAGGACGTCATGCCGTCTGGGATGTTCCCTGTGACATCGCTTTCCCAAGTGCTACGCAGAACGAGCTCAACCTTGAAGATGCCAAAGCGCTGGTCAAAAACGGCTGCATCCTCGTCAATGAAGACGCCAACATGCCTACCACCCCTGATGCCGTTGACTACTTCAAGAAAAAAGGTACATGGTTCGGTCCAGGCAAAGCGGCCAACGCCGGCGGGGTTGCCACCAGTCAGCTTGAAATGAGCCAAAATGCCAGTATGTCCCACTGGACTTTCGAAGAGGTTGACATTAAACTGCGACAGATCATGAAAAACATCTTCGATACCTGTTATGACACATCCGTAGAATTTGACCATGAAGGCGACCTGGTAGCCGGCGCCAATATTGCAGGCTTCAGAAAGGTAGCTGACTCAATGATCGATCAGGGATCGGTGTGATGATGGATGATGGATGATGGATGATGGATGATGGATGATGGATGATGGATGATGGAAATTTTGCATGGGTTGCTTGAAGCGAAGCTTAAAAGTCCGGTATATGGTAAAGTATTTGCTTGAAAAAACACCCCCTCTTTTTCACTGCAATCCGTAATAAAGGAGCGGAGGGTACAGCAGTACGCCTGTGAGGAAAAACCATCCGGGCATACGCCATTCCAGCATTGCGGCCAGTTCGGCAGGAATCTGCTGTTTGATAAAAATCGCTTTGATCAATTCAAGTTTGTAGAAGATATCAAACACTTTCATGGCAATGATCATGACCGTATAGAAGTTAAGGCTGTCCGTAGCAAGAATGACAAAGAGCATATAATAGAAGCTCGGATGCATCAGAAAAAAAAGAAAAATACTCTTTTTGTACCAAAAATAAAGACGCTGTATCACACCGTACAGGGTATCTGCACGCTGCATGGCTGCTTCAAAAAGTTCCAGTACAACAAGAATGAGGGTCAGGGTCAATGCATTTTCCATGCGGAATATTATCCTTATTTCGATAAAATCTTTTAAAATTCTCCAAGCAAGGATACCACGTTTGCCAAAAGTTCCCTGTACCCACTGCCACCTCGAGTTTGATGAATCGGTAATGATTACCGAAACCCATGGGGAAGAGACACTCTACTTTTGCTGTAAAGGGTGCCAGGGGGTCTATCATCTGCTTGAAAGTGAAGGGCTTGACACCTTCTATGACAAACTTGGCGATACCAAACTTCAGCCAGCCACCCAGCAGCATGATGACCTGGAAAAATTTGATCTTGAAGGGTTTAAAAACAAATATATCAAAACAACCGAAGACGGGCTGAACGAAATTTACCTTATCATCGAAGGGATCCACTGTTCTGCCTGTGTCTGGCTCAATGAAAAAGTACTGCATAAAACCGACGGCGTCATTGAAGCGACCATCAACTATACCAACAACAAAGCCAAAGTAGTTTGGGACCCTGACGAAATCCGACTCTCCAAAATCATCGAAACGATCCGTTCTATCGGATATAACGCCTACCCATACGACCCTGCGTTACAGGAAGAACGGGCAGAAAAAACAAAGAAAGAGTATTACGCGCGTATTCTTGTAGCCGTCTTTGGTGCCATGAATATTATGTGGATCGCCATTGCTCACTATGCCGGTTACTTTACCGGGATGGAGCAGCGCTTTAAAGACATTTTGAATGTGGCGGAATTCATCCTTGCCACACCGGTACTTTTTTACAGCGGATGGATCTTTTTCAGGGGCGCCTACTACGGGTACAAAAACCGCATTGTCAACATGGATACCCTCGTTGCCTCCGGTGCACTTTTGGCATACATCTACTCCATCTATGCCATGGTAAGCCACAATGGCGAAGTCTATTTTGACTCAGTGGTCATGATCATTACCTTTGTCCTTGTCGGAAAATACCTTGAGGTGCTCAGTAAAAAACATGCTGTCGATACGCTCGATTCTATTATGGGAAGTACCCCGACAGAGGTCACTCTTGTAGAAAACGGAGAAAAAACCCTTGTCAGTGTTGAAAATGTGACCATGGGCGACATCATCGAACTCAAACCGGGTGAGAAGGTGGTGATTGACGGTATTGTCACCCAGGGAGAAGGCTCTTTTGATGAAAGTTCCCTTACGGGCGAAAACCTTCCGGTACTCAAACAGATAGGGGATCCGGTTTTAAGCGGTTCAATCTGCCTGGATTCGGTCATCCGCTATGAAGCGACCAAAGATGCTTCAAGTTCACTCCTCTACTCCATTGTCTCTTTGCTGGAAGAGTCCATCACCAAAAAACCGCGTATCGAACAGCTGGCTGACCAGGTGTCAGGCTATTTTTCAGCCGTCATTCTTACACTCGCACTGCTGACCTTTGCCGGCTGGTGGTACTTTGGCGGAGCGTTTGAAGAGGCACTGATTACAGGGATCTCTGTCATTGTCATTGCCTGTCCATGTGCACTGGGTATGGCAACTCCCATGGCAACGCTTGTGGGCATCGGCATGGCGGCCAAACACAACATTTTGTTTAAAGAAGCCGGCTACCTGGAGACGATGGCGAAAAGTGATCTCCTTGCCCTGGACAAAACCGGTACCATTACCGAAGGCAGACCTTCCGTTGTCAACCAACAAACGTTTGAAGGATACGATGAGAACCTACTGTACGCTCTGGTTTCCACATCCAAACACCCGGTTTCCGAGGGGATCAGACGTTATCTCGAAAAAAACGGGAAGACCTTTCCCCCCGTAGCGCTGGATGCCATCAAAATCGTTCAGGCAAAAGGGGTAGAAGCTGTCTATGAGGGCAAAAAGCTCAAAGGGGGCAACGCTGCATTCATGCAGGCATCCGGGATTGCATGCAGTGATGATACGGCACATACCCTCTTCTACTTTGCCGTAGACGGTAAACTCGCAGCACGTTTTGAATTGAGCGATACCATACGAGAAGGCGCCAAAGAGGCCATTGCCAACATTCAGCGTATGGGCATCCGGGTTGTCATGCTGACAGGAGACCATGAAGCGAGCGCCCGGAGTGTGGCAGATGCTGTCGGTATAAAGGAAGTCCATGCCAGACTGCTTCCACAGGATAAAGCGGCACTTATTGACACATTTCATGAAGAAAAACATATTGTGGTAATGGCCGGAGACGGTATTAACGACACCATTGCCCTTGCCCGTTCGGACATTGCCATAGCCATGGGAAGCGGTGCCGATGTTGCCATCAGTGTCAGTGATGTCGTACTTCTCGATGAGAAACCCAAAAGCCTTTATGAGGCTTACCGTATCTCACGCCGTACCTATCGTGCCGTCAAGGAAAACCTCGGTTTTTCACTTCTGTACAATACCATTGCCGTACCGTTTGCCATTGCCGGTTTCGTCAATCCGCTTGTTGCGGCACTCGCCATGAGTTTGAGTTCGCTTGTGGTTGTCGGAAACTCCATGCGGATTAAATGGTTAAAACTAAAATAAGGAAACATGCATGTCAGAAAATATTGTCATTCTTATGCTGGGTATTTCGACCTTTCTTGGGGCACTCGGGCTTGCTGCCCTGCTCTGGGGACTGAAAACAGGACAGTTTGACGACCAGTCCAAATTTCTTGACGGGGCACGGTTCGACAATGAAGAAGAGCTTCGGGATGCCGTGATGATGGAAGAGAAACGCAAGGCACAAAAAAAGAAAAAAGAAAAAAAGGATGCGTATCGTCCTGCTGATTAGACATAAATTTCTCAAAAATGGTGTCAACTAATAGGCGCATAATCAAAGTGATGTTATGATATGAATAAATATTAATATCATTGGAGAAGATGCATGAAAAAGTTTATCTGTACAGCAGCTGTTTTGGGAATTACTCTGGTACAGGCAAGCAGCCTCGGAATCAATGTGAACAGTGACGATGTTGAAGTCAATGGAAAGATGGATATCACGTCCGCCATTGGATTTGGCAGCGGGACAAGCTATTTTTTAAGTGCGGACTATCTGCATACGGACGATGACAACCTCTTTAAAGCCGGTTTTGGCGCTTCGAACACACTCAGCGGGGCAGAGGGACTTACCTTTACCTTCGGTCTTGAAGGAGTCTTTGGCGACAGCTATGTTGCCATGCCGCTCTTTGGTGAAGCAAAACTGAGACTCCCTCTCGATGAGCCCATGCCGGCAACCTCTTTGAGTGCACGGTTTGATTATGCACCTTCCGTACTCTCATTTGTCGATGCAGACCAGTACCTGGAATACCGTTTTGAAGCAGATGTTGAAGTCATCAACAATGTGCATCTCTATGGCGGTTACCGTAACATCGATACAGATTACGAATCTCACGACTACAACCTTAACGACAGCTGGTACGGTGGACTCAAGATCAACTTCTAACACGCGACGCAAAAGTGATCGATTTTATTCTGCACGCAACAATAGGCTGAGTTCTATTTTATGCGTGTTGCCGTAATATCCCCAAAGAGGATCAAATCTTCAAGCAGCGCTTTGTTTGCAATACCGTCTTTTCCGACTGCAAGCTGTAAATGCCCCTCTTTGCTGGTAAATATTTTTTGATGAATAATCGCTGTGGCATACCATGCAGCTTTGCTGCCAAGTTTTGACACATATGTTTTTTCCTCTTGAGGGGTAGGAAGGATCACCGTCACCTTCCCTTTTTGTTTCTCTGCGCCTACTGCACTGAACTGGTAAGTACCGGCCTTGTGTTTGTCGGGGAGCAGTCTGTCCAGATTGAAATAGAGTGTCAAAAGATCGTTTTTGCTGTAAAATCCCAATCGCTTCTGTTCCTGTTCCACCAGTTTGCCCCCACGGTACTTTTGATAGTTCTTCAGTACCCTTTTTCTGCGATGATCTATGGTATAGGTTTTGACAACCCGGGTATCACGGTAACGCCGCACCACCTCATACCGGTCACTGACAAGCAAACCGTTTTCAATGTGTCCAACAGAACGGTGATGTTCTTTGCGATGGCCGCTGAGTGTTGCTGCAAGGCCTGTAGCAGCCAGGCGGATATCGATAGTATAGCTTTTGCTGTGCCTCTCCATCTGTGCATGTGCCTCACCGATTTTACCGACAATACCGTAGGCAACATCATAATCTGCCTTCAGTATTTTTGCCGGTAATACCGTCAGACATAATACGATTAAGCCCACAACCGATATAATCACTTTCATATTATTTCATCCTTTGATCATCAATGACATACTATTGTACAGCATGATTGTGGAAAAAAAGCAGAAAAACCATGGCAACAACAGAAACAAATACCACCCTACTGGCAAAAGAGTCCCTGAATGTCATTAATTCATTCGACACCAGTATTATCGGCAGTGTCCAGAAACAGCTCGCACCCGTCTATGACGCCTACCCGGTACTGACTACCGTAATATGGGGGATCCCCCTCGCCAATCTCATTGCAGCAATAGCACTTTTCCTACTGATTCTCGGTCTCCGCAAAATATTTACCAATATTGTACTTGTTTTTCTCCATGAACTCAGTAAACGGACAAAAACATATTATGATGACCGTATTATTTCCGCGCTCAAACATCCGATACGTTTTCTTTTCATTGTCATTGCCCTGCATCTGTTTTTTCTTCTAACCTTCAAAGAAACACCAACGATCAAACACTTTCTCGACTCATTGGTGATCTACACACTCTTTTGGGCGATTCTCAATATTATCGAGGCACTCAAAGAACTGGCGTATGCAGCAACATCACGGTTCAACCCGGATCTTTCCAGAGAGATGGGCAACTTTATCCTTACGATTGTCAAAATTTTCATCGCCGGTATCGGCCTTGCAGCCATCTTAACTGTCTGGGGTATCAATGTCACCGCACTGATCGCATCTCTCGGACTTGGCGGTCTTGCCTTCGCACTTGCGGCAAAAGATACCGCTTCCAACCTCTTCGGCTCCTTTGCCCTGCTTGCAGACAAATCCATCCGTATCGGAGAATGGGTGAAAGTCGGCGGGGTTGAAGGCGTGGTCGAAGATGTAGGGATGCGTACAACCAAGATCCGTTCATTTGAAAAGACACTTATCACCGTTCCCAATCAACTCGTAGCCAACCAGCCTATTGAAAACTTTTCAAGACGCGGCATCCGGCGTATCAAAATGCACATCGGGCTGACCTACGGCACCACTTCCGGGCAACTGCTGAAGATAAAAGCCGACATAGAAACCATGCTTAAACACCATGAAGGCATCAGCCAGGAAGATTCACTGATGGTCTATTTTGATTCCTTTGGTGATTCGTCACTCAACATCTTCATCTACTGCTTTACCGCTACAGCAAACTGGGCAAAATATCTTGAGATCCGCGAAGATGTCCATGTGAAGATCATGCAGATCGTCGAAGCAAACGGCAGCAGTTTTGCCTTCCCTTCGCAGAGCATCTATGTCGAAAGCCTGCCTGCCGAAACATGACCATCACTCTCTGTTAATCCAAAAGGTGCGTGATTACGCACCCTACAATCGAATAATATGGTATAATACTCCCAATAAACACATACACTTCGTATTTACCCAAAGAAAGAAACACCCATGACATCAGAACAACCCCTTAAAAAAGTTGCCATTCTCGGCCGTCCCAACGTCGGCAAAAGCTCACTTTTCAACCGTCTTGCAAGGCAGCGTGATGCGATTACCTCCGATATGAGCGGTACCACACGTGATGTGAAAAAACGCATTGTTACCATCAGTGAAAACCGTGATTTCGAGATCCTTGACACCGGCGGCATCGACTACAGCAGCGAACTCTTTTCCAAAGTGGCCGCGTTTTCACTCAACGCTGCAAAAGAAGCCGATGTGATCGTCTATATGGTTGACGGCAAAACCATCCCTGACGAAGAGGACAAAAAGCTCTTCTATGATCTGCAGCAGCTTGGCAAGCCGCTGGCACTCGTGGTCAACAAAATTGATAATGACCGTGAGTTCGAAGAGCGTTTTTTCGACTTTTACGAATTTGGTGCGGAAGCGACTTTTCCCATGTCCGTCAGCCATAACCGTTATTTTAACGACTTTTATGCCTGGCTGGAGCAGCATATCCCGCCACGTGAAGAGAAGCCGGAGCTTCAGCTTGAAGCTGCCGAAGAGGCTGACCCTTTTGGTGAATTCATTACCGACATCAACGCTACTGTTGAAGAGGAAGACAGAGAGATCAATGTCGCGATCATCGGGCGTGTCAATACCGGCAAAAGCTCGCTGCTCAATGCACTGCTTGGAGAGGAGCGCTCCGTTGTGTCCGATGTTGCGGGAACAACCATCGACCCCATCGATGAATCGGTAGAATACAACGACTACAAGATCACCTTCATCGATACTGCGGGTATCCGACGCCGGGGTAAGATCGTGGGCATAGAAAAATATGCGCTCGGACGTACCGAAGCGATGCTTGAAAAGGCAGACATCGCACTGTTAATGATCGATGCAACCACCGGTGTCCTTGAGCTTGACGAGCGTATTGCAGGCTTGATCGAGAAGTACCGTCTCGGCGCACTCATTGTGGTGAACAAATGGGACATCCGCGGAGAGAAGCGTTATGAAGAGATGGTCGATGACATCCGTGATGAGCTGAAGTTTCTCCACTATGCACCGCTTATTACCATTTCGGCAAAGACAGGTATGCGGGTACACAAGATCCTCGACCAGATCACAGCGATCTATGAGCGCTATAAACAGCGCATCCCTACCTCCAAACTCAACGATACCCTGCGCGAAGCGATGGCACGCCACCATGTGCCAAGCCATAACGGTGCAGTCGTCAAGATCAAGTTCGCCACGCAGTATGAGAGCAAACCGCCAAAAATTGCACTTATCACCAACCGTCCCGACGGACTGCACTTCAGTTACAAACGCTACCTTGCCAACTTTATCCGAAGCCGCTTCGATTTTGAAGGGGTGCCGCTTGATATTGTCGCACGAAAACGGGGCGAACGTTTTGAACCTGAGGAAGCGTAGGGTATAATAACGACATACTATTGCCAAAGGAAGTCTGTATGTCCATCCCAAAGTCTATTTTTCGCGAATATGATATTCGCGGTATTTTCGAAAAAGAGCTCAATGAAGAGAGCGTTAAACGTATCGGGTACCATCTTGGCCAAAAGATCGGCGGCAACCGTATTGTTGCCATTGGGTATGATGCCCGTTCCCACTCGCCAAAGCTGCGGGACTACCTCGCCTCAGGGCTCAATGCCGCAGGCTGTACCGTGCTTGACATGGGCATGGTCGCCACACCTGTCAACTATTTTGCCAACTATCAGCCCATTAGAACCCTCACCCCCAATCCTCAATCCTCAATCCTCAATCCTCAATTGGACGCATCGATCGATGCGTCCATTATGATTACCGGATCACACAACCCTCCCGAATACAACGGCTTCAAGATCACGGTTGACCGCGCGCCCTTCTTTGGTGATGCTATTTATACACTTGGAGACGAAGTCGTTGCTGACAGCCAGAGAGTCCTTGCAGACAATACACACACCATAGATATTGATGTCAAAACCCCCTATATCGACTTTATGGTCAATGAATTTGCACATCTCAAAGGGCTGAAAAAGAAGATCGTACTTGACTGCGGCAACGGGGTAGCCGGGACTGTCGTAACCGACATTTTCGATGCACTGGCACTTGACTACCGGGGGCTCTACTGCGAACCTGACGGTACCTTTCCCAACCACCACCCCGACCCCAGCGAAGAGAAGAATCTTGCCGACCTCAAAGCGGCACTGGCACAGGAGGGTGACATTGGCTTTGCCTATGACGGCGATGCCGACCGCATTGCCGTACTGACACACAGACACAACATCAAAGGTGACCAGATGGCACTGCTCTTTGCCCTTGGGATGGAGAACCCCACTGTTATC
>JALUXB010000064.1 GCA_027019175.1 Sulfurovum sp. | reverse complement strand
AGGGCGCTGCAGGAAGCCAAGTGTGATGTAGACTTTAGCGGCAGTGAGTTTGTTGCGACAATTAATGACAACTTCGTTGCCAATGCGATGGCTGCGTTTGCTCCTTATGTTCCTGAAGCAACAGGCGATGCACACAAAAACGTACAGGTGATTAAAACACTTGCAGCGATGGAGGACATTGGCAAAGACTACCGCATCGTATTCCTCTTTGAAGATGCTGCGCCACAGAGTGTCGAGGCTGTCTATCTGAAACTTTATGCTCTTTCACTGCGTAAAGCAGAGCTTCGCAAGGTCAATCTCAACGGCGCGTTTGGCATCCTCTCCAACGTTGCATGGGTAGGTAACACGCCATACGAGCTTGAGTGGCTCAGAGAGAATGAGATCGAGATGAAGCTCAATGGTACCTACCCCGCTGTCGACTCTGTAGACAAATTCCCAAGATTCCTGCAGCACATCATTCCTGATGACAATACTCGAATTCTTGACAGCTCCAAAGTACGTATGGGTGCGCAGCTTGCAGCAGGTACGACTGTAATGCCGGGAGCAAGTTACATCAACTTCAATGCCGGAACACTCGGACCTGTGATGGTCGAAGGGCGTATCAGCTCCTCTGCGATCGTCGGCAGCGGTTCAGATGTGGGCGGAGGTGCGAGTATCCTCGGTGTACTCAGCGGTACGGACGGCAACCCTATCAGTATTGGGGAGAACACCCTGCTTGGCGCCAACTCTGTAACCGGACTGCCGCTTGGTGATGCGTGTATTGTCGATGCGGGTGTAACTGTACTTGCGGGTACCAAAGTGAAAATTGCACCTGAAGAGCTTGAAAAGATCAAAGCGGCCAACCCTGATGCAAAACTGGAAAACAAAACTACCTTTAAAGGTGAAGAGCTTCAGGGACTCAACGGCATTCATTACCGACAGGACTCTACAACCGGCGAGATCATCGCGCGCAGAAGTACGCGTGAAGTGAAACTAAACGAAGAACTTCACTAAAAAGTTAAAAACTTTAGTGTAGGGTGCGTAATCACGCACCGTTTATAGGGATTTATTATGAATGAGGAAGACAAACAATTGCTCAAACAGGTGACGCTGCTTGGTGTTATGAACCGAAAGCCTGATGAAACACTCGATGAGGTGATGCATATACTGGTAGGAACCGGTATGTACACTCTCAAAGAGGCAAAACGGATATTTAAAGAGCTCAAAGCAGAAAAATATCTTCTCGATGGACAGTTGACACTTAAAGGACTTACGGAAGCCAAAGCTGCCGAGGCAATGTTCAAGCAGTAGGGTGCGTAGTCACGCACCGATAATGGCGAAAAGTGGGTATAGAATTGTCCCACAGGGGAGCTTTTCTTGCTTTGTAATTTATCTTCTGAAAAGTTGTGGTATGCTTTTCTATAGAAAAGCTTTTATTGGTTTTGGTTAGTGGGCAACTTAAAGGATAGCACAATGAACAGTGAAGACAAAAAACTTCTCAAACGTGTGACACTGTTGGGTATTCTCAAGAAGCAGAAAGGCGAATCGCTCGAAGAGGTGATTGACTCACTTGTGGCTACCGGAAGCTATTCGCCTGCCGAAGCCAAAAAACTTGTGAATGAACTCAAACGTGACGGACTGATCAACAAGATGGGAAACCTGACCATGAAGGGAAACAAGTTCGCTAAAGAAGCCGAGGCGATGTTTAAGCAATAATATCTAAAGGTGTTGTCGGGGACAACACCCTACGGTATGAATGTTTTGCAATAATTTTGTAGGGTGTTGTACCCTTACAACACCGACTAAAGGAAAAACATGCGTGTAGATAAATGGCTGAGTGCGGTCAATGTGGTCAAGCGGCGAACCATTGCAACCGATATGCTCAAAAGCGGGGTGGTTTATGTTAACGGTATGAAGGCCAAAGCCAGCAAAGACATTAAGATTGGTGACAAGATTACCATTGAGTACCTCAAGGGACCAAAGTCTTATGAAGTCCTCCAAATACCGGCAACAAAGACGATCCCAAAGTCACAGAAAGAGGAATACGTTAAAGAACTGTAGGGTGCGTAAAACGACGCACCAGATTAGTGAAGAGTGTAGTGTTGTGGTATGCTTTTCTTGGGGAAAGCTTTTTTGATGAGAAGGTGTAAAATGAGTATAAGAAATGAATTTGAGCGGTTGTTTAACAACGAGATGGGTGAGAATGAAGCACGTCAGTTTTTGATCGATCTTTATAAGAAGGGTGAAACCAGTGCGGATATTGCTGCTGCGGCATCGGTGATGCGTGAGCATTCGGTGAAATTGCCAATTTCTGAAGAGCTTCGTGGAAAGGCGATCGATGTGGTTGGCACAGGTGGTGACAAAAGCGGAAGCTTTAACATCTCAACAACGGTTTCTCTGCTGCTTGCATCGATGGGGTGTGTGGTCGCCAAGCATGGTAACCGCTCCATCACCTCCAAGTCCGGTTCAGCCGATGTACTCGAAGCACTCGGTATTAACCTCAACCTGCCTGTAGAAGCGCAGGTGAAGATGCTTGAAGAGACCGGATTCGCCTTTATTTTTGCTATGAATCATCATCCGGCGATGAAGCATATCATGCCGATTCGTAAATCGATTGATCACCGTACCATCTTCAATATTTTGGGTCCTCTAACCAATCCGGCCGGTGCGCAAAAGTACCTGCTGGGTGTGTTTGATCCTTCTTTCATCAGAAGAATGGCTGAGGCACTGGTAGAGCTGGGTGCCAAACGTGCCTATGTTGTCAGTGCCCAGGATGGGATGGATGAGATATCTCTTTCAGCAAACAGCAACTTTGCCTATGTGGAAACCGGACGTATCAGTGAAGGGGAGATAGACCCGGAAACCTACGGATTCAAAAAGGCACCAAAAGAGGCAATTTTGGGTGGAGATGCGCAGCATAATGCGCAGATCACCCGTGATATTTTTTCCGGAAAAGAACAGGGTGCAAAACGTGATATTGTACTGCTTAATGCCGCTTTCGCTCTTTTTGTCGACGGCAAGGTACGGGATATTGAAGAGGGTGTTGCCATGGCAAAAGAGGCCATAGACAGCGGCAAGGCAGCGGCACACCTGGAGAAGATTGCCGAAGTGAGCCGAAAGGTTTAGCTGTTAGTGACAGGGAGGAGAAAGTATGGGTGTAGAGATCGTTGCATCGCTGGATGAACTGCCAAAGGTAGTAACATATCTGGAAGAGAAACTTCCGGAGAATGCCATCGTTTTTCTGCGCGGCAACCTTGCTGCAGGCAAGACCACGCTTACACAAGCTGTTGCCAAACGGTGCGGTATCGAGGGGGAGGTGACTTCGCCTACTTTCTCTTTGCAGCACTGCTACGGCGAAGGGCTCTACCACTATGACCTTTACCGTCTGGAGCATGAGGAGTTTATGCAGATGGGGCTCTTTGAAGAATTCGAAAAGCCGGGCTGGCATTTTGTCGAGTGGGGAAGTGATGCGCTTAAAGCCTTTTTAGAAGGGGTTGGCTATAATTGCTTTACAGTCGAGATAGAACCTGCCGGCGAGAAAAGACAATACAGGATAAATACCTAATGCACACACTTGAAGCCAAACACCTCTCTAAAACCATCAAAAAGACGCAGATTGTACATGATATTTCGCTTTCAGTGAAAAGCCGGGAGATCGTTGGATTGCTGGGGCCGAACGGTGCTGGCAAGACCACATCGTTTTACATGGTCTGCGGGCTTACTGGAGTAACAGACGGAGAAGTGTTTCTTGACGGAAAAAATGTAACAACGCTGCCGTTGAGCCGCCGTGCACAGATGGGCATAGGCTACCTTCCCCAGGAGTCAAGTATTTTTAAAGACCTTACCGTAGAAGAGAATCTGCTTATTGCTGCAGAAGCGCTTAAACTTCCCAAAGAGACAGTCCAGCCGCGCATTGAAAAACTGCTGGAGATATTTAACATAGAACCGATCCGCAGCCGTATCGGTATCCGCCTGAGCGGTGGTGAGCGGCGGCGTGTGGAGATCGCCAGAGCATTGGTAGGTGAGCCTAAATTCCTGCTGTTGGACGAACCCTTTGCCGGTGTCGATCCTATCGCGGTATTGGATATTCAGAACATCATCCGCCAACTGGTGGAACTTGATATGGGGATCCTCATTACCGACCACAACGTGCGTGAGACACTGGGCATCTGTGACCGTGCCTATGTCATGCGAAGCGGAGAGATGCTGGCTTCGGGAACGAGTGATGAAATTGCCCATGATGAAAATGTGCGAAAGCATTATCTTGGGGAGCATTTTACTTTTTAAGGATACGGGCTGAACAGTATTAGGAATCCCGGATCAAGTTGGGGATGGCAAAAATTGCAAGAGTACGACAGATGAAACGTTCTGAAATCAAAGCCCTTCTTGAAGCCGAAGCGGCAAAACGCAACAATGCTGCCGAACTTTCCTATGCACGCCCAGATCCGTTGCTGGTGGCTTCCCGCTATCAGGATGAAACCATAGCGCTCATCTGTGCGCTTTTTGCCTACGGTAATGCAGGACAGATTGTCAAGTTTCTTGAAAGCCTTGATTTCTCCTTGCTTGATGCGGAGGAAGAAACCATTAAGGCGGCACTCCGGACACACTACTACCGTTTTCAAAAAGCTGAAGATGTCGCAGCGCTCTTTATTGTACTGAAACGTCTTAGGTCTGTTGACAGTATCGAGTCTCTTTTTTATGAGGGCTACAAGCAGGAGGAGAATATTCTGGATGGACTTTGGTACTTTATCAAGAGACTTCATAACCTATATCCATACCGAAGCTACGGGTATGATTTTCTCATAGGGAAAGTGCCCCCAAAGCCGCTTTCTGCCGGAACCTACAAGCGCTATATGATGTTTCTGCGCTGGATGGTACGCTCCGATACACTTGACATGGGGCTCTGGTCCAAGATACCGTCATCATCACTCTTGATGCCGTTGGATACACATACTTTCCATGTTGCACGGAAGCTTGGATTGCTCAAACGAAAAAGCTATGACATGAAAGCGGTGCTGGAATTGACAGGTCTCTTTCAAAAATGGGACAAGAATGACCCGGTCAAATACGATTTTGCACTCTACCGTATCGGGCAGGAAAAATTGTCACTTATTTGTTCAGATTAACCCGTAATTTAGTCCTTTTTATGTAGAATACAGCAAATTATGTAATGAGGATGTTTTATGGAAGGTGTATTTACTTACCTTGGCGGTATCTTGGGAGAGCACAATCACACAGCCGTGATGATTGCACACTTGCTGCTTGTAGCGGTAATCGTCATTTGGATCGCAAAATCTGCAACCAAAAAAATGGAAGCGGTACCCTCTGGGGCACAAAATGTGATGGAAGCCTATCTTGGCGGTGTCATTGCAATGGGAAAAGATGTTATCGGTGAAGACCTGGCACGAAAGTATCTGCCGCTTGTGGCTGCGGTGGGGCTGTTTATTCTTGTTTCAAACGTCATCGGTATCATCCCCGGTTTCGAATCTCCGACGTCCAATATCAACATCACGCTGCCGCTTGCATTGATGGTATTCTTCTACTACAACTATGAAGGAATCAGAAAACAGGGTGTTGTGCACTACTTTGCACACTTTGCCGGCCCGGTTAAACTGCTTGCGCCGCTGATGTTCCCTATCGAGATCGTATCACACATTTCAAGAATCATTTCCCTTTCTTTCCGACTCTTCGGTAACATCAAGGGTGATGACCTTTTCCTCTGGGTACTCTTGATGCTTGTACCGTTCATTGCGCCGCTGCCTGCATACCTGTTGCTGACATTCTCCGCACTGCTGCAGACATTTGTCTTTATGATCCTTATCTATGTATACCTTGCAGGTGCCGTAGCGATCGATGAAGAGCATGAAAAAGCACCGGATCCTGTCATCGATACGATGGGAGCCGTATAAGCTTTCATGCGACTTGAGAACGGATCACTCAGTTTTGTGATCAATTTTCTTTTGGGTGTCTCATGGGCAGTGATGCTTATTGGGGCAGCCACCTCTTTTCTCTCTTTTGTTCACGAGAACATTTTTTTTGCTATTGTTTCTGCACTGATCGGTGCTATTCCGGGACTTATTGCTGTTGTACTGCTTGAGTATTTCATTACAGACAAAGAAAAACTTGACGAGTTGAAAAAACAGACCCGGCTGCTTGAAAAGATAGAGAAAGAACTTCAGCACTCCCAAACTACCAAAACGGTATAATATCTACCATTTAGCACCCATATTTTTTTGCCTAAGGAAAATCGATGTTTGAAACCGTGATCGGTCTTGAAGTCCATGTTCAGCTCAATACAAAGACAAAACTTTTCTGTGCCTGTCCCACTTCGTTTGCCCAGCATCAGAACAGCAATACCTGTCCTACCTGCCTGGCGCTGCCGGGAGCGCTGCCTGTTGTGAACAAAGAGGCGGCTGTCAAAGCGATGCGTCTTGCCAATGCAGTGGATGCGACGGTCAATGAAGCGAGCCGCTTTGACAGAAAGTCCTATTTTTATCCCGATTCTCCCAGTGCATATCAGATCACACAGTTTTATGAACCGATTCTAAGAGACGGGAAGATCACTATCGATCTTGAGGACGGCAGTCAGAAAACCATCAACATTACCGAAGCCCATCTTGAAGCCGATGCCGGAAAGAATATGCATGAAGGCAACCACTCCAAAGTAGATTTGAACCGTGCTGGTACACCGCTGCTTGAGATCGTTTCCGCTCCTGACCTGCGGAGCAGTGACGAGACAGTTGCATACCTTAAAAAACTTCACTCAATGGTGCGCTATCTCGATATCAGTGATGCGAATATGCAGGAGGGGTCTTTCCGCTGTGATGTCAACGTTTCCATTCGTCCCAAGGGAGAAGAGAAGTTTGGTACCAGAGTGGAGATCAAAAACCTTAACTCCTTCCGCTTTGTTGCCCAGGCGATCGCCTATGAGGTCGAGCGCCAGATTGAGGCATACGAGGACGGTGTCTATGAACAGGAAGTCGTACAGGAAACCCGGCTCTTTGATGTAGACAAGTGTGAGACACGTTCTATGCGGGGTAAAGAGGAAGCAGCAGATTACCGTTATTTCCCGGAACCTGACCTGCGCCCGCTTGTGGTAACCGAAGAGATGAAAGAAGCCGCACGGCATATTCCGGAAATGCCTGATGAAAAAGTGGCACGCTATGTAGATGAACTTGGTATCAGCCGTTATGATGCATTGGTCATTACCGCTGCCAAAGAGATGGCTGCCTACTTTGAAGAGATGCTCGAAAACGGTGCAGCTGCAAAAACAGCGGTGACATGGCTGACTTCCGAACTGCTTGGCCGTCTGAACAAAGCAGGGCTCGGCATAGAAACTTCCCCTGTCGATGCCAGGACACTTGGTACACTGGTTTCCAAAATAGCCGATGGTACGGTTTCAGGAAAAGGTGCCAAAGAGGTACTTGACTTTATGATGGAAAATGAGAGCCGTGATGTCGATGCCATCATTGAAGAACTCGGGCTGGTACAGGTAAGTGATGACGGTGCCATTTTGACAATTATTGATGAGATATTGGCAGCCAATACCGATAAGGTAGAAGAGTATAAAGCGGGTAAAGAGAAACTTTTTGGCTTTTTTGTCGGACAGACGATGAAAGCAAGCAAGGGTGCGGCAAACCCTGCCAAGGTCAACGAACTGCTTAAACAGAGACTTTCGTAACAGTGTGGAGCTGCGGGCATGAATGAAACACTCCTTACGATTGCCCGAAAGCTCCACAACTCTTCACGGTACCGGAAAGCGAAACTTGCCATTCGTGATCTGCTGACCAACCCGCAGAACGATTACAGAAAATATTTTGACCTGACCATTGTTTTTCTCATTGTTACGTCTGTCATTATCCTCATTTATGAAGTCAAGCATCCCGTACCGCTCTGGATCGAATATTATGATCTCTATTTTGTTTCCCTTGTTTTTGCCGTGGAGTACCTGCTGCGTCTGTGGGTCGTGAACGATGTTTCCGAAATGATACTGGATGAGTATCGTGACAGCCGTTTTCTGGGTAAACCGTTTCGTGCAAAAAAACCCTTGAAAAAGGCTTTTAGGCAGAAACTGCGCTATATGCTTACCCCCTCGGCGATTATTGATCTGCTGGCGATCTTCCCGGCCTACCGTCCGGTAAGGGTTCTGCGTATCTTCGTACTCTTCCGTGTGCTAAAACTGCTGCGTTACACCAAGAGTATCAACCAGTTCATTGAAGTATTGAAGAACAAGCAGTTCGAGCTTTATACACTGCTCTTTTTGCTTGCCTTCATGGTGATGACCGCAGGGATCGCCATCTATGTGCTCGAAGAGCGGATCAACCCCAACATCGAGTCGCTGTTCGATGCGATCTACTGGGCGCTTATCACGATCTCTACGGTGGGGTTCGGGGACATTGCGCCGGTGACAGATGAGGGGCGTACCATTTCGATCATCATCATCGTCTTTGGGATCGCGATGATCTCCTTTGCGACATCGGTGATCGTCTCTGCCTTTTCTGAAAAGCTCAATGAGGTCAAAGAGTCACGGATCATTGAAAAGATCAACAAGAGTGAATCGTTCCTGATCATTTGCGGGTATGGACAAATGACCAAAATGTTTTTGCGCCAGAACCATAATGGGAACCAGGATTACATCATTCTTGAAAAAGACAGTGAGCGTGTTGAAGCGGCACGCCGTATGGGGTACGATGTGGTGCATGAAGATGCAAGCCGTACCGAAGTGCTGCAGCGCTTCAATACCAAATATGCCAAGATCACACTGCTTTGTCTGACCAACAGTGATGTGGAAAATATCTATATTACACTGACTGCCAAATCGATCTCTAAAAAAATAGAAGTGATCGTACGTGCCAATGCACAGAATATGGTTAAAAAGTTTGAATATGCAGGAGCAGACCATATTTTGCTGCCGCATGATGTGGTGAATAATATGATCCATATCGCTATTACCCAGCCGACTATGTACAAGGCACTGCATGCTGTCCTGACAGGAAAAGATGCTGCCCAGATTTATGAGATTCATATGCACCGCTATAGTGATTTGGCAGGTAAAACACTTTCTGACATCGATTTTAAAGCGTTCAAACTGCTTTTTCTCGGTATTCACCGTAATGGTGAGTTCCTTTTCAATCCCGCACCGGATACGATCATAGAGCCTAACGATGTGCTGCTTGTGATAGGCAGAGGCATCAGTCTTCAGCATTTTGAAGAGATCCATAAGGGGGTGGCATAATGTCGGTAAAGAACATCCTTGTTTTCGGTTATGGCGCACATGGCCGCCATATTGCAAAAGGATTGCTCGATGACGGTTATCTGCTCAAGATCGTTGAAGAGAAAGAGGAGAACTATCAGCGTGCCATAGAAGATGGGTTTACAGAGAGTGTACGCATTGATATGAGCAGTGACGAAGCACTGCTGGAACTCGATCCGCAAAGTTATGACCAGGTTGTCTGCATTATGGATGATGAGCACTACAATGTATTTATTACACTCTCACTCAGCTCTCTTTTTCCGGAACTCTCCATTGTCGCTATTTCCGACTCCATCCATACCTCGAGCAAACTTAAACTTGCAGGGGCATCCAAAGTGATAGACCTTTATGAAGTAAGCGCCAACCGCATTCATAACATTCTCAACCGCCCTGTTGCTACGCAGCTGCTCAAAGATTTTGTCATGAGCAAGACCGGTATTAGCTTTATGGAGATGGAAGTTCCCAAGGGCTCATTCCTGCATGGCAAAAAGATAGATGACGTGGATTTTTCATGTTACGATGTACTGCTGGTAGGGTTGGTAGACAAAAGTGTCAATGTCCACTCTTTTGAATTTGTTACAGCCGGACATGAACATACGCTTGAGAGTGGCGATATTATTGTTTGTATGGGTGAAGTGGAGAAGTTGAGAAACTTTAAAAAACTGCTGCACAGGAAAGTTGATTTGTGTCGGGAGGTCAAAGCATGAAAATGGCAGTCATAGGTGCAGGGAAGTGGGGGCAGGCACTTTACCACGCCTACAGCCAGAAAAATGATGTGGTGATCCATTCGCGCACGGCACGGAATATTGAAAATTTTGTGTCTTTGGATGAGGCTTTGCAGAGGGAGTATCTTGTTATGGCGATTCCTGCCCAGTTTGTACGGGAGTGGATGCAGACACATTTTGCAGATAAAGGACAAAAAATTCTTGTAGCGGCAAAAGGGATCGAGACGCGTACCGGGGCATTTTTAAATGAGATTTATGAACAGTTCGTATCCAAAGAGCGACTTGCCTATATCTCCGGCCCTTCGTTTGCCGCCGAGGTAATGCAGTCACTGCCGACCGCTCTGATGATCAGTTCGACAAACCTGGATCTTGCCCGGATCTTTGCCGATGCACTGCCCGACTTCATCAAGGGGTACGTCAGTGATGACGTGGTGGGTGCGGAGGTTTCCGGTGCCTATAAGAACGTCATCGCTATTGCCGGCGGGGTGAGTGACGGGCTTGGTCTGGGGAACAATGCCCGTGCAGCCCTCATTTCACGCGGTTTGGTGGAGATGACCCGTTTTGGTGAAGCCTTTGGTGCCAAGAGTGAAACGTTTCTTTCCCTTGGCGGTGCGGGTGACCTCTTTTTGACGGCAAGTTCCAAGCTTTCGAGAAACTACCGTGTCGGGTTGGGACTGGCTGAGGGGAAAAGCATGGAAACTATTTTGGATGAACTTGGTGAAGTTGCCGAGGGTGTGCCTACCGCAAAGGCACTACATAAAATTGCCCAGGAGAAGGGACTTTACCTTCCTATTGCCGAGGAGGTCTACGCCATGATTGAAGAAGGTAAGAACCCCCGGCAAAGTGTTCGAGATCTTTTAGGGTAAAGGATAAATGGGATGAAACTTCTTGTTTTGAAAATGGAGAAAACAGATGTACTTAAAACGAATTGCTACCATGCTTTGTTTGGCAGGTACGTTGCTAATGGCAGAGAGCAACACGACCACACCTCAAGAGAATACACATGAAGAAGCGCTTCTTGCCACGAAGCCTGTAGAGGTTGAAGGTGTAAAAGCACTTGATATGGATGCTGTGTATGATGCCATTTCGGCAGAACATGCCAGCTTTCTTCAATTTTGGAAAGACAAGACACCGACTATAAAGGTGAAGCTTCTTCCAACGATACGTCCGGCGCTGCGTGCCTTTTACGACTCTGAAGGCTACTACGATGCCAAATTCAAGATTGAGGATAAGGGAACTGTTGTCAAAATCAAGATCACCGAAGGGGAGCCTGTACGTATCCATGATATTAATGTCACAAGTGATTTTGACATTACCGATGAGATCAAGGCGTTGAAGAAGGGAGAGGTGTTCAAGACCAGCACTTTCACCCGTGCAAAGGCAAATATCATTAATGCGCTGATGAAGGAAGGGTACTGTTCATATGAACTTGATTCCAAAGCTTTTGTCGATCTGGACACACATACGGTCGATATCCGTTTTATTGTTAACAAAGGCGGTGTATGTACTTTTGGAAACATGACGGTAAATGGTACGACAACTGTCAGTGACGATGTGATCCGGTCTCGTGTACGTGCCGTGCCCGGAGAGAGATTCAGTACCGAACGGGTACGGGAAACCTATGAGGCACTTGGTGCGCTGAGTGCTTTTGACAAGATACAGGTCGGTGTGGACAGGAAATTCTACAACGTCGTACCGGTTGATATTGTCGTACGTGAGATGGAGGAACCCTACCATGTCGAGTTCGGTGCGGGGTATGACACATATGTTGGAGCGCGTGTCCATGGTACATTCGTGAAGAACAACTTTTTTGGCAATGCCCAGCAGTTGAGACTGAGAGCGGCATGGTCACAGCGTGAGCAGCTGGCAACCGGAGCGTTTTTCAAACCGGTACTCTTCTACCCGTTTGATTACGCTATCGACTTCGGACTGAAACTTGGGTATTCCAATCTGGAATATGAAGGTTTCAGGGAAGAGAAAACGTTTATTCGTGCCTATTTGGAACATACAGATGAAGTGTGGCTGATCCGATTGGGGATGGCACTTGAAAATCCCTCCATCTCCAGCGATTCTATCAGCGAAGGTAAAACACTGTATGTCGATCCTGATACCGGTAAAACGGTACCTATTACAGAAGCGGACTATGTGCTTACCTATCCCTATCTGCGGATTGTATATGACAAGCGTGACGACAAACTCAACCCTAAAGAGGGGTATTATATTGCGTATGATGCAGAGCTTGGTCTTGCGACTGAAACAGATTCCAGTTCTTACGTGAAGCAGGAGCTGGAACTGCGGGGGATCTATACGGCAGCAGACCTGACGATGGCACTTGTGGGGAAAGTGGGGGTCATCGATGATATCGACAAGTCTCCCAAAGGGATTCCTGAATCGAAAAAATTCCTTGTGGGTGGTGCCTACTACAACCGTGCCTACGGATACCGTGAAATGGGGGTGATCATGTCGCCTACCTCTTTTGCGGTCAACGGTGCACAGACCATGGCAAACCTTTCGCTGGAGCTGGATTATCCTGTCTGGGGAGACCTTTCTGCCGCAGTATTCAGCGACAATACAATGCTGGCGTACGACCCCTATGACTTCAGCGGTGAAGTGATCAGCGCTGCAGGTGCCGGTGTGCGCTACCTGACACCGATAGGACCATTCAAGTTCGATGCGGGCTTTAACGTGCATGATCCGTCACAATGGGCAGTCACTTTCCAGATTGGACAGTCATTCTAATGATGATAATGAATTACATAACAAACGGAGAACAAGTATGTGTATGGTAAAAAAAGTACTGAAGTGGCTGGCAATCTTGGTAGTGACGCTGGTGGCACTGCTTGTGGTACTGGTAAACTCCTCTTTTGTCATCAAAATGGCAGCAGACAAATTTGCGCCTGACTACAATATTACCTACAGCGATATCCGGGGGAATGTCTTTACCGGCATCACCATCGACGGGCTTGCCTACAATAAGCAGCCGCTTGTCTCCAAAATCAGGTTTCATCTTGATCCCTCGCAGATGCTCTATAAAACGGTCAAGGTCAATACTATTGCACTTGACGGTGTCAATGTCGATACGATCAAAACACTTGCCGCTTCATTTGAAACAGATGAAGCAGAGCCAAAACCTGTGGAAAACAACGAAAGTACGCCTTTCCCGCTGAAGATCAAGGTCGCAACGGCTCATATTACGGTTTCACCGTTCAAAGAGCAGGGAATCGCGTTTGAAAAGGTGGCACTGGATGCCGAAGATATTTTCTATGCGGCTGACGAGGTTGGTGTCGACAGCCTCTCTTTGAAACTTGATACCGATGTGACGCAGCTGAATCTGAAGGCATCGCTCGATGACGGTGTTTTGAAGATTGGCGTACTGGATCTGAACGGTATTGACAGTGAAGCGATCGAGAAACTTGCTGCACGGTTCTCAGATGAGAGTAACACTACAGAAAATACTCCGAAACCTGTTGAAGTGAAAAATGATAATAAAGTGGAAGATGCGGCGCTGAATCCCATGATTCCCAAAACGGTATTGCTTGTACACTTTACAGCCTCTCTCAAACCGCGTATCTATAAAAATATCGGTATCGAAAAGGCGGTGTTGACTCTTCGCGATCTCAAGGCGGATATTCCAAAGCTGATTGTCCCAGCCAAAGGTGCCGTGTCGGTCGGTGAGCTTGGGGTCGATGTCGATACCAATGTCACAAAGGCTACGCTGCGTGCCGGACTTCAGGGGGAAACAGTGACAATTGATACACTCGATATTGACCGTATCGATACAATGGCGCTGCAGCAAGCCTTTGCTCCGGCAGCTGAAAACAACGAAACAAATGCTACCGTGGCAGAAGCAGCACTGCAGACTGAAGAGGGCAATGTAACTGCAGGTGTGCCGGATAATCCGCTCATTCCAAAGATGCTTAGACTCAAGCATCTGCATGTCGGGGTTCTGCCGGCACTCTATGACCCTGTTCAGCTGGAGCATCTTGATCTGAACGTAAGTGATCTTCTCTTTGCCATCGATGCGCTGAAGGCAGAAAAAGGAACGGTTACACTGCGTGGTCAGACCAATCTGGCCAACCTTAATTATGATGCCGACATTGCAGATAACCACCTCAAGGGGCGCATTGTAGTCACACCGAATCAGCCGCTTTTTGATACTTACAAACTGCCGCTTCGCAAAGAGGCGATCGGCGACATCGCTATCGGCCTCGATGCGAGCCAGGAGAAGATCGTTGCAGACCTGGATACGAAAATGCTGCAACTGCTGCAACTGCCGGAAGAAAACAATGCTAAGGCAGAGTCCAATGCAACGACGCTTGCCGATGCCAATACAACGGAGCCGTTCAACATCGATGTGCCGTTGCTTAAAAGCCATATCGTCTTCGTGCCCAAGAACAAAGCGCTTACGGCAGACAGTGAGGTCAAGGTTGATACACCATATGCCAAAGGGGTACGTTTGACCAACCATTTTGTAATGGACGGCAATATCTCCTACCGCGGCAGCCTGCGTGTGCCAAAGATTATCGGTATTGATGAAAAACTGACCCGGCCGCTGAATAATTTCACTGTTGCATACGGCGGTACCGACAAGGCTGTACATGCGGCAATTGATGCGGAGAATCTGAAAGGCAGTTTCGTCTCGGACGATTTCAAAAAAGGGCTCTTCCTGCTTTCGAACAAAAGAACGCTTCAGCTTGATTCAATGGCATCGCTGCCAAAACAGCTTGCCGGAGCGTATGCCGACTTTAGCATCAAAGTACCGCTTGACTTTGCAAAGGTTACCCCACTCGATGCCGAAGCGAAAATTACGTCAAACCTGAGTAATGTCAATGTAAATGTGCATTATGCCGATACCATTAAAGCTGATGTGACCAGTGTGATTCCCAAAAATTCTCTGTTGAGAAACTTCGACAAGAACCTTCATCTTGATGTTCTCTCACCGCTGAAACTGAGTGCCGTTGTGGGCAAAGAGAAGATTGATGCCAAACTTACCTCACATGCGCTCAACAGTACTGTGCACTATCTGCCCAAAAACGGCAATGTAGACGGGGTGCTTCAGCTTGCCGGGCTGCGCATGAATGTCAAGGGCAGTACGAAAGGCGATATTGATATCAAGGCCAATGTCGGTTCAGTCAAGGAGATGCTGGCAAGTATCAAGTCTGTCTATACTGTACCGGCGATTCCGAAAGTGGAAGGGAAGATCGCACTGGGGCTGAAGGTCAAAAAGCTCAAAGAGGCAGAACTTTCACTGAATGCACCGCATATTGTCTACCATACCGACCGAAAGAGTGCGATGAAGGTGGATGATATCAAGATCGTTCTGGCTGCAAGTGCCGAAAAGGTAGCACTGAAATCCTATACCCTTACCTATGACGGTATGAAAATCTATGCGACCAAACCTTCTATCGTCAATCTCAAAGGCAATACCATCGAGATTAACCCGTTCTGGCTGAACGATCAGCTCAAGGTTGTGGGCACTTACGATCTGAAGCAGGCCAAAGGGAAGATCGATGCGAATGCGGCACAACTGCATATCAAACACAAGTTTGCCGATATTGAAAGTAAGATCGATCTTAAAACACTCTTGAATGGTCCGAAAACCAACATTACCGGCAAAGTGGTACTCCTTGGCGGCAAGATTACCTATGACCTTGGACAGAAGAGTTTCCCGTCAGACAGTGATGTGATCATCGTGCAGGATATTAAAAAGAAGAAAAAAGACGAGGGGCCGTCGTTTATGGATGGTTTGAGTACCAGCATTTTTATCAAGAGCAAGGAGCCTCTTGTATACAATCAGAGCGGTATTGATATTAAGGCGATGGTAGATTTGAGTATTCAAAAATCTGAAAACGCACCGCTTTTTGTGCTGGGGGATGTCACACTGCTCAAGGGTGGAAGCTATCAGTTCCAGGAGAAAAAATTTGTACTGGACAAGAGTAAAATCTACTTTATAGGCGATCCTTCCAAGCCAAGACTCGATATCACAGCACACTATACGACGCTTGACTATTTCGTCAAGATTCAGGTGACGGGTACCCCTGCGATTCCTGTCATTGAATTTTCTTCGGTACCGCCTCTGAAGCGTGAGCAGATTCTGTCTTTGATTCTTTTTGGTTCCGTTGCAGAAAGCGGCAGCGGAAGCGGTGAGGAGATGATGAAGATGATGGGTGGTGCTATGGCCAAGTCTGCTTTGGCGAATGCCGGAGTGAAGCTTGACCACCTGGTAATCGGTTCTGGTGGTTTTGAAGTAGGAAAGAAGATTATGGATGATGTGACTGCCATCTACATTCAGGATGAAATACCGACGATCAAACTGCAATACGATTACAGCCGTAATATCAAAGGTGACATTCAGTTCAATAGCCAGTCAACAGGAGTAGATGTGCTTTACAGAAAAGATTTCAAAGGTTTTGGATCGGACAAAAAAGATGACGATATTGTCATCAAACGCAAAAAGCAATAAAGTGTTTTGGCTTTCTTTTATGAAAGCCTGTTTTTGAAATCCTCATATCCGAATGTTTTTAGAATCTCTATCGTACCATCACATCTTTCTACGGCAATATCAGGGAGTTCGATGCCGTTGAAGGTAGTCGCCTTAACCATGGTATAGTGCATCTGGTCTTCGAAAACGATTTTGTCACCTATCTGCAATGGCGCATCGAAGCTGTAATCACCCATAATGTCACCGGCCAGGCAGGTATTGCCGCCAAGCCGGTAGGTGTAAGGCTTTTCTCCGGCTTTGCCCGCACCGCGGACTTCAGCCCGGTAGGGCATGATGATGGTGTCTGGCATATGTGCCTCTGCGGAGGTGTCCAGAATGGCGATGTCGATACCGTTGTGTACAATGTCAAGTACCGTAGCGACAAGCACTCCGGTTTCCCAGCCGATAGCCTCACCGGGTTCGAGATAAACTTCTACATTATATTTTGTTTTGAATGTTTTGATAAGGGTAATGAGTTTATCGAGATCATACCCTTTTTTGGTGATGTGGTGTCCTCCGCCAAAGTTGACCCATTTCATCTGTGAAAGGTAGCGGCCAAATTTTTCTTCGAAGTTCTCCAGTACCGCTTCAAGTGCAGTGCTGTCTTGCTCACAAAGTGCGTGAAAATGCAGTCCGTCAAGCTGGGGCAGTAAAGTTTCATCGAAATTTTCCAGAGTCGTTCCCAGTCTGGAATAAAGGCCACAGGGATTGTAGATCTCTTTCGGTGAGGCAGAATACTCCGGATTGACACGAAGTCCAAGAGAGAGATTAGGGTTGATCTCTTTTGCCTTCTTTGCAAAACGGTGAAACTGTGAAGGGGTATTGAAGACCATGTGGTGTGAGATGCCGGCGATGGTTTCGATCTCTTCGGCTTTATAGGCCGGGGAGTAGGTATGCACTTCTTTGCCAAATGCCTCTGCAGCCAGTTTTGCTTCGTAAAGGCCGCTGGCACAGCAACCATCAAGATAGGGACGTAGTGTGTCAAAACTTTTCCACAGTGCGTAGCCTTTCAGTGCGAGCAGTACCTTTGCGCCGCTTTGTGCTTTAACATATGCAATGGTTTCAAGGTTTTCAATCAGCTTTTTTTCTTCAAGCAGCCAGCATGGAGAGGGGAGGGAATTGTAGGTTTCATTTTTCATGGACGCATTATATCAGGCAAAAGCAAAATATTTTGATATAATTGTCCGATATGCAATACTATTAAAAATCAGATGGGAGATTCTATGATTAAGCGTGAAACAGATACAAAACGGGGATTGATCCGTTTTAACGGAGATGATATCGCACTGGCTGCAACCATGATTGAAAAGCTGTCGACGACGATTGATATTATGTATTATCTTATGAACAGACGCGAAGAGCGTTCTTTTGTAATGATGTTGGTATCTGACGAGAAGATCGATGTAGGTGACATTGTCGCAGAGCAAAAAAGGAATACAGACATTCTTTTTAAACTGGATGAGAATAGACATATTTATGCGATCATCTGTCAGGATACCAAGATAGACGGCGGATACCATTTTGCCGACCGTGTCATGCGGCATATGCAGATCAATGAGGCAGAGGAACCTTATTGTGTAGAAGTGGAAGTCCGTACGACTGTCCATGAGATTAAGTTTATTGTATTCAAACTGCTTGAAGAGTATCTCAAAGCGAAGGAGGAGAAGCTTGGGGGTGAGATTGTCTTCAAGACACTCAACTAAAGTATTCAAGCTTAGGCGGCTTTAAGCGCTTTTTGGATAAAATCGCGTCCAAATATACCCACGCTGTGGGCAAACAATAAGGAAAGACAGATGAAACGTACTTATCAACCGCACAACACACCAAGAAAGAGAACACACGGCTTTAGAACAAGAATGAAGACAAAGAACGGAAGAAAAGTGATTGCTGCAAGAAGAGCAAAAGGCAGAAAGAGATTGGCGGTATAATCCCATCTCCAAGATTAAACATTTTACGCGCATAAAGACCAGTAAAGCGTTTAACGGCGTGTATAGACACGCCACAAAAACCTGGCATACTCCCTACTTTGTACTTTTCTATCAAAAAACAGACAGTTATCAGGTAGGATTCGTTGCCAGTAAAAAAATAGGCAATGCCGTGCACCGTAACAGAGCCAAACGCCTTTTGCGCGCGCACTTTATTGCCGAATGTGACCGTCTGGGTACTGGTGCGTATGTTCTGGTCGCAAAGCCTGCACTGCTCAATGAGCCGTACGATATTACGCACAAGGCATTTCTCAATGCGCTTAGAAAATCCCGTGCACTCAAACAGCGGTCAGAACATCCCAAACAGAATTTAAAAGACTAAAGACTATACTGTCATCTTTAAGATGATATCAAAGGTACTATTTTGGAACAACAAGATCTCAATAAACGGCTCCTCCTCGCACTCGCACTTTCATTTCTGGTATTTATAGGGTACAGTTATCTTTTCTCACCGAAGAATGTGCCGGCTTCACAGGAATCAAACCGTACAACGGTATCTACGGCAGCCTCCACAGCGGACAAATCAGTTCCACAGGTGGAAAAAGGCAAAGCAGCAGTAGAGAAAAAAGCACCCGGTACAGACGTATCTGACAGAAAGGTACTCCTCAATGTTGTGTCACACACCTTTAAAATGACATTTGACGAGCTGGGACGTATTGAGCAGTTTGAACTGCTTGAAAAAAAGTATCAGAATGCCGAAGGGCACAATCTGAAGATTCTTGGTGCCAATGTCGCCAAACCGCTTGAGATCCGTTTTGCGGATGCAGCGCTTAATGCTGAAGCCTTTAAAACGCCCTATACCGCATCATTGAGTGGCACAGTTGATGCAAAGAACGGCCCTGTAACCGTCACATTGACACAGAAACTTTCAAAAGTAACTGTAACCAAAAAGGTGACCATTCAGCCCAACGGTGCCTATACACTTGATCTTCATCTCTCCGATAATGTACCGTATTTCATTACTCCGGGACACAGGCCGTTGGCAGACAGTTCCCGGTATATGCTGGTACGCGGTGCGCTGATCAAAACGGCTGACGGTGTGATTACTGTGATTGAAGACGGTGATGCAAAAGGGGATGAAACATTTAAAAATGCGCAAATCGCTTCTGCATTTGACCGTTATGTTGCAACCATGTTCTACGATTTCAAAAAAGGGATGGATGTTTCTGTCTTGAAAGTGGGTAAAGATGATCCGCTTCTTTTTGTCAAAGGCAGCCAGTCTCTGCACCTTGGCGGATATATCGGTCCCAAAGAGTATCATACACTTGCCTCTATCAACCCTGAACTGACCGATGCGATCGAATTCGGGTGGTTTACATTCCTCTCCAAACCTTTCTTCAAGGTGCTGTTGTGGCTTCATAGCCATATCGGCAACTGGGGATGGGCAATTATCCTCTTTACGCTTCTTGTTAAACTGATTCTCTTCCCTCTCTCCTATAAGGGTATGATGTCCATGCAGAAGCTCAAAGATCTTGCGCCGAAAATGAAAGAGCTGCGTGAGAAGTATAAAGGTGACCCGGCCAAGCTTAACATGAAGATGATGGAGATGTACAAGAAACATGGTGCCAACCCAATGGGCGGATGTCTGCCTATGTTGCTGCAAATCCCTGTATTCTTTGCACTCTACCGTGTACTGCTCAATGCCGATGAGCTTCAGGGTGCTGTTTGGATCCATGGTTGGATCGACAACCTGGCGGCAGCTGACCCATATTATATTCTGCCGGTACTGATGGGACTCTCCATGTGGTTCCAGCAGCGTATTACGCCAAACAACTTTACCGATCCTATGCAGGAGAAGATCTTCAAGTTCTTCCCGATTTTAATGGCAGGTATGTTCATTATTATGCCGTTCCCTTCAGGACTGGTACTCTACTGGGTAGTCAACAACATCTTTACCATAGGGCAACAGTATGTGATCAACAGAGCATATGCCAAACATAAAGCAGCGGTTGCAGCCGCAGCACACAAAAAGGGAAAGGAGAGTTAAATGACAAAAGTGGAAGCAGCAACGCTTGAAGAGGCGTATGAGCTGGCCGCATCACAACTCTCCTGTTCTGTTACGGAACTCAAATGTGAAGTCGTACAGTACCCAAGCAAGGGTATTCTCGGCCTTTTCAGTAAAAAAGCCATTATTGTAGCAACAGTCAAGCCCGATTTGAATGCAAGTGGCGATACACTCTCTTTGGAAGAGATTGCGGCAGAGCGTACCATTGAAGAGACAGTAGCCGAGGCGATTATTGAAAGTGTGCAGCATGAAACTGAAGAGACTGAGCCACGTACGGCAGTACCGTCTGAAACCGACAGTATTGTCGAACAGTTCTTTGATGCAGATTCGGATTCGGAAACACCTTCTGTTGCAGCAGAAGACACTATAGAAGACACGGTTTTTGAAGACAGGGGGTTGGCACAAAGTATAGAAGAGAGTCTGAAACACCTGATGGAACTCTCCTGTTTTGATATTGATGTTGTCGAGGTAGATGTGGTAGACAATACGGCACTCATCTTTATTGACGGTGAAGATGCGGCACTGCTGATTGGGAAAGAGGGGTACCGTTACAATGCACTTTCCTATATGCTCTTTAACTGGCTTCACAGCAAATATCAACTCTACATCAAACTGGAAATTGCAGAATTCCTGACAACACAACAGGAGATGATACGAAATTACATACAGCCGGTCATTGAAAATGTGCAACAGTATGGGAAAGGTAAAACCCGTTTTCTTGACGGTATTCTGGTACAGATTGCACTTGAACAGCTGCGTGAAGCGTTCCCTGACAAATATGTGGCGATTAAAACCGGGAAATCCGGCAAGAAATTCGTCGTTATAAACGAGTTCAATACGAAACGTAATGGCTGAGACAATTACCGCCATTGCGACTGCGCACGGTGTTTCATCTATCTCCATTATCCGTGTGAGCGGTTCACGTGCCCTTGAAGTGGCACGACAACTCTCAAAAAAAGAAACCATCAAGCCTCGTTACGCCCATCTTGTTCCGCTTTACAACAAAGAAGACGACCTGATCGATCAGGCGATTCTTATCTATTTTGCCGCTCCCAACAGTTTTACCGGGGAAGAGATTGTTGAGTTCCAGTGTCACGGAGGTATGATCGTTGCGCAGGAGGTGCTCGATACGATTTTGGCGATGGGCATCAGACTTGCCCAACCCGGTGAGTTTTCAAAGCGTGCTTTTCTGAACGGGAAGATCGACCTTACGGAAGCGGAAGCGATCTCCAAACTTATTGAAGCCAAAAGTGTCGATGCGGCAAAGATCCTTGCCAAGCAGATGAAAGGCGAACTGCGCCGTTTTGTGGACGAAAGTAGGGAGGCTTTACTGCGTTCACTTGCTTATTCGGAAGTGATGATTGATTATGCGGAAGAGGATATTCCTGAAGACATCATGGAAAGCATCCTGAAACAGCTTGATGCTCTGGTAGCACAGATTGAGCAGATCGTCGATGCCAGCCATAGAAGAAGAGGACTTATCGAAGGCTTTAAAGTAGCGATCATCGGCAAGCCGAATGTGGGAAAGAGTTCGCTGCTTAACGCACTGCTCAGTTACGAGCGCGCCATTGTCAGTGACATTGCGGGTACGACGCGTGATACCATTGAAGAACAGGTGCGTATAGGCTCGCACATTATCCGTCTGGTCGATACTGCCGGCATTCGCAACTCGGAAGATACCATTGAAAAAATAGGTATCGAGCGTTCGGAACAGTCGGCTGAAGATGCCGATGTGATCATTGCCCTTTTTGATGGATCCCGTCCGCTGGATGACGAGGATGCACGCATCATCTCGATGATAGAAGATGCCAAAGACAAACATGTGATCGTTGCCATTAACAAGTCGGATCTTCCTGCTGTGCTGGACAGGAATCAGCTTACTGCCTTCAACCCGATTGAGGTGAGTGCGAAGATGGGCTTTGCCCGTCTGACAGAAGCCTTGGAAAAACTGCTTGACAGTATCGGTGAAGGGGAGGAACTGATGCTTATCTCTACACGCCAGATTGAAGCGGTCGAAGCGGCAAAACGAGCCATTATAGAAGCAAGGATTCCTCTTGAAAACGGAGAGCTTGAGTTCTTTTCCTATCATTTGCAGGAAGCAGTGAAAGCGCTGTCTTCTATCTCAAAGCCGTATGACAGTGAAGAGATACTGGATAAAATGTTTGGCGAATTCTGTTTGGGAAAATAGTGATGGGTGATATTGAAATTTATATTTTCGGAGCTCTGGCACTCTTTACGATTTGGTTTATCCGTAACACGATCAATTACTATTACGGAGAGAAACGCAAGCTCAGGCATATGCACCGTTTTGCGAAAGAGGGTGATGTGGAAGCACAGCGTCACCTTGCCAAACGCTATAAAAAAGGCGATATGGTCAAAAAAAGCTGTCAACAGGCAGCCTTTTGGTATCAGAAAGCAGCGTTTAGCGGTGATGAGGATGCCAAAGGTTTTCTGGAAAAATATATGGAAAACAAGCGTAAAAAGTGCTGATGTTTCAGCGGCCAATAGTGTATAATACCAAAACCAAAGAAGGAAATAAGCATGAAAAAAACATTAACAACTCTCTTGATAGCACTGACCGCAGTGTTATTTCTCTCCGGTTGTGTTGAGAGAAATCTGCCGGTACTTCCGGGCGACCAAAGCGGCTATGGACAGGATAACGGTTCAAGTGCTGAAGATGAAGAAAATATCGATATCTCTGATCTTGATGACAATATGACTGAAAGCGGTGCGGTACTCAATGAAGGGTCACAGAAAGTAGCACGCATTGCATTTCCTGTTTCCGAATATGCCAAACTGGCCAGAACCGGAAAGGGTACGATCAAAGGGCAGATCTATGTTAGTGACGGCGGCGGTCAGAAAATCCTAGGAAAGGGTACAAGACTCTACCTCAACCCCAAAACAAGTTATTCAGACCAATGGTACCGCGAAAGTTATATCGGCGGTCACAAGATGCAAAAGGCAGATGACAGACTCTTCAACTATCTGCGCTTTACCTCTTCCGATGCCAACGGAAATTTCGCCTTCTACGGTGTACCAAGCGGCAGCTATTACCTGATCGGTACAGTCAAGTGCGGTACGGAGTGTGGTTATGATGTACCAAAGAATATCCGTATTGCAACTCTTGTAACGGTTAAAGGCAATCAGGTAGTCAAGAAAGATCTTGTAGGGAGTATGTACTAAGGTTGGCTGACCACGTTAAGATCCCGCATTATGTGCGGGGTGGCAACTGTTTTGCGCCACTCGCTTATTCAGGATATGCCTCTTCCAGTTTCCGGTATAATTCCTCCGGTGATATCTGCGGTGTATGGTCGAGAATACGCTGCATTGTCACATTGTCCTCTTCACCGTTCCACTCTTTGATATAACTTCCCTCTTTATAGCCGTGATCCTGTCTGAACTGGTTGAGGATGTTTTTGCCGATATAGAGTTTGTAAAGGCTGTCGAGGTTAAGTCCTGACTGCATGGCAACATCGATAAACTGCATGACCAGTTTTTCGGTCGATCCGCCGCAGAGCAGGGTACGCATCATCTCTTCTACCGTTTCAATCTGTTCGTAGTTGTCTTTTTCCGTAGTTACTGTTGCTTCCCTGAACCTATCAAAGTTGGGAAGATTGACGATATTGTCTGCCAGTGCTTCTATGGTACCAAGCTCTTTCGTTTTGTAGTCAGCCAGTGCCTGTGACATAATGAAGTGCCAGATATCTACTGCTTCGATTTTGATATTTTCATAATCGGGATTGGCATCGATATTTTTCCAGTGTTTCCAGGGATAGCTCTCGATCAGTTCGGCGCACTCAAGGTAGGCGCAGCGTTTCCAGTCGATCAGCTTGCCGTTTTTGGTAATGCCGTTCTCCCATCCTTCACCATTTGTAGCGTCGTTGAGCTGCTGCTGGAGGTTGAGCATTTGGAGTATCTCAGTCATTGTTTTGCCTTTGGCGTTATCTTTTTGTCTATAATGATACCACGTATTCTTAAACATACAGCTATATCGTCTGCTTGGTGGAAAAGCGCATATTTAGCACATTTTGAGTAAAATAGTACCCTTATTCTACCCTCACAAAGGACACACTTTATGTCACAACCAGTTGAAAATTTAGATGAAGTACTCAAGAGCCACAAGCTCTCCAAAGAAGAGTATGAAGATATCCTTCGCATTCTTGACGGACGCCACCCGAATATCGTCGAGATCGGTATCTTCTCTGCGATGTGGTCGGAGCACTGTTCGTACAAGTCGAGCAAGAAATACCTTAACGGCTTCCCTACCAAAGCGCCATGGGTCATTCAGGGACCGGGTGAAAATGCCGGTGTCATCGATATCGGTGACGGTATGGCAGCGGTTTTCAAGATGGAGAGCCACAACCACCCAAGCTACATCGAGCCGTTTCAGGGGGCAGCTACAGGTGTGGGCGGTATTTTGCGTGATATCTTTACGATGGGTGCCAGACCGGTTGCAAACCTCAATGCGCTGCGCTTTGGTAAGGTCAGAGGCAATGACGAGACAGCAAAATATCAGCGTCACTTGGTACGCGGTGTGGTTGACGGTATCGGAAGCTATGGTAACTGTATGGGGGTACCAACCATCGGCGGTGAAGTGAGCTTCGATGAGAGTTACAACGGCAACATCCTTGTCAATGCTTTCTCTCTGGGATTGGTGAAGGCAGATGAGATCTTTCTCGGTGTCGCTTCGGGTGTAGGCAACCCGGTCATGTATGTCGGCTCGAAAACCGGACGTGACGGACTGGGTGGTGCAGTGATGAGTTCTGACTCCTTTACCGAAGAGTCCAAGTCACTCAGACCAACTGTGCAGGTGGGTGACCCTTTTACCGAAAAACTGCTGCTTGAGGCGTGCCTTGAACTCTTCAAAACCGATGCGATTGTAGGGATTCAGGACATGGGTGCGGCCGGATTGACTTCTTCATCGTTCGAGATGGCAGGTAAAACCGGTGCGGGGCTTAGAATGGATCTTGACAAAGTCCCTGCGCGTGAAGAGGGAATGACCCCGTATGACTTCATGCTTTCAGAATCTCAGGAGCGTATGCTCATCTGTGCCAAAAAGGGACGTGAGCAGGAGATCATCGATATTTTCGAGAAGTGGGAGCTGGATGTTGCTGTTATCGGTGAAGTGACCGACACGGAGCGAATGGAACTCTTCTGGCATGGAGAGAAGGTGTGTGATATGCCGATCGCTCCGGTGAGTGAAGAGGCACCGATATTGGACAGACCAACGGCGAGACCAAAATATCTTGACGAGGTCAATGCCAAGAGTGTCGATGATTTTGCACCGGTTACAGACCAGGAAGCGTATGAAAAACTGTTGGCATCACTCGAAGTGGTGGACAAAGCATGGGTTTACAACCAGTATGACTCTATGGTACAGACCAATACTACCAAACATCCCGGAAGCCTCGATGCTTCAGCTATCCGCGTCAAAGAGAACGGCAAGGCACTGGCGATGAGCTCAGACTGTAACCCGCGTTACTGCTACATCGACCCCAAAGGCGGTGCGGCACTGGCGGTGGTAGAGTCAGGGCGAAATGTGGCGATGACAGGTGCGAAACCACTTTCGATTACCGACTGTCTGAACTACGGTAACCCTGAAAATCCTGAAGTGATGTGGCAGTTTGCCCAGGGCTGTGAGGGGATCAAAGAGGCGTGCAGCGCGTTGAACACGCCGGTAGTTTCCGGAAACGTGTCACTCTACAACGAGACCAACGGTGTTTCCGTATTTCCAACGCCGGCTATTGCGATGGTAGGACTGAATGATGACGAGAACAAGGTACTGCCTTCTTCGTTTCAGAAAGATGGATCACACATTATCCTTGTCGGTGAGACCAAAGGGGAGTTTGGCGGATCGCTCTACATCAAAGAGCTCTACGGAGAGACAGTAGGCAAACTGCCAAGCTTTGAGTATGAAAAAGAGCTTGCACTTTGGGAACTGGTCATTGAAGCGAACAAAAAAGGGCTGCTGCTTAGCGCCAAAGATGTTAACCTTGGTGGAATTGCCATAGCACTGAGCAAGATGGCGGCAGTGGGCGACAAGGGTGTCTTTGTGGACTTTGAACTGAAAAACAGCAGAGATATCTTCGATGAGTCGCAAAGCCGTGCCCTGCTTGAAGTAGGCAGCATCGAAGACCTCGATGCGGTGATGGCGATGGCAAATGAGCTGGGTCTCAAAGCCCAGGTGATCGGAAATGTTGGTGGTCAAGATGTGAAGGTCAATGAGGTGGTGATGCCGCTGGATCGCGTCAAAGATATTTATTTCAATACCTTTGCGAGAACGATTGAACAAGACCTGTAACGTTTAAGATGGTGTGAATGTAGGGTGCGTATTCACGCACCTTATTTGGAAATAGCGTTCTCTGAAAACGTCCGGTTTCATCCGATAGCTCTGGCAGTCGCAAACGGCAGAGCCGCCCTTCGGGTTGGGTGCTCCTTTGTCGCCATCGGATGAAACCTCAGTGTTTAATGATTCAGAGGCATCAATTAGAAATTAGAAAAAGTGAGAGAAAATGAGAGCATTATTGAGTGTGAGTGACAAAAGTGGGATTGTAGAGTTTGCCAAAGGGTTGGAGAAGCTGGGTTGGGAGATCATCTCAACGGGCGGTACCTACAAGAAGCTAAGTGATGCGGGTGTAAAGATCATCGAGATCGATGAGGTGACGAAGTTTCCTGAGTGTTTTGAGGGGCGTGTGAAGACGCTCAACCCGTATGTACATGGTGGTATTCTGCACAAGCGTGGTGATGAGGCGCATGTGGCACAGGCAAAAGAGCTTGGCGTTGAGGGCATCGATCTTGTCTGTGTCAACCTCTATCCGTTCAAAGCGACTATCGAACGTACCGATGATTTTGATGAGATCATTGAAAACATTGACATCGGTGGGCCGACAATGGTACGCTCTGCAGCGAAGAACTTCAACGATGTACTCATCGTTACTGATGCATCGGACTATACTCCTGTGCTTGAAGCGCTCCAAAAGGGTGAGGACAGTTTTGAGTTCAGACGTGATTTGATGATCAAAGCCTTTGAGCATACCGCCGCGTATGACAGCATGATTGCCAACTATATGAACAAACGTTTCAACAACGGTTTTGGGGAGTATCAGTTCATTGCAGGTAAAAAAGCCTTCCAGACACGCTACGGAGAAAACCCGCATCAAGATGGTGCGCTCTATGAGTTTGACGGTTTCTTTAGCGACAATTTCAAACAGCTCAAAGGCGAAGCAAGCTTCAATAACCTCACCGATGTCAACGGTGCACTCAAGATCGCTTCAAGTTTTGGGGATGAGAATGCTGTCTGTATCGTCAAGCACGGCAACCCGTGTGGTTTTGCCATCAAAGATACGCTGCTTGAGAGCTACACAGAAGCGCTCAAATGTGACCCGGTCTCTGCCTTTGGCGGTGTGGTAGCGGTTAATGGTGTGGTAGATAAGCCTTTGGCCGAGAAGATGAACGAGATCTTCCTTGAAGTGATCATGGCGGCAGACTTCACGCCTGACGCGCTGGAAGTATTCGAGAAGAAAAAGCGTATCAAACTCTTTGCTCAGGGCGGCGAGAAACTGGTGATGGCAGGCGACAAGTACGACTTCAAACATGTCGATGGCGGCTTCGTCTTCCAGAATGCCGACTGTATCTGTGACAACGAAGTGCACAACGCACAGCTCAAGTCTAAAAAAGAGGCGACACCACAGGAGATGAAAGACCTTGAGATTGCATGGAAAGTGGCAGGTCTTACCAAGTCAAACTGTGTCGTTTACGTCAAAGACTCGGCAATGGTCGCCGTAGGTATGGGTATGACCAGCCGTGTCGATGCGGCGCAGTGCGCACTCAAAAAAGCCAAAGAGATGGGACTTGACGTGACCGGTGCGGCAATGGCATCTGAAGCCTTCTTCCCGTTCCGTGACTCAGTCGATGCCGCTGCTGAGGCAGGTGTAAGCGCCATCATCGAACCGGGCGGCTCCATCCGTGACGATGAGGTTATCGAAGCTGCCAACGAGCATGGCATTGCGCTTTACTTTACGACTGTAAGACACTTCTTGCACTAAAAAGCGGTTGCTTTTAGTGCAGTGAAGAGTTTCGGTAAGCTTTGCTTTGCAAAGCTTTTATTGATGATAAGGTATTGACACATTTTAAGCTTCTCTTCAAACAAACAATGCAAAACTCCCTTAACCCTTAACCCTTAACCCTTAACCCTTAACCCTTAACCCTCTGAAACTGATACATCATAATCGACGCTGCAATCGCCACATTGAAACTCTTGATCTCCGGTTCCATCTCTATGGTAACCACTTCATCACAGAGTGCCAAAATATCTTCTGCAATGCCAAGCTGTTCGTGTCCCATGAGGAGTACCCATTTTTCAGGTACTTTGACCTGCGAGAGTGGGGTGGAGTCTGAAGTGACTTCGGCTGCGAAGATGCGGTAGCCAAGCTGTCTGAGCGCTTTAAGGGTCTCCCTGATGTCGCTGTAGCGGTGGTAGCGAAGTTTGCCGATATGCCCCATGCTGATGCGTACGGCGCGTCTGGCGTAGGGGTGGGGACCGTGGGTTGGGACAAGGTAGTTGTTCACTCCAAGAGCGGCGGCACTTCGGGCGATGGCTCCGACATTGTCGGAATTGCTGATCTCATCAAGCATGATGATCTGGTCGCCCAACGCTTCAAGCGGTATCTCGGCAGGACGCAGAGCGTGCATCATGACATTGTGGTGCAGGCGGTGGCCGACGATCTGTTCGAGTACCGCTTTGGGGGCGACATAGGCTATGGGAATGTTATGCTCGGAAAGCCACCCTATATTCTCATCATAGTAGCTTTGTGTGGCGAAGATGCTTTTGACCTCCACACCGGCTTCAATGAGGAGTTTGACTACTTTGGGGCTGTCTGCGACAAAAGAGCCGTCTTTGCCAAAGGCATTCTCTCTAAAACGTTGGTATATCTGCAGTTCCGGCAGATCGAGGGTTTCTACGGGTATCATTTTCATAGCGGTATTGTACACAAAAGCGGACTATTTTTACAACAGCAAAAAAAAGTGAAAAAAAAGCTTAAAGTTGATTGACATTGACTAAACTTTTCTGATATAATACGTCTAAAATTAAAGTTAGATTAAGAAGTTCTTTAGCTCCGGCGGTATTTTATGACAACACTCCTGCACCTTGCAAACGGCATAGCCGTCCTTCGGGTTGGGTGCAAGGTTTATCGTATTGTCATAAAATACCTTTTGCGGAGTATTGATCTGATAAGAGGAAGAGGTTAAGCCATGTCAAAAAGTCTATATGAAACATTGGGCGTCAGCGAAAGTGCGAGTGCTGACGAGATAAAAAAAGCGTATCGAAAACTCGCAAGAAAATATCATCCGGATATCAACAAAGACCCGGAAGCACAGGAGAAATTCAAAGAGATCAACGCTGCGTATGAAGTGTTGAGCGACCCTGAAAAGAAAGCACAGTATGACCAGTTTGGTGATCAGATGTTCGGCGGTCAGAACTTCCAGGACTTTGCACGCGGACAGGGTGCTGAAGTCGACCTGGAAGAGATTTTGCGTCAGATGTTCGGCGGCGGCGGTGGTGCCGGCGGATTTGGCGGCGGAAGTGCACGCGGCGGATTTGGCGGATTTAGCGGCGGTGGTTTCGGCGGCGGATACCGGGCACCGGATCTGGATATCCATGCACGCATCACCGTACCGTTCCTTGTAGCGGTAAATGGTGGAAAACACCACATTTCCATTAATGGAGAGAGTTTCGACATCAAGATCCCTGCGGGTATCAAAAACGGAGAAACCCTCCGTGTCAGAGGCAAAGGGAAAAAGGCAGGTGGACAGAGCGGCGATTTGCTTATCAAGGTAGAAGTGGCTGATTCGCCGGAATATGAGCGTAAAGGCAACGATCTGTATAAAACGTTCGATGTACCTCTGAAAACTGCGCTCTTTGGCGGAAAAGTACAGGTACAGACACCCGAAAAAGAGGTCTCTTTGAAGGTACCGAAAAATACCAAGAACGGACAGAAGTTCCGACTGAAAGGCAAAGGTGTGCCTGACAGGAAAACAGGATTGAAAGGTGATCTGTATCTTATAGCAAACATTGTTCTGCCGGATGTAGATTCGCTCGATCCTGAGCTGAGAAAAATGTGTGAAGAGAAACTCTAAAAGGAGCTAACAATGCACAGTTATGATGAACCCGTATATCTTATATCGGTAGTGGCATCCATGCTTGATATTCATCCGCAGACGCTTCGCCAGTATGAGCGCGAAGGGCTGGTAGAACCGTCCCGGACACAGGGGCGTATGCGTCTTTACTCACAGCGCGATATTGACCGAATGAAGCTTATTTTACGCCTGACGCGCCAGCTGGGGGTGAACCTTGCAGGTGTTGATATTATCTTACAGCTTAAAGAGCAGATCGACCAGATGCAGTCAGATATCGATCAGTTGCGTGAAGAGCTGAGCAAAGCGAACCGGAACGGTTCTGTGCATAGCTCTAAAGCACTGGTTGCAAAAAACAGTTACGATATTATTATTTTTGAAGATTAGATGAAGAAGGGGGGGGAAGCAGCTATGCTGCTCCCTTTTTTTATTAGTCGGTATAGACAGCTCTTCCATTTTTGTCAATGTAGTAGGTGCGACCATACTGGTCACGGTAATATTGACGTTGGTTGTCCTGATATGCGCCATAAGCAGCACCTGAGACTCCTCCAAGTGCTGCACCAATGGCTGCACCTTTGCCTCCATTCGCAATTCCGCCGATAATAGCACCCCCGGTCGCACCGATGAGTGCTTTCTCTTCTGGGTTGCTCAGTTGTCCATTCGTACATCCTGTCAGTCCAAGCAGTGTAGCACTTGCCACACCTAAAATTGCCAGTTGCATTCTTTTCATCATGTACTCCTTTGTGTATATGAAATCTATACTATCATCAATTATTCAGAGTGTAACCTACATTACACAGTTGTTACCGCGTGATCCCCATTGTACAATGTTCCCTTTTTTGTTGACTTCAAGAAAGAGCTTGCAGGTCTTGTAGTCGATATCTGTACCGTAAGTAGCCATCATACCGCCGTAGTATCCGCCCCAGCCGTAACCGAATGTCGGTACCACTTGTGGGTAGGAGTCGATACGGGTTTTTTCATAGACATAAACTTCATGGCCGTTTGGCAGCTTGTAGGAAGTATCGGGGTAGCCGTAAGAGGCAGTAAAGTAATGAATGTTTTTGCCTATCCATGTATCATAATGTTTGGCAAAGTTTTCATGGCTTGCACATCCGGCAACCAGAAGCAGCGAAACTGCTGCCAAAACGATTTTGTAGTAGTTACGCATATATCTGCTCCTTTACATCCTATAAAAATATTTTAGCATAGAATCGTGTACTGAATGTGAATGGCTGCGTTTGAGTACCTGTACCGAAGCGGTCAAGCCTACTCTGAGTTTGATATTGTCAGGCAGCGGATCGAGCTTTATTCGTACCGGGATACGCTGGGCAAGGCGTATCCATTGAAAGACAGGCTTGACGTTTGGCAGCAGGTTGGGGCCGGGGTTGCCGTCCGAGGGAGAGATGCCCCATGCGATCGATTCCACTTTGCCTTTGAGTGGAGTATCAGGGTAAGCAAGAAGGGTTACAATGGCATCATCGCCGACACGCACTTGGGGGATGGCATCTTCTTTGAAGAAGCCAAAGACCCAGAAGGAGGAGGTATCCACAAGTGCAAGCAGCGGTTTGTTGGCTGTCGCCTGTGTACCGATCTGAAAGTTGATGTTGGAGACATAACCGTCCACTTCGGCATAGACTTTGGTGTAGGTGAGGTTGAGCTTCGCGGCGTTAAGCGCTTCGGTACTGGCGTCGATATCGGCGAGCGATTTGAAGTAGTTGGTCTCGCTGCGTACATAGTCTTTCTGAGAGACGGCACCCCTATCCTTTTCATAGATCTTCTTGATACGCTCATACTCTATTTTGGTGCCCTTGGCTGCTTCGAGGGTACGCTTCAGGCGTGCCTCGGCCTGTTTGACCTTCAGTTCGTACTGTGAGGGGTCTATCTCGAAGAGCAGGTCGCCTTTTTTGACCTTCTGGTTGTCCCTGACATGAATTTTGGTAACCATTCCCGTCACGCGCGGTGCGATCTGTATCACCTGTGTACGCACCTGTCCGTCCCGTGTCCACGGATTGTCGGTGTACTTCCTGTATTTGGTGTATCCTAAGTAGAGTGCAGCGCCAAGGATAGTGACTGTCAATAGAAGTTTGATGATATGTTTTGTCATGGTTGTTCCTTAAAATTTGATCCAGAAGGTATCGATAAGCACCAGGTAGAGTGCCATGATTGCGATGAATACATACGCCGGTGCATAGAAAAAACGCGAGAGCTTCAGCCTGTTTAGCAGCATTACGGTGATGACCGCAGCCAGGAAGGCAAGCAGTACTGCCGGCAGCAGCGGAGAGAAATAGACATCACCGATGCTCAGCTCGTGCGGAAAGGGGTTACTCATGGGTAAATCCTTTTGGCAGCATGGTTGCGTTGCCGTCAAGCATTTTTCCCCAGTCGGTACGTGCTTTCATGCGTGCTACGGTCTCTTCGGAGAGGTAGCGTTTTCCTCGGCTTATCTGCCAGCCGCCGCCAAGCGCTTTGTAGAGTGCTACGGCATTGAGTGCGACATTGCCCTTGATGGTGGCGTAGCGGTCCTGCGTACTGGTGAGCTTCTCGACCGTTGTCAGCAGACGCTGGTAGTTGACCAGTCCGTCGTTGTACTGGATGACGGAGAGGTTGAAGGCGCGCAGTGTCGCGGCAACGGCCTTTTTGTTCTCCTTTTGCTGTTTGAGGGTCAGGGCATACCCCTCAAGTGCGTTGGAGACTTCGGTAACGGCACCGAGAACAGCCTTGTTGTAGTTGACGAGGCTCTCTTCGAAGATGGCGTCTTTGAGGCGTATCTGGTTTTTGATCTGTCCGTAGTTGAGGATATTCCACGAAAACGACGGCCCGATGGTGATGCCAAGCGGATCGTTCCCGCTCATCCAGCCGCCAAGCCGGTTGGAGTTGTGGTAGCCGATGGAGCCGAATATGGAGAAGCTCGGGTAGAGGTCAGCCATACTGGCTCCCAGTTTTGCCGCATTGGCATGCACCAGATGTTCAGCAGCTTTGAGGTCGGGACGCTGCGTGATGAGGTTGGCGTCGATCCGGTAGCTGGAGTTGAGCTTCGCCTTTGGTACCATATTGACATCGACAAGGCCTTTGAGTCCTTCGTTGAGCTGAATAACCCCTTTGTGCATGGCGATGAAGCGGTTGGCATCGGTGTAGGTGCGGCTGTTGCCACGCTGCAGTATGCGTTCGACAGCAGCAGCATCCATACCAAGCAGCAGTGCCAGTGCGTTGCGTGCCTTTGCCTTGTTCAGTTCAACCGCGGGAATACTGGTACGTGTCGTGTAGAGTTGGGTGCGTGCCTGCTGAACGTCAAGCTCGGAGACATTCCCGGAGTTGAACTGCACCTCTGTCATCTTCGTGACACGCTCCTGGATGATGACGTTTCGCTTTGCGTAGGCAAGACGCTCCTGTGCAGTGCGGTAGTTGATGTAGTTGCGTGCCACTTCGGCAATGACGGAGACCATGATGTTGTCGTAGGTGGCGACACTCGCATAGAGTCCCGCTTCACCCGCTTCGATACCGCGGCCATACTTGCCCCACAGGTCAAGCTCCCAACCCATATCGAAACTCACGTCGGTGGCGGCGACATCACCAAGGCCGGTGCGTGTCGAGGTTGCCTTTGCATTGATCTTCTGTGACTGGGGGAAGGCAAGCCCCTGGGCGATGCCAAGTGCCGCACGCGCCTGGACGATACGCAGCCCGGCACTCTTGATGTCAAGGTTCTGTGCATACGCTTTTGTGACCAGTTCGTTGAGCACCGGATCGCGGAAGGTACGCCACCATTGTACTACGGGACTTTTGGCTGCTGTGTGCTTCTGCCACTTTTGGGGAACGGGCGGGTTCTCTATGCCGCTGAAATCGGGGCCCAGTTTAGCACAGCCGCCAAGCAGAAGCAGGACCGAAGCAGCAGCGGTGAGTCTTGGTAGAAGGGATCTTTTCATCAAAATCTGCTCTCTTTGAGTGAGGTGAGGTTGAGGTGTGCCATTTTTGCCTCCAGGTCAAAAAAGGTGTGCCAGATATGCCGGTAGAGCGAAATGGTCTCATAAAAGGAGACCACCGATTCTCTCTCATAGCGCTCCGGGTTCTCCTTTGTAAAAAAATCCAAGAGCTCTTTTTCAAACCGTTCTGTCGCAGCCTTCATATCGGAGACAGATGTCAGAAGGGGTTTGTCAGCAAGGCGCTCAAGCGCTTCAACAAGGGCGGCGTTGTGCCGTTCGAGCAGGTAGGACCGCAGCAGCGGATTCTCTTTTTGCGCATCGATGGTGTGGATGTGTATCAGAAGCAGGGTGGCGAAGCGTTCACAGTTGCGTACATAGGAGAGCAGCGCCTCTTTTTCTATGTCGTCGAAATAGGCGGTGTCTATCTGTGCAGCCCAGAGCTTCATCTTGGCGACGGTGTTCATCAGGTAGCGTCTGTTGTAGTGTGCCGCAATCTTCTGCCAGAAACGTGCTTTGCCCTTAATGAGTGCGAAGTGGTAGCGGGCAAGCTGGAGTGACTGGCTGAAAAAGCGCTTTTGCAGGATGAGAAAAAGACGCTCGGGTTTGGTCGAGAACGGCAGATAGTAGAAGAGCAGCAGCAGCGAGAGAAAGGCGTAGAACATCGTCAGTACCAGAAGGAAGATATCGAAGGCGTAGTACATCTGGTTGGTGATGTTCATCGTTACCAGCCCCAGCAGAAAGAAGATGGAGAGTTGTGCGGGCAGGAAGTAGAAGCCGATGAAGCCATAGAAAAATAAAAACAGTGCCAGCCCGACACTGTGATCGAGATGCGGCAGTACCCCTACATAGGCAGCGGCAGCGAAGAAAAATGAGAGGGTGAATACAATAATGAGCAGCGAGGGCTTGACGGGGCTGAAAGCGGTAATGACGCTCAGTCCCGTAGCCAGTACGACGACCATGAAGCCGCCGGGAGGGTTGAAGAGTATCCAGCATACAACCGCTGTCCAGAAGATAAGAAAGGTAATGACGGACGCCTTGAGATGTTCCGGATCGAGCAGATCAAAGGCATGCGTTTTGATGCGTTCATCATCGACAAAGTGCGTAGGTTCCGGACGATGCAGGGCATTGAGCTTCTTTGCGATGCGTGAAAGCAGCGCGTGCAGGTTTTTTGTCTCAAGTGCAAAGCTTCCAAGGGTGGCACGCTGCAGCTGTGTCAGCTCTTCTGACGCTTCAAAATCGACAGAGAGCTCCGCTTTTTTGGGGATTTCAATGAGCTGCTTCTCCTGCCACCCCTTGACGATGGCATCAAAGAGTGTCTCTATCTGGCTGTGAACCGTCTCAAAGCCCTTGAGATAGTGTGATACAGGTTTTGGAAAATCGGAAAGCTCTCCGGAGGTCGGTAGCAGTGAGAGGAGGGTATCGAGTGCCTTGAAGTCCCGCATCAGGCTGCGCCACTGTGCAGGAGAGAAGTTCGTCTCCATGGTTCCCGGGATTTGGGGGATACTTTTTTGCAGCAGCTCCTGTGCCTGCAGCGCTTCGTTGTGGAGCCTATTTTGTGTCGCTTCATCTTCGAGACGTACTTCGTAACGTTTCTTGAGTGCTTGTGCAAGCTGCTGTGCATGTTCGAACTCCGCTTTCTTGTCGCTGACCGGCCAGATGAGAATCCCGACCAGTGTGTAGACGGCAATGCCAAAAAGGGTCATGAAAGCTTTGTCGACCCCATAGAGGAAGACATTGTCCGTATTGCCATTTTGAAACATCATCATCATGGTCATACCTGTCAGCATAAAAACGGTCATATCGCCTTTATAGGTGCGAGTAAGGTGTAGCACAAAGGTGACGGCAAGCGAGAGGACCAGCAGGTACAAAAAGCGTTCCTGCGGGAAGATTGCAATGAACACCATGCCGATAATGGCACCGATAATGGAGCCGAGTACGCGCAGCAAGCCGTTCATGACTGCATTCTCAAGTGATCCGACTGCGGCGATGAGCATAACGGTGGTGGCAGCCGTGGTGATGTTGCTCCAACCCTGTGCGAAACCGATGAGGTAGACCAGTACCAGGCTGGCAGCAGCCTTGATAGCGAACTTCATCTTGTCGTTGAGCAGTGGCGTAGCGTCTACTCTGCTTTCAGTGTTGCCAGGCAGTGCCGCTTCCGCTGTGGACATAAAAGATCAGCTCCGTTTCTTTTCGATGGCGTTGAGCCTCAGGCTGATGAGGCTGGAGACAATGATAGCCATATAGAAGACGCCGATGACCGCTTCCATGTAGGCGAAAAATTCGGCAATGTGGTTCTTTGGCAAAATATCGCCGTATCCAAGGGTGGTAAGCGTCACGAAGCTGTAGTAGGCCATCCGTGAAAAGCCAGCCTGCCAGCTTGTCACCTCTATGCCGCTGAATGCAGTTGGATCGAAGAGCATAATGATCATGTAAATCACTGTCCAAATGAGTCCCAGCAGTAGGTAAAGTGTGAGTGAACCGATAATCTTGTTGGCATCGACATCGCCTTCGAAGAGTACCTGCCAGAATGCTTTGGCAATGAGGCCGATGAAGAAGACAAACAGTGTCAGAAGTACCAAAAAGAGGTAGGTTTTACTGGGAAAGATGTGTTCGAGTATGTTGAGGGTAACAAAGACCGGTATAAGAAAGAAGATGACATGCCTCCAGCTCTTGTCGGTATGCAGGCTTCTGATGCTGGCAATGAGCATCAGCACGACAATGAGGCCGAAAGCTCCTTTGCTGAAAATATTGGTGAACTCTGCAACGATCGCACCGCTGAGCAGAAAGAGCAGCAGCGAGACAAAGAGGTAAAGAAAGTTGTTTTCCCGGCTGAGTGGTTTCATGATACCTGTTTCGCTTCCTCTTCCTCCCTGACCTCTGCAATCCAGAGTTCGAAGAGTTTGTATGCCAGGGCAAAGATCACCGCTCCGATAAAGAGACCGATCATGCCCATGAGCATCATCCCCCCGATGGCACCGATGAGGATGACGAGCATAGGAATATCTACGCCGCGCCCCATCAGCATTGGTTTGAGTATGCCGTCAAGTGCACCGACAATGAGCATATAGACTGTGAAGACCACTTCAGGTGTTCCGCTCCCCTGTGAGAAGACCCATGCGATGATGGGAGCTATGACGATGAGTGCAGGCATCTGGATGATAGTCAGGAACATAATGGCAAGTGCCCAAACAATAGCAAAAGGTACTCCCATAAGCAACAGACCGATGAAAGCGAAGAATGCCTGTATGGCCGCAACACCTATCACGCCGGTGACGACGGAACGAATGGTAAGTGTGGAGAGGTTCGCCCACTCATCCCCTTTGTCTCCAAGCAGACGGCGCATGATGGTTTTGTAGAAACGTTCGCCCCCTTCGGCTCCCATCAGGAAAAAGGCGGCGATGATCATGGCGGCAATGAACATCAAAATGGTACCAAGGCCGCTGCCCAGTGCGGAGAAAACAGATCCGGCAATGTGTTTGATTTCATTCTTGAATGGTGCAAGGGTTTTTGCAAGGTTCTCAGAGGCTGAATACCACAGTTTGTAGGTTTTCTCCCCAATCAGCGGCCACTCTTTTACTTTATCTGTCGGAGGGGGAATGTCGATAGAGCCGTCCTGCAGGGCGGTAGCGAGTTCATGCCCCGTTTCTATGACGGTGTCGGAGAGTGTGTAGGTTGGGACGGCAAGCGCGGTTACGATGATTGTGGTCAGTGCGATGATGATTTTCTTGCGGTTGCCAAAACGCTTTTCGAGCATGGCAATTACCGGCTGCAGGGCAACTGCGATGATGATAGCCCAGATAATAAGCGCCAAAAAGGGTTTGGCGATAAGGTAGGAGATGTAGATGACAAGGAAGAGAAGTCCCAGTTTGACGGCAATTTCGATGGCTATCGCAACCTTTTCATCTTTATGGTTTTGTGTCGGCATATGTATATCCTTTTGCCCAATTTATCTGTTTAACGATTTAATAATAAAATGATATGAAATTATAGCGAATAATAACTATTAGACAATCGGAATAGATTGTACAAGCAAAAGAATGGTGGTTTTTGTTTGGATTTACCTTTTGAGAAATTCCCATCGTAAACGTAATCCGGCGTCTTTTATGCCGTTTTTTCGTACGAGCCCTTCAATTCTCATTTTTACATAGTGCCCCTGAGCCGTTACAAGTACGAAAACGGTACCTTTATGCAGCTTTCTCGCAAAAAGATCGTAGCCTTGCAGCTTCATATGCTTGGCATATCCGCGGTCGATCCTCCTGTAGTCTGAATGTTTCGCTATGCCGTAGCGTGTTCCGTTAAAAAAAACCATTCGTTGCATATTGGTTTTGTATGCGTCACCATACCAGCCGATGTCACTTTTTGCCTGCTTCGTTCTACTTACTGCAGCACTTTCGAGATCGAGTGTCTCACCTCGCATCAAAAGAGCCTGTCCCGACATCGCCATAACCCTTCTGTCTTTTTGCGAATGCTGCTGTCGTTGAAAGTCGACCATAAATTTGAAGTTTTCGTCAAGACGTTCGGCGACGCGCTCGCCAAGCCCTCTAAAGATACGTCGCCTGGCATCGTTGTAGGCGCGGGTTACCCCGGAAGTATGCGCATCGAGAGAGAGTGCATAATCCACACTGCCGCTGTAGACATCATAGTCCCATCTGTCCCTTACCCAGAAATCGGCTTTCACTCTTGTTTTCAGCCGGTATCGGTGCGGTGTACCGCTGTGTGGGTCGGGTCTTTTGTAGCCTCTTATTCTTACAACGAGTACAAAAGGGGCGTTATACATCAACGCTATATGCCCTCGCTTTTGCAGCGTATGTCCGACCCCGTCAATAAACGCATCACGCTCCCATCGGTCGGTGTGTCCTCCGCTTACAGAGACAATTTCAAGTGGTAGTATCGGGTATCGATCTGCATAGAGTATGATGACAAACAGAGATATAAAAACGGCATACTTTTTCATCATGGCATTATCTCCGCACACCCTTTTTTACGATAATGTTTTATTTTTTCAGTTTTTACTTTTTTGCCAAGCTCGTTGAAAAACAGGAAGTATTCGCGGTATTCGCATGTAAATGGATTGACACCTCTATAGCGGATGCGGTAGAGCCTATCGACC
>JALUXB010000063.1 GCA_027019175.1 Sulfurovum sp. | reverse complement strand
AATTACAATTTGGACATCTTTTTTACAACCCATCTGTAGATAATCCCTTTTTAACTCCCATAGTATCGGGCTTTGCTTAGGTTTTCAGCAACCCATTTCTTTACTTTAACTCCATTTTTTACATGTATCATCCTTGTAAAAACAGGAATCTTTGCATCAATTATCCAATGAATGTTAACATTTCCCATTAGTTGAGAGATGATAGGATGTCAGGCATTTTTCTTGTAAAGAAGAATGCTCAATACCCAAATAGTAACTAAACGATACACCTATGGAAACAGCACATCAAAAGGAAGAAGTGCAGTTTTCAAGTGAAGTAAAAACCTATCAAAAAGGTGGGTAAAAATGCTGCTTCGAATGGTAACAACACCCCTTATGCTACCAATAATTCAGGCTTATTCAAAGCAACCTTACAAAAAGTAAGCTATTCTTTATGTAGTGAATAAGGGATATCCCTGACATCCTGGGTTTGACTTGGCAGTTGCTTTTAAAACTCTCAAGTCAAACCCAGGTTGGCGATCTCACGAAACAACAAACTTCAAAATTAAGGGGAAAACATGGCAGTAATGAAAGCTCCAGAAAATACTCCGGTATGGGTAAATACGGATCGATGTAAAGCATGTGACATTTGTGTGGATGCCTGTCCGGCAGGTGTTCTCTCGATGAAACTGGAACCGACATCAGTATTGGGGGCGATGATCAGCGTTGTCTATCCTGATGCCTGTATCGGGTGTAACGAGTGCGAACTCTGTTGTCCTGACTTTGCAATTTATGTTGCGGAAAAGAAAGAATATAAATTTGCAAAACTGACAGAGTCTTCAAAGAAGAGACAAGAAATTATTAAAGAAAACGGGTATATGTTACCTGAAGATTACAAGGAGGCGAACTAATGTCAGCAACAAGAGAGATTATTTCAAGCGGTAACGACCTGGCTGCAATTGCGGCGGTAGATGCCGGGTGTATGTTCTTCGGAGGGTATCCTATTACCCCGTCGAGTGAGGTTATGCATACCATTTCGGATCTGCTTCCAAAAGTGGGTGGTACTGCCATTCAAATGGAAGATGAGATCGCAGGTGTCGCAGCGGCGATCGGTGCTGGTATGGCAGGTGTGCGTACCTTGACAGCGACTTCAGGCCCTGGTATTTCACTCAAAGCGGAAAACCTTGGACTTGCACAGATGGCAGAAGTACCGCTGGTAGTTGTCAACGTCATGAGGGGCGGTCCATCAACGGGTCTGCCTACACGTGTTTCTCAGGGAGACGTTGCTCAGGCGAAGAACCCAAGCCACGGTGACTACAAGTCCATTACTGTGTGTGCCGGAACACTTGCAGAGTGTTATACTGAAACTGTAAGAGCGTTCAACCTGGCTGACAGATTTATGCAGCCTGTTTTTGTACTGCTTGATGAAACACTGGGGCATATGCATGGAAAAGCAATGCTTCCAACTGTTGAAGAGGTTAAAGCGGGTATCAAACCGAGAAAGAAATTTGAAGGTGACCCTGCAGACTATAAACCATACGGTGTCGCTCAGGATGAGCCGGCGGTACTTAACCCAATGTTTGAAGGGTATCGTTACCACTTTACAGGATTGCACCATGATGCAATGGGCTTCCCGACCGAAGAGATCGAGACATGTAGAAAGCTGATCGACAGACTCTTTAAAAAAGTTGATGCACACAGAGATGAAATTGAAAGCAATGAAGAGTATATGGTAGATGATGCAGAAATTCTTCTGATCGGATACGGTTCAGCTTCACTGGCTATCAAAGAAGCTGTCAATGTATTGAGAGAGCAGGGAATCAAAGCCGGACTCTTCAGACCAATCACCCTTTGGCCATCTCCTGAAGAGAGAATGTTCGAACTCGGACAGAAGTTTGACAAAGTACTGGTTGTGGAGCTGAACCAGGGACAGTACCTTGAAGAGGTACAGAGATGTATGGGAAGACGTGATATTGAAAAACTGACAAAAACGAATGGTCGTCCATTCTCACCTGCAGATATTATTGAAAAAGTAAAGGAGCTGTAATATGGCATTTAACTATGATGAATACTTAAGAACGGATAAGATGCCGACACTCTGGTGTTGGGGTTGTGGTGACGGGGTAATCCTCAAGTCATTTATTCGTGCAGTAGACAAACTTGGCTGGGAAAAAGATGACATTTGTGTCGTTTCAGGAATCGGATGTTCGGGAAGATTCTCTTCTTACGTTGATTTCAACACAGTACACACCACACACGGAAGAACTGTAGCATTTGCAACAGGTATTAAGCTGGCAAACCCAGACAAACACGTTGTCTGTGTTGCCGGTGATGGTGACGGTCTGGCAATCGGTGGTAACCATACGATTCACGGATGTAGAAGAAACATTGATATTACACTGATTATTATTCAGAACTTCATCTATGGTCTGACCAACTCTCAGACGTCTCCTACAACACCAAGAGGTTTTTGGACCGTGTCACAAAAAGTAGGGAATATTGACCCGACATTTGACGGTTGTAAGCTTGCAGAAGCGGCGGGTGCATCGTTTGTTGCAAGAGAAAATGTCACGGCACCGAAGAAGCTTGAAAAAGTACTGCTTCAGGCAATGCAGCACAAAGGTTTCTCCTATGTCGAAGCATTGTCCAACTGTCATATCAACCTTGGTAGAAAGAATAAAATGCAGTCTGCCATGGCAAACCTTGACTGGATCGACTCTATCACGCTTCCTAAAAAGAAGTGGGATGCCCTTCCAGAAGAAGAGAAAATGAACCATCTTCCTACCGGTATTCTGAAGCAAGATACAGAAGCACCTGAGTATTGTGAAATGTACAAAGAGGTTCAGAAGGCACATCAGGGACTCAGAGGACCTATTACGCCAGATGAATTCAAGAAAAAACTGTAAGGAGAAGAGCCATGAGTAGAATTGTAATGAGATTTACCGGTGTTGGTGGACAAGGGGTTCTTCTCGCCGGAGAGATTTTCGCAGCAGCAAAGATCAAAGACGGCGGATACGGTGTTAAAACGGCAACCTATACTTCTCAGGTACGTGGTGGACCGACCGTGGTTGATATTCAGCTGGATGACAAAGAGATATGGTATCCGTATGCAATTGACGGTCAGATCAACTTCATGCTTTCCGTGGCTGACAAGAGTTATCAGCTCTTTAAGAACGGCGTTGCCGAAGGTGGAACAATGGTAATTGAACCAAACCTGGTACATCCTACTACGGAAGACAAGCAAAAGTGGAATATTTATGAGATTCCCATCATTACTATTGCAAAAGAGGAAGTCGGAAACGTTATCACACAGTCAGTCGTTGCCCTTGCTATTGCCAATACAATGACAAAAGCACTCGATGAGGATGTACTCATTGAAACTATGCTTTCCAAAGTACCAAAAAAAGTACACGAAGCAAACCTCAAAGCGTATGAGCTTGGTAAAAAGTATGCACTTGAAGCACTTGAAAAAGGCCCTTCGAAGTAAACACTTCTCTACCGGGACGGGGACTTCCCGTCCGTCTTTAATTAATTCCCTATTTCCTCAATTCTCAACCTCTGTTTACCCTTTTTTGCTATACTTCGCCTACAGGAGCGACAGGTAGTTGCTGGCAGCGTATGCTGCGAGAGGAAAGTCCGGGCTGCATGCAAGAGAGGACTCCATCTAACGGATGGCCAGAGTAATCTGAGGGCAAGTGCAACAGAGAGTAGACCGCCTATGTACTGCTTTGTGCAGTGCAGGTAAGGGTGAAAGGGTGGTGTAAGAGACCACCGGTGCCTGTGGTAACACGGGCAGCCAGGTAAACCCTGTCCGCAGCAAGAAGCATATGGTAACAACTCTTGCAACGCCGCTTTGCGGCACTCATGCTTCGCTTGAGCCTGTCGGCAACGGCAGGCCTAGACAAATAACTACCCACGACAGAACCCGGCTTATCGTCGCTCCTACTATAATGCATAATCGTGCATAAAGATGCACAAATCCCCACTACATCAACAATAAACGACTATTTTGAATAAGTCATATTTTTACTACTATGCATCAAAGTGCATCTTTTTACACAGCAAGTTGTACTAAAAAGTGTACTAATTTTACATTTTTATTTTTTGGTACAAGCAGAAATAAAAATAAGTTGTTTTATAAATGATTAATCTTTGTGTGTTATAATTCAAATAACAGAGAGGTCTCACTGAGCAATCAGTCGAGGATTTGGGCTTAGCTCCCGTTGCCCTCTGTGTATTTAAAATAGATTGTTCTCATATCCAAAGCCTTAATCACTTTTTTTACTTTCCCTAAATTATCATCTACATTAAATATTGTCTTGAAATAGTACTTTCCATTTTCTTGTTTATACGCCTTAAACATAACAATGTGATACAGATCATTCTGTGTTTTGAATGTTTTGTAAAAGGTAATAACTGATTGGTTTTCGTATGTGTCACGAATGATAAGAATAGGATCTAACAATGTTGGAAGCAGTGTACCGTTTATATTGCTTCGCATCTCATTGTAAGTGTTTTGATTAAAATGCCTGAAAGCATATTTCAAATCAACAACAATAAAACAGCCGGCAATCTCATACTCATAATAATTGGTATTTCCAAATGATGCTTTAAATGATTTAAAAGTTCTATGCCTTTTTGGTAAAGGATCTGCATCATTTCTAAGAACATTGAGTTTTATACGATCAGTACGGGGATCTATATAGCGTTTTTCAGCCCAAAAACTCATCTATGTCCTTTTTAAAATTTGAAAATTATATCAAAGTAATAGTAAATTACTCTGCAAACCTATCGAACATATTCCGCAGTACCTCTGTAGCACTTTCAACTTTCATATTGGAATAACGCTTGGTAGTAGCTGTGGAAGTATGCCCTAAAACAGATCCGATCTGTTCCAAACTGTAACCGCTGTTAATGCCAATAAATCCGATTAAGTGCCGTATATCATGAAGTCTCATTTTAGGTACACCGGCAAGAGATCTGATATTCCGCCATTGAAAATCTATGCCGGTACTGGAGATATGACCACTTGATCCGGTACCTTTAAAAATATATCCTGTATTACCAAGATCCATAGCCAAAAGAGCATCTTTTAGTAATACTGTCATGGGTGCTGTAATTACCTTTTTGGCTTTATTGTGATCAGCAGGAATATGATAAACCATATTGTCGAAATCAAGCCATTCTATCCTCATGGCAGCTACTTCCATGGAATGACCCCTATTTCATAGACACAAAATCAGTCGCCAACACCTCTTCTTTTTTGATGTCCGAATAATATCTTATCTCAAAGTTATTTGGAGATAGATAATCGAGATAGCTATGCGTTCTTTTTGAGTTGTAAAACATCTCGATATATTCAAAGATTTTCCGTTTTGCTTCTTCTCTGGTTTTGAAGATATATTTTCTGACACACTCTTTTTTCAGTGTCTTGAAAAAGCTCTCAGCTACAGCATTGTCATAACAGTTACCCCATCTGCTCATACTGGGAGTAACATTGTATTTCTTCAGAGCCCGCTGCCAGTCAGAGGATGCAAACTGCGATCCCTGATCGGAGTGCAAGATCACTTCAGTATTTATCTTTCTGCGTGATACTGCCATTTCAAAGGCATTCAAGGCAAGCTGCCGTGTCATCCTGTGGCTCATAGACCATCCGATCACTTTCCTGCTGAACAGATCAAGGATCACTGCCAGATAGAGCCATCCCTCATAGGTTCGGATATAGGTGATGTCCGTTACCCATAGTGCATTTGGTCTGGTAGCAATAAAGCACTGTTTTAAGTGATTGGGGTGTGTCTGGTGCGGCCTACCTGATTTGTGCTTGGGACGTTTTTTCACCATCCCCACACCATAGAGCTTATGCAAGCTCATCAGACGTGCCACTCTTTTCTTGTTTACCGGAATACCGGATTCAACAAGATCTCTATGAATATTCCTATAGCCATAGGTACAATTGCTCTGTTCATAGGCTTCTGTGATCTTTTCAAGCAGCTTCTTGTTCTCTTTGGCGCGTGGTGATTCAGGTTCTTTTACCCAGGCATAATAACCGCTTGGATGGACTTTCAACACTTTGCACATTCTTCTGACGGGATATTCCAAAGCATGGGTACGAATGAACGCGTACTTCAGCTTTGGTGCTTTGCAAAGTACGCAGCGGCCTTTTTTAAAATATCCCGCTCCTCCGTTACACGTTTGAGTTCTTTTTTTAATCGGAGGATCTCTTGGTGTTTGCTGTCTTCTTTTGCATGAATGATAGGATCCTTGTACTGTTTCACCCACTTTCCAAGGGAATGAGGATGTACCCCTAAGCGCTCTGCGGTCTCTTTGATCCCGTAACCGTTATCAAGCACTTGCCGTGCCGCTTCCTCTTTGAATTCTGTTGTATATCGTGGTAGCATTTCTTCACTCCTTTACTACCTGTTATTATAGTCTAATTGGCGTGTAAAAAAGTGTCTACGGTTTTGGGGGCATTCCATTTAAATGATTTTGTGTTAATAGTATTATATTTAAAATATAACACCTTTTCACAAAAAATGCCAACAATGTATATGACCTTTTCCAAAATAAAATCTGATTTTTTTGAATATCTTTGTTACCGATACAAAAAAGAAATAGATGAAGACGGCTATCTTTTTGAGAGATTTAAAAAACAAGAGATCGTTGAAGGTGCCAATAACTATATAAAACAATTAAAAAATAATCAGAATAAATAAAAGCAAAATTGATAAAATACTAAAATCACAAAAAAGGATAAAGAATGAAACATACACTAATCGCAATCACAGCTGTACTACTTTTAATAGGATGTGGAGATAACAATAAACGAGAAAATAAAGAAGTAGCTAAAAAAACGGAAACTTTTAAAACAGTTCAATATTATTTAGATCACAAGGATCTCAGAAAAGTACGCTTATCCGAGTGTAAGAATATGCAAGAAATGACAGAAACAATTATGCACGATTGCAATAATGCTAAAACAGCAGAATACAAATCACATAAAAACAAACTCATGGAATTTTAATAAAATAAATTGCAATAAAGGAGAAAATAATATGCTTAAAATTATTTTGGTGGTTACAATTACAGTTTCGGCATTATGGTCGTTTCAGAACTGGAGAGAAAAGCTGACCCCTGAATGTAAAGCAAGCTTAGCACCTATAGAAAAAAGACTCAAAGAAAAAGATAATAGTGCTTTACAAGACCTGTTAGAATGGGAAAAGAAGTGCAAGCATCCAAAGCCCTTAAAAAAAGGTGATCTTGAACCAAATCCGTCAAATGATAAAAATTTCTAAAAAAATCAAAATTTAAGTTTATAAAAGTGGTATAATCATTTTCCCAATTCAACAAAAAGGACAAAAATGAAAAAAATCATGATAATTGGATTATTGGCTGTATCAACTTTGTTTGCATATCAAAATAAACAAGACAATTGTACAGAGCATCGTTTGGGTAACTCAGATACATATATTGTAACTTGCGGTTCCAATATATATAAAGTAAAATATAAAGACTTCCATAAAGATGAAGTTGTAGAATTTTCAGAATTAGGGAAAACAAAAAAAGATAATAAGCAAGTAATAAAAAAATAATTATACTTGTACCCTTAATTGTACCAATCAAAAAAGAAACAACGCTATGATGATAAGTGAATATAACTTATCGTCGCTCCTCTTTTCTCCTACGAATTGACAACTGTGAATAAATAGGACTATTATTCTCCTAAATGTAAAAAAACTGCAAAGACTAAGATAGATTTACGTAACTTGGTTATAATAATTAAAATTTACAAAACGATACAAAGGATGTTATTATGGGTATGTTTGAAGATGATGATGAAGATTACGGAATGGATTTTATGGGGCGAACGCCTCAATCTGCCTATTTTGAAATTGCCAAAACGGCAAATCAGAACATTGTAGAGCAGGAGCTTGAAAAAGTGTTCCGCCGTCTTGCGGTTGCTGAGCGAATGCTCGAAGAGCGTGGACTGGATGAAGAACTTGAAAAACAGATCAAAGCGACAGTCATTGATGAAGATATTGATGACCGTACCGGTACGGTATTTATCGATCTTGTCTCGTCCATTGTGACACAGTGTGAATAGAGACAGAAGGCTCTAAGAATGTGGAAGTCGCTGATTGTTCTGCTGATTCCGGCACTGCTTGCTGCCAAGGTACATTATGCGAAAGTTGAACCGTATGAGACAATTACGCTCAAAGCGGCAGCAAGCGGACAGATTGTCGATGTTAACCTCGATGCAGAAGGTACGCGGGTAAAGAACAGTCGGGTGATCCACATTGATGATAAACTGAACCGTATTGATCTGAACGATACAAAAGAGAGTCTGGTTTTGCTTGAGCAGATGCTTGGTATCAATCAGGAGATTGCGGATTCTTTGGCCGAAACGGTCAAACGGCAGGAGGGATACTACCACCGTATCTCCAAACTTGCCACAGCCTCCAAAACACAGAAAGATAATGCCTACAGTGCCTTTGCGTCAGCCAAAACACAGTATTTGGGTACAAAAGAGAAGATTGTATCACTAAAAAAACAGATTCTCGATATGCGTTACAAGATCGATATGCTTAAAGATACCATTGCAAAAAAATCGATAGTGCTGCATGATAGGTATCTTGACAAGCTTTTGGTAAAAGAAGGGGAATATGTTGCCCCGGGTTCACCACTTGCACGTATCAATAATATGACACAGGCGAAGCTGGTACTTTTTCTTGAACCTGAAGAGCTGCCTGGCATCAAACAAAAACATGTGTTTCTAAACGATAAAGCAACAACATATCATGTGAATAAGGTATGGCATGTCACGGATGAAAAATATATCTCCTCCTACCGTGCCGAGATTTATCTTTCCGCACCTAAAGCATATTTTTCCAAATTGATGAAGGTGGAATTGAAATGAGTGAGCCCATACATACTGCATGCGGACTGGACTGCTATGATGCCTGCCGTATTGTTACCGATGAAATCCATTTCCCAAAAATGCATGGGGACAAGGAGCATCCTGCCGGAAACGGGGCGCTTTGTGCGCTGATCAACAAATCTATCCATGAAGCCGGGCGCATTACACAGCCGCGTGTTGATGGAAAGGCTGTAAGCATGGAAGAGGCGATGGCGGCGGTTGCAGAAGCGTTCAAAGCGGAGCGTTCGCTGCTCTGGCGGGGTTCTGGCAACCTTGGAGTGATGCAGGAGGTAACCAACCTCTTTATGAAAAAAATAGGCGGGTCACTGACACACGGCTCGCTCTGTGACGCTGCCGGAGAGGCGGGTATACTGCTCGGTCGCGGTGTGCACCGTAACCTTCCTGTCGAGCAGATCGCCAAGGCCGAGACGGTTGTTGTGTGGGGGCGTAACGTTACGGTCACCAATGCCCATATGATGCCGTTTTTGGAAGGGAAAAAACTGGTAGTTATAGACCCGGTAAAAACGCCTATTGCCAAAAAGGCTGATCTGCATATGCAGATTGAGCCGCGTATGGATTACTACGTAGCGATTCTTCTGGCGCGATTTGTTTTCATGGAGGACGGTGAAGACCTTGAATGGCTCGAAGAGTTCGCACCGGAGTTCGAAGATTTTTACGACTATACGAGAGAGCACCGTATCAAAGCGATTTTGGAACATATCGGTACGGACCTTGGAGAGATGGGTAGCATTCTGGAGTTGATACGGGGTCAAAAAACAGTATTTTTGGTAGGTGCGGGAGTGCAGAAATACTCCACAGGTTCCTATACGCTTCAGGCGATCGATGCACTTGCGGCAGTACTTGGGCTCTTTGGGAAAGAGGGATGTGGCGTACACTATCTTGGCGACTCAAAACTTGGGTTTGAAAACCCCTTCCGTGTCAAGACCACCAGCGTACCCAAGGCAACGACGAATTTTTCCTACTTCGATACTGTACTGGTACAAGGAGGCAATCCTGCTGCTTCCATGCCCGATACAAACCGGGTGAAGCGTGAACTTGAAGGGGTGGAAAATCTGGTCTATTTTGGCTTATATGAAAATGAAACCTCACAGATGGCGCGCATCGTTATTCCTGCAAAGAATTTTTTTGAGAAGGAAGATGTACGGCTTTCCTATGGGCATCACTATGTGCAGAAGATGAACAAAGTGGTAGAGAACGACATCGGTATCAGTGAGTATGACTTTACCCGGTACCTCTTTGATGCTTTTGGGTTTGATGGGCTTGAGAGTGAAGCAGCATACATTGAAAAGTGGCTTTTACAGTGTGAAGAGAAGAACGGTTTTCTCTGCTCACCGGCTCATGAGGAGATCCCCTATGCAGAGGGATTTGGTGAATCGGGTGATGATGAGTTCGAGTTTATTGATGATTATGACGATGATTTCATCAATCCCAAACGCTTTACGAAGTACCGGAAGAAGAGTAAAACAAAGCCAAAAGATGAAACCTTTTGGCTGCTTTCCCCCAAATCGCCAAAATCACTCAATACACAGTTTTTCAGAGACAACCGGGTACAGATACATCCGGACGCAGGCTTTGAAGAAGGAGAAGCAGTACGTTTGGTTTCGGAACACGGCGAACACACTTTCAGCGTGCATTTGAATGAAGATATCCGTCCCAACTGTGTAGTGGTGACGAATAATACGACCGGTGTCAACTCTCTTACGCCGGCTATTTTGAGTGAAGAGGGGCACAATGCCTGTTATCAGGAGGTTAAAGTCCGTATTGAACGGGTTTAACCAAAATAGCTTTTTGCGAAAATGAGTGAGGCAAAGAGCACAATGGTCATGGCACCAAAAAAACGGATGTAAAACCGGTTTCCTATCATCATTGCTACAAATGTACCGGTGAGGTTCATCAGAATCGAAAAACCAAAAAGGATGAACATGAGTATGGTTTCATGCTGTGGCAGCTCTGTCGGTGTTTCCTTGGGCAGTACGAAGGTCTGTAACCCTACAGCCACCAACCACAGATATACAAATACAGAAAAGAATGCCAACCAGAAGAGAAACTGAATTTTGCCGCTGCGGTAGCGCATAGGTTGCCTTTGTTTTTTGAAATGATTATACGGCATCTATTCTGAAAATGTCCATGGTTGCATTGCACATACTAAGCCTAACGATACTCTGCTATAATAGCATCACACTTTTTTACAACAATGGAATGAAAAATGACACTTGAAGCAATTGACAAGCAGTATGTACTGGGAACCTATGCACGTGACTATACCAACTTTGTCAAGGGGGTGGGATCGACACTCTACGATGACAAAGGGAGAGACTACATCGACTTTGCCTCCGGTATTGCGGTAAATTCCGTAGGCCATGCCAATCCGCGTTTGACAGATGCTATTTGTGAACAGGCAAAGAAGATTATTCATATTTCCAACCTGCAGGTTATTGAACCGCAGGCGAAACTTGCCAAGCGTATGGTAGAGCTTAGCGGATACGATATGGGGGTCTTTTTTGCCAATTCAGGTGCAGAAGCGAACGAAGGTGCCATCAAAATCGCCCGAAAATATGGTGAAACAAACTTTGAGAAGAAGCGCTACAAAGTCATTACGCTCGAGCACTCTTTCCACGGGCGGACTATCACTACCGTCAAGGCAACAGGGCAGGAGAGTTTCCATACGCCGCATTTTTCACCTTATCCGGACGGTTTTGGATATGTGCCGAGTATCGGGGATGTTTACGATGCCATTGACGATGAGACGGTAGCAGTACTGCTGGAGCTTGTACAGGGAGAGGGCGGTGTACAGCCGTTTGAGAAGGAACAGGTGCAACAACTTGCCGCATATCTTAAAGAGAGAGATGTACTGCTTATTGTCGATGAGGTACAGACAGGTGTCTACCGTACCGGAGAGTTTTTGGCAAGCAATCTCTACGAGATAGAGCCTGACATTGTAACATTGGCCAAAGGGCTGGGCGGCGGTGTACCCATTGGGGCAGTGATGACAACGCACAAAGATGTACTTAAACCTGGAGACCACGGCAGTACCTTTGGCGGAAACTACCTCAGTACCGCAGCAGGGCTTGCCGTGCTGGATATTCTCTCAGAGCTTTACGACAGCGGTGCGCTGCATGAAACACTGCTCTATTTTGAACAGAAGCTGCAGGATGTCGCTGTGCGGCACACTGCACTGTTTGAAAAAGAGGTGGGACTTGGTTTGATGCGCGGTCTTCGCGCCAAGAGTGCCGAAGTGCAGGGTAAGATCATCAAAGAGAGCATGAAAGAAGGCGTTGTGGTGCTCAAAGCAGGGCGGAATACAGTACGGTTTCTACCAAGTCTTACCATTACAAAAGCAGAAATAGATGAAGGATTCAAGCGTTTTGAAACGGCTCTTTCTTCTTTGTAGTCTGGTGTCACTGCCTTTGATGGCAGATGACCTCAAAGATATACTTTCTCACAATAAAAGTTTGCTGTTTGAGTACGACCTTGAGCGAAACGAACTGGAAAGTGATAAACTTTCCAAAAGCTGGATCAACCCGGTCATGCTGCGGTATAACCAAAACCATTCGACACAGTTTCCAGGGCATACCACTAAAACCGGAAACTATTCGGTATCGATAGACCAGCCCATTTTCCGTTCTGGCGGCATCTACTATGCGATCAAGTATGCCGATGCGTACCGTTCGGCGAACCGGACAGATATTATGCTCAAGCGCCGGCAGATGATCGGTGATGCTGTCTCTATTCTCTTTCAGCTCAAAAAGAATAAACTGCAGCAGCAAAAAATGAAACTGCAGATTGCCAATGATAAAATTGATATCCGCCAAAAGCGTGACAGCTACAATGCAGGGCTGCTTGACAGCAGTTTCCTTGACCAGGCGATATTGAAAAAGAGCCAGGATGAAGCGAACCTGCTTGAGCTGCAACTGAACCTGCTTGAGCTTAAACAGCGTTTTTCGCTTCTTAGTGATAAAAAACCCGAAAAGCTGAAGGTGCCGAAACTAAAATTGATCAGCAAAAAGAATTATCGCAGTCAGAACCTTGAACTCAAACGAGATACCCTGCTGGCCGAGGAGAGTGAATACCAAAAAGATATGACCGTTGCCAAGTATCTGCCGGCTGTCTCGCTGCAGGGACAATATACTGACGGGGATCTCAATCCTCTCTGGGCAAGCAGCGGGATAAAAGAGCGTTACTACAATTACGGTTTTTCGGTATCAATGCCCATTGACATCAATGCCTATGCGGATATCGAGTCGAGCAAGGTGGCAAGGCTACGTGCAGCAACGCAAGTACTTGACCGAAAAAAAACAGTCAATGAAGAGTATGACTGGATCAAAAATTCTTTGGGCATTCTTGACCGTAAGATTATGCTGGCGCGTAAAGACGAGAAAGTCTATGCCAGCCTCTACAAACTGACAAAGAATCTTGCCAAAGCAGGAGAAAAGACATCACTCGATGTTGCCGTCATGCGAAACTCCAGAGAGATCCGAAAGCTTGATCAAAAGATCTACTACATCGACAAGCAGATACAGCTGCTGAAACTTTACATACGGGTAGAAAATGTACTTTAGCGAATATATGAATGAATGGCTTTATGGGGAGAACGGGTATTACCGTCGTTTCAAGGACATAGGGAAGCATGGTGACTTCTACACGGCGGTGAGTACCAGCTCCTTTTTCGGTGCCAGTATTGCCAATGCGCTTTTTAAAATGCTCCAGGAAGGACGGGCTGAGAGAGACGGCTGGCTCATTGAGGTGGGGGCACACCAGGGATACCTGCTGTGCGATATGATCCAGTGGCTCTACACCTGTGATCCTGCGCTTGTGAAGACCATGCAGTTTGGGATTGTAGAGCGGCAGCCGGAAGTACGGGAAGCACAGCTGGAGTACATTAAATCACGCTTTGGTGACGATGTGCAGGTAAGGCACTTCGAAGATCTCTCCGAAGTGAATGCCGAGTACGCTTTTGTCGTGGCCAACGAGATTTTTGATGCCTTCCCGTGCGAACTCTACAAAGATGAAAAGCTTGCGGTCGTGGAGAATCATACCATCGGATGGGTTGATGCACCCGAAGAGACGAAAGCATGGGCAAAACGTCACTATTTGCAAACCGGAGAGATTGCTACAGGGTATGAATCGTTTGCAAAGGCGATGGCACAGGGCATCAGAAAGTGTGACTTTGTGACATTCGACTATGGCGAGAAGTATGTCCGTAACGACTTTTCTATACGAGTCTACCGCAAACACGAAACTTTTCCGCTTTTTGATGAAACGTTAAAGCTGGAGGAGTCATTTCAGAATGATGACATTACCTATGATGTCAACTTTGCCCATGTGCTTGAAGCATTTGAAGCTGCCGGATTTAAGGAAGAAGCCTACGAAACGCAGGCAAGAGCGCTTGTGCGTTTTGGGCTTATCGATATTCTCGAACAGTTTGCAAAGCAGACAACCCAGGCAAATTATCTACGTGAAGCGGACAAGATCAAAACATTGATCGCTCCCACGATGATGGGGGATCGCTTCAAAATGATACATGTTTCAAAAGAGGGGTAGCGAGGCTGTCTATTGCATCGATTTGAGCAGTGTACAGCGTTTAATGGCCCCCTCTTCACTGCCGAGCATTTGTGTATATTTGTCGAATTTCTCCTGACCGATCATTGCAATGCATTCTGCCCGGCTCATCTGTGCTGCCGCTACAGTAACCGGTTCCGGTTTTTTGACAGTTTGATGTGAACCTGTCTCCGGATACATATACGCCGGATCAAAATTATCATCTTCTACTTCTTTAAGCTCGTGAATCTGCTTTGGTTTTTCGGGAGTAATGACCGGTTTTGGCTTAGATTTGGGTTTGATAACAGGGACGGGTCTGTATGTGATGGGTTGCGGTTCCATACAACCGGTCAAAAGCAGTGAAGCAAGGGGAAGAAGAAGCCAATATTTCATGAAAATTCCTTTTTGGGAAAGTAGCATGAAAGTATTGTACACAAATTATTGTTCTATGACAACCACAGCGATGGCAAATCCTCCGTCATGGCTGATAGAAAGAGAGGAGTTTTTGATTTTATGAACTTTTTGTGCCTCTTTTGTCAACTTGAAGTAGGGACGTCCGCGATGGTCTTTGGCGATGATAATGTCATGAAAACTCAGCTGCGCACCGATGCCGCACCCCAGGGCTTTTGAAATGGCCTCTTTGGCTGCCCAGAAGCCTGCAATGGACTCCACTCTTCGTGCAACAGCAATCTCTTTGGGAGAGAGAAAGCGTTGTTTAAATTTGATACCGTAGCGTTTCACTAGTTTTTCTATACGTTCAATGACGATAATATCTGTTCCTATTTGCATGGAGGAAAGTGTACCGAAACAATATTAATATTTCATATTTTATTAACTAATACGGTCGAAGTACCTGTCATTATATATTATGGAAGTGCTATCCGGTAACCGAGACTGTACCCGTTTTCAATGAGGGGCAATCCGGGAGAAACCGTTTCCGCAATTTTTTTATTGAGCCTGTAGACGAGTTGTGTCAACTTCTTGTTATGACGATAATCCGGTATTTCGTCACTCCAAACCCGATAGATGATCTCGTCATGATGACAGAACTCTCCGTGCTTTTCACATAGTGTTTTAACAAGCATCCGCTCTTTCTTTGTTAGATTGATCTCTTTGTCCCGCGCGTCAAACAGAGTCATTTTTTCATTGTCGTAATAAAGCCCTCCCCGAAGGATAAGGCGTTTACTCTTGTATGATGTATGTGATGCTACCAGGCTTTTCAGTGTCTGAAGCAGGTGTATAATGTCAACCGGCTTGAGCAGATAGGCAGAAAGTTTCAGATTTATGGCTTTCAGCAGTCTTTCTCTGTCTGAGTGACCTGTAAGCATGACAATGGGAATCGTTTGATTCTCTTTTCGTATCGCTTCGGCCACTTCAAGTCCGTCAAGCAACGGCATATTGACATCAAGCAAGACGATATCGGGAGAATGCTCATGGTAAAGGCGCAATGCTTCTTTGCCGTCTGCTGCCTGATAGACTGTCTCAAAATCATTATGCAGAATATATGCATAGTTTTCTCGGCTTTCTTGGTCATCTTCTGCATATAGTAATGTAGGTTTATGCAATGTCAATACCTTTTGATTCTCTTTTTGCAGAATTATATTACTTCTTGCAAACTGATAGGATTATAGCATCAAATTGTCTGTAAAATATCACAATCATGGTACAGTTCGATATTTCAAGCACCACAAACATTGTGATAATGGACAATAGTTCAGAATAGTTACATCCATTCTACCACTTTTGAAACTTCATCGGCAATATAGCATTTTACAGCAGTATGTTCAAGGGGTTCGTTGGGAATAACTGCTTTCGTGAAGCCCTGTGTTTCCATCTCTTTGAGACGTTGTGCCAGTCCGGAGACCTCTCTTATCTCTCCGGTTAGAGAGACTTCCCCAAGAAAAAGTGTATGTGCGCTGAGTTCCCTGTCCCGGTAGCTGCTCAGGATGGCGGCAATGACAGCGAGGTCTGCAGAGGGTTCATTAATCTTGATACCACCGGAAATATTGATAAATACATCGTATGTTCCCAAAGGCAGGTCAAGTTTCTTTTCCAATAAAGCAAGCAGCATATTGAGGCGATTGTTATCAAATCCGGTCGAACTTCGTTTGGGGTGTCCATACGCTTCACTGACCAATGCCTGTACTTCAATCACAATGGGTCGGCTTCCTTCCATAATAATGGTCAGTGCAGAACCGGACTGAAGTTTCTCTTTGTTAAAAAAACGTCCTGCCATACTTTTGGCATCATTGAGCCCGTCACGGTTCATTTCAAAAATACCCACCTCATTGGTAGAGCCAAAACGGTTTTTAAACCCTCTTAACAGGCGCAGTTCGGAGTTGCTGTCTCCTTCAAAATAGAGTACCGTATCGACCATATGCTCCAATACCCGAGGGCCGGCGATGGAGCCGTCTTTGGTAATGTGACCGATAATGAAAACAGGTATTTGCATGCTTTTGGCAATGCGCATCAGTTCGAAAGTGATGGTGCGTACCTGTGTTACCGAACCCGGAGCTGAAGGGTTTTCGTCAGAATAGAGTGTCTGGATAGAGTCGATGATAATCAGATCATAGTCCCTGCTGTTGATTTCTGCAATGACTGTACTGAGATTGATCTCGGACAGCAGATAGAGGGTTTGTGCATTGGCACCCAGACGGTTGGCTCGAAGTTTGATCTGACCGGCAGATTCCTCTCCTGAGACATAGAGGATCTTCTGTCCTTCCTGAGCAAGATTGCCTGCTATTTTAAGCAGCAGTGTCGATTTACCAATACCCGGGCTGCCGCCGATAAGCGTAAGAGAACCCGGAACGATACCTCCACCGAGTACAAGGTCAAGTTCTCTGCTGCCTGAGCCAAACCGTGTGATGTTGTCTTCATTTACCTCTGTGATCGGGGTTGCTTTTGCATTGAGAGATGCGGAAGAGGATGTACCGGAAGTCTCTTTAAGAAATTTGATCTGTTCTGCGGTAAGCTCTACCATACTTTCCCATTCGCCGCAGGAGGTGCATTTTCCCATCCAGCGTGGTGACTGGAATCCGCAGGCCTGACACTCAAACAGGGTTTTTTTCTTTGCCATAGTCTTTCCGTTTTTTTGAAAGTATAATGTTTTTGCGCACCAAAATGTTTAAAATATGTCATATTGTCATTTTTCGTATTTAATTCCCTTTGGGCTATAATACATCTACTTTTTACTTTATTTCAGGAATATGTGTGACATTTAACAAAATCAGACAGTTTTTTACTGCACTTTATCTTACCAATTCGTATGGGCTGAAATTGAAAGGTACGAATGATCCAATGGAGAAAAAGGCACTGCGTCTTGCCTATTCGACGGATCAGCTCAACGCACTGAATATCGGTATCCGTACCGAATACCCTGAAAGGCTCCCTGCGTCCGGTCAATATCTTCTGGTAAGCAATCACCGTACGATTATTGATCCTCCGATTATTGAAGTAGTCTTGAAAAATACTGATATTTTCGGGCTCTGGATAGCAAAGAAGGAGCTGTATAACTCTTTTTTCTTTGGCATGTTTGTCCGAAATGCAGGCTGTATTCTGCTGGATCGTGCAAAAAGCCAGATGGCAGGTTTTTTTGCCGATGTCAAGGAGGGGGTTCGACAGGGGAGTTCTATCTTTATATTTCCGGAAGGAACACGCAACAAAAGCAGTGCACCGGTTGCCGAATTTAAAGAGGGATCCCGTATTATCGCACTTAAAAACCGACTGCCTATGCTGCCGGTTCACATCAAAGGTAATGCGGCCGAGGTGCTGAAAGCGGCCATAGCAGACAGTTCTGTCCGAAGAGAGATCGTCGTGGAGATTGGAGAACCTATTGACTATCGTGAAAGACGCAACCTTCAGGAAGTCTACCGCGAACGTTTCGCACTTGTGTAGAGACTGTTTGTCTACGCAAAAATCTCATCGAGAATGGTGTTGACGTAGTCGTTGGCTTTGAAGCGGATGAGGTCGGCAGGCTGTTCTCCCGTACCGATGTAGTAGATGGGCATTTGGAGTTCGTCAGCGATACTCAGTACCGATCCGCCTTTGGCGGTGCCGTCAAGTTTGGTGATGATAATGCCGTCGATGCCGATCATTTCATTGAAAGCTTTTGCCTGGTTGATCGAAGAACTTCCCTGGGTACCGTCAAGAATGAGCATTTTTCGGTGCGGTGCCCCCTCCATTGCCTTGCCTGCGACACGGATCATTTTTTTGAGCTCTTCACTGAGGTTTGTCTGTGTATGCAGACGGCCTGCAGTATCGATGATGACATGTTCCAGCCCTCTGGCCTTTGCCGCTTCAATGGTGTCGTAGACAACAGCGGAAGGATCGTGCCCCTGACGGGTAGCAACAATGGGAATGTCCAGTTTGTCCGCCCAGCGTGTGAGCTGTTCTATGGCAGCGGCACGGAAAGTATCGCCTGCGCCAAGAATAACCCCTTTTCCCTCCTGTTTGTAGCGATAGGCAAGTTTGGCGATGGTGGTGGTTTTCCCTGCACCGTTGACACCGATGATCATTTCAACATACGGTTTGGCATCGCTCTCTTTCCAGTCTGCTTTGTATTGAAATACGGAGATAAGAGAGTTGAATGCCTGTGTACGGCTGATCTTTTCCGGCAGCGCTTCAAGAAGGCGTTCGGCAAGTTCATAATTGACATCTGATTCAAGGAGGATCTCTTCGAACTCCTCTTTGGTGATTTCTTTTTTCTTTTCGGGCGCAACCTCTTTGATCGCTTCGGTAGTTTTTCCAAAAACTTTTTTGAGTACATTAAACATAAGTAAACTCCTTTTATTTCAATAGTGTATTGATATCGTGTACCAGCATTTCGACGGGGACAGCACCCTCATAATGTTTGTAATACCGGCCGTTGTGGTAAATGACCGTCAACGGGATGGGCAGCATATCGGGAAGGGAAAGGCGTTTGCTGATCGCTTTGGCAAAGGCATCGTTTTCTCCGCCGCTGGAAATGAAGTAGGCAAGTTTGTTTTTTGAAACAAATGTGTCCAGTTCTTCAAGGTAGTTGTCCGGATGCAGCAAGATACCAAGTATGGCAATCTTTTTTTTGTATTTTAGCTGAAGATCAGAAAGGTAGGGTGCTTCGCCCTGACACGGGTCTGACCAGGTACTGAAAAAATGCAAAATAACCACCGGTTTTGTAATGTCAGGAAAAAGAAGTTTTTCCTTTTTCATGACAACAGTGTGGCTTATGCCGTTATGGTCGGTCAGCATAAACCGGTTGTCTTTGGCAGGTGAAGGTTTGCTTGATACGGCAGATGCATCGTCGTCTTTGGTGACAGCTGCAGTACTTGTATTGTATTCCTGTGCAGACTTCTCTTTTTTGCCACATCCTGCGAGGACAAACAATAGAACGACAGCGGCAAGGGCCAGGGGGTATCGTACGGATGCGTTCACAAACTTCCTTTTCTGAAGGTGCCCTTTTGGTATAATAGGTCAAAAATTATAGCCAAAGAGCACTAAAAAAGTATGGATAGTTACGCAGAAAAGAAAAAAAGATTCCGACAAAGATGCCTTAAACGGCTGAAACAGGCTTCACGACAGGGTACCTACGCAAAAGATCGCCGGGTAGTGGAGAAACTGAGTGCATTGATCGCTGCAGAGCATGCAAAGTCTGTCATGCTCTATGTACCTTTGGCAACGGAAGTCAACATTTTCCCGCTGATACGGCATCTGAGACAAAGGGGAGTAACGGTCTATGTCCCCTTTATGGAAGGTAAAAGTTTCAGGTTGGTAAAATACAGATATCCGCTAAGGATCAAACAATTTGGCATCAAAGAGCCGAAATTTTCAAACCAATATAGAAAAAAACAGATAGATATTGCGGTGATTCCCATTGTCGGGATGGACATTACCCGAAGAAGGGTAGGTTTCGGCAAAGGGATGTACGACCGCTTTTTTGAAAAAGAGACGAAAAATATAAAAAAGAGAGTATTTGTGGCGCGGGAACTCTGTATGTCCAAAGAGATTGTGACCGACCGTTATGATGTAAAGGCAGATCTGGTGATTGTGCCATAAGTTCAGGACAGACCCTATATTTTGAGCCTTTTTCACTGTAAAAAGGAAAAAGAATGACAGGAATAATTGTGCTCTCTACCGCTGTAGGAACAGTACTGGGAGCGGGTGTGGGATATTTGGTGTTTGCCAGAAATGCCCAACGGCGCTATGCACATCTTGAAAAAGAAGCAAAAGCGAAAGCAAAGGCTATCAGCCATGAAGCTGAACTGTTGCTTCAGGAAGCACAGATGGAACGCAAGCGTAAAGCGTTGGAGCTGGAAGCGGCATACGAAGAGCGGCTGACAAAACTTGAAGAGCGCAACAGGGCGTTGATCCGTAAGCGTAAAAACCTGGAAAACGCTGAAGAGAAGCTGCGGGAAGAAGAGCAGGTATTGGAAACAAGGACTGCCCAGCTTGAACTCCTTGAAAACCAAAAACAGCATGAAATTGACAAGGCGATAGCAAAACTTCAAAATGTTGCTGCTTTGACAAAAGAGGAGGCAAAAGCCTATATCCTTGAAAAGGTCGAAGAGCAGAGCCGTTCCGAGGTCGCCGCTATTGTCAGACGCTATGAACAGACTGCAAAAGAGGAGGGGCAAAAGCGCGCAAATTACATTCTTGCACAAGCGACAACACGCTATGCAGGGGAGTTTGCCGGTGAACGTCTGATCAATCTTATTACGCTGCCAAGTGATGAGCATAAAGGGCGCATCATTGGGAAAGAAGGGCGTAACATCAAAGCGCTTGAGATGCTGCTGGGTGTAGATATCGTTATTGATGAAACACCGGGGGTCATTTTGGTCAGTTCCTTTAACCTGTACCGGCGTGCTATCGCGACACGCGTTATCGAGATACTGGTAGAAGATGGGCGTATTCATCCCGGTCGTATCGAAGAGGTGCATGAAAAGGTTGAACGGGAGTTTGAAGAGAAAACTTTTGAAGCGGGGCAGAATGTCCTGATCGATCTTGGTATTTATGGAATGCATGAAGAGCTTGTCAGGTTATTGGGACGGTTGAAATACCGCGCAAGTTACGGACAGAATGCACTGGCACATACGCTTGAAGTCGCAAGGCTTGCCCGTGTCATGGCAGCGGAGATGGGGGGCGATGAAAAGCTCACCATGCGTGCGGGGCTGCTGCATGATATCGGCAAGGCGTTGACACAGGATATGGGCGGGTCACATGTCGAAATTGGTGCGGAACTTTGCCAAAGATACGGGGAACATCCTACGGTTATCAATGCTATTTATGCGCATCATGGACATGAAGAACCGGACTCTGTCGAGAGTGCAGCTGTCTGTGCGGCTGACACCCTTTCGGCTGCGAGACCCGGAGCCAGACGTGAAGTCCTTGAGAGTTTTACCAAACGGGTGAAAGAGATTGAAACGATTGCCCTCTCCAAGCCGCATGTGGAAAAGGCATACGCGATCAATGCCGGACGGGAGATACGGGTATTTGTGAATGCCGGAAAAATGAGTGACAATGATGTCGCGCTGCTGAGCAAAGAGATTGCAAAGGAGATTGCCGACAAGGTACAGTTTCCCGGAGAGATCAAGGTCAATGTTATCAGGGAAACACGTGCGGTCAGTATTGCAAAATAACGGCTTAAAAATCGTATAATATTAGAATAGTATAATATTGCCCATATTTCCAAAAAAGGGTAAATAGTGGACAGATGTCAAGAGATCGTTGCGAATGTAAGAATGGAAGAGTGTTACGAGGGCATGAGCCTTGTTTTTGATGGCGAGAGAGATGATCTCCGAAAAGAGATCAACGGTGCTATCGAGAAGGCCTGCAGCGCTACAGGGCTGAAGCCTGTGGTTTTTGACAATAAAAGAACCGACAAATCGCAACATGAAGCTTTCTATATTGAGTTTACTGATGAAACACAACGCGAAAGCGGCGCCTTTTTTGAGCTTGTACTCAAAGAGCTGGGCATAGACAAATGTGAAAACGATGTTATTTAAGGAACAGATGATGAGAAGAACTTTTTTAAAATTCTGCCTTGCGCTTATGGTGGGTGCAGGTACGCTCCATGCAGCAGACAACAAAGCACCGGTCGTGGTACTCAAAACCAATGTGGGGAATATTGAGTTGAAACTCTACCCGAAAGCCGCACCTTTGGCAGTGGAAAATTTTGTTACCCATGTCAAAAACGGTTATTACAACGGTATTATCTTCCACCGTGTCATCAAAGGCTTCATGATTCAGGGCGGTGACCCTACCGGTACGGGACGCGGCGGTGAATCCATCTGGCATAAAGATTTCAAGAACGAATATGCACCTAACCTTACATTTGACAGACCGTTCCTTCTGGCTATGGCCAACCGCGGTCCCAATACCAACGGCAGCCAGTTTTTCATTACAACCGTGCCTACACCACACCTTAATGGCGGGTATACCATTTTTGGTGAAGTTATCAAAGGCAAGGATGTTGTCAAAAAGATTGAAAATGTTACTACCGGTCCCGGTGACAGACCGATGTTTGACCAAAAGATCATTAAAGCATATATCAAAAAATAGGTATTATGCCTATTGAATGATTCACAGTAGCGCAAAATGCTTACTGTGAATGTACTCTCCCCATACACCAATCAATAGATACAAAGGACTGTTGTGGATCTGAACCAGATTAGAGAAGAACGCAGAAAGTGGCTGACCTGGAAGAATATCAAACCGCTTCAGGATGCCATTGCTGCCCTCCCGGTATGTGAAGATATTACGGTTTCACTTGGTGATACAGTCGCTGTGAACAGTGAAAGCATCGATAAAGCTCAGATGGCACAGATTGAAACAACAGCAAGGCTGATGATGCCATGGCGTAAGGGGCCTTTTGCCATTAACGACCTTTTCATCGATTCGGAGTGGCAGAGTCAGATCAAATACAATTTGCTTGAACCCCATTTCAATCTTGAAGACAAAGTGGTTGGTGATATTGGCTGCAATAACGGCTACTACCTCTTTAGAATGCAAACGCACAACCCAAAAAAGCTCGTAGGTTTCGATCCATCTGCCATCTATTACTCCCAGTTTCAGTTCATTGACCACTTTGTCAACTCTGACATCGTTTATGAAATGCTGGGCGTTGAACATGTGGAGTTTTTCGAACACAAATTTGATGTACTCTTCTGTCTTGGTGTGCTCTATCACCGTTCTGACCCTGTTGCAATGCTGAAATCACTCTTCAAAGGACTCAACAAAGGAGGGGAACTGATTCTTGATACTTTTATGATCGACGGAGAGGAAGAAGTATGTCTGACCCCCAAAGAGCGTTATTCAAAAATTCCGAATATCTATTTCATCCCTACGGTAAACGCATTGAAGAACTGGTGTCACCGTGCAGGCTTTGATGATGTCGAAGTACTTGAGATTAAAAAAACTGACCTGAACGAACAGCGTAAAACGGAGTGGATCGCCACCCAGAGCCTCGAAGATTTCCTTGATCCCAACGACCCGGAGAAGACTGTCGAAGGCTATCCTGCCCCCAAACGTGTTTATATCAAAGCGCATAAAGCAGGGTAGCCTTATACGCGATAAGTCGCGTGAGCCCGCTGCTGAAGTGGACACTGCGTCAGCGTAGCTTACGGAGCTTTGCTTCGGAAGTGTCCTGATAATGACATCCTGCACCAAAACGTGTTTATATTAAGGCACATAAAGCATCGAAATCATAAAAAGCATTAAAATAACCAAAGAAGCTGAAAGTTACTTTTATTTTTAAATAAGCTTGATTCTGCTATAAATACGCAACTAAAAGAGGGAAACAGGATCTTATTTAAGTTTTCTCTTGGTAAATATGACGGGATAGCGGAAAATTATGAGAATATTGACAGTTGGATTTGACGACGAGTATGTAAAAGAGCTTGAAAAAGAGTTGGAAAAATATTTTATCTGCATTGTAGATAATGCAAAAGATATGTATGATGCTACCAATTTTACGGATTTCAGGCACTATGAACTGGTCATTATTGTCGATGAAGGGGTCAAATTCTCTCTTGAACGTTATGTTAATGAAGTCAAAAAGAAAAAGAGTGAGACAAAGATTCTCATTTTGACGGACAATGTCAAGCATCAGAAAGAGCTGTTCGATCTTGGCATCGATGATGTGATTACCCATCATATTGAGCATCCTGATCTGATTGCAGCGCGTGTCCTTTCCAATATGCGCCACCTCTTCGGTACCCAGGTGAATATTGACAAGCTGGTGATCGATATTGCCAACAAGAAGATTGAGTTTGATGAGAAGATTGTTTCACTCAACGGGAAGACCTTTGATATTCTTGCCTACCTGGCACTGCGCAAGCAGCGTGTTTTCAGCAAAGACGAGATTATCAATGCGCTTTGGGAAGAGCCGGAATATGTGAGTGACAACACCGTTGAGGTAGCGATCAACCAGATCCGAAAGCGCCTTAAAAGTATTCTCGGTTTTCAGGTCATTCATACCGTACGCCGACGCGGGTATAAATTTTCCTATTAATTTTTGTCCAAATTTTTCTTTGTTTCAAATTGTAGGGTGCGTAAACACGCACCTTCCCCAATATTTTACAGCGTCGATTCCACATACCGTATCCACTGCGGTATGCCGCGCTGTTCGCGTTTGAGGGTGGTACTCATACCGTGGCCTGGGTAGAGGGTAAAGTCTTCTGTAAAACGCTGCACTTTTTTCAGGCTCTCTACCATCTGTGTTCCACTGGAGTAGGGAAAATCCCATCGTCCGATACTGCCTTCAAAGAGAAAATCGCCACTAAGCCATATATCGCCTATTTCGATGGTACTGCATCCCGGAGTATGTCCGGGGAAATGATGAAATGTTACAGGGATGCCGGCAATATCAAGTGTGCTGTCAGGTTCAACGGCAACATCGGCAATGCTTGGCGGTGTACCCTGTGAAAAAGGGTCGTCTGTCAGCATAAAAATATCATCTTTGGGGCAGTAGAGCGGGATGTGCAGTGCGGATTTTACCGCATCATTGCTCCAAACATGGTCGAAGTGGCCGTGGGTGTTGAGTAGGGCAACAGGGTTGGTGACATTGTCAAGTACCCACTCTGTTGCATTGACACCCGGGTCGATAATGAGGTCTTTGCCGTCAACAGTGACGATGTAGCAGTTGGTCTGGTAGGATCCCATGGGTTGCATTTTGATTTGCATGCTATAATTCCTTATGGATTTTTACGCTAAATTGGAAGAAGCGCTTACCAGTGACGATATTGCGGTCAAAGAGGCCATTACGCTTCAGGCTTTGGCGTATTGTAACCAAAATGAGGTTAGTAACAAAGCGGAGTTTATTCCCCAAAAGTTCACAAAGCCTTCCTATGCTTTCAAGTGCCGTATTGTTTCTCCCCGGGAACTGCCCGCACGTAAGGACTTCGATACCACCGAAGGGCTTGCAACACTGGTACATGCCATTGCCCACATCGAATACTCAGCCATTGATCTTGCGCTCGATGCAGTCTACCGATTCCCTTCCATGCCAAATGACTACAAATGCGACTGGCTTGAAGTGGCGGCAGATGAGATACGCCACTATAAGATGCTCACAGAAATACTGCACACACTGGGCTATGCCTATGGTGATTTTCCTGTGCATGCCGGTTTGTTTGATGCTGCGGAACACACGGCCGAGAGTGTGCTTGACCGTATGGCGATCATTCCGCGCTACTATGAGGCTTCCGGTCTCGATGTCAACCCTCAGATCATGAAAAAACTTGACAATAAAAAGAAAAATCCGCACGTGGCAGCACTTCTGAAAACGTTGCAGACGATTTACGAAGAGGAGATTGTACACGTTCATAAAGGGGACAAATGGTTCAAGTACCTTTGTAAGAAAGAGGGAAAAGAGGAGAGCGTCTATTTTGAGATACTCGAACGCTACAACCTGACAACAAAACACCGTCCGCATATCAATGTCGAAGCACGGAAGGCGGCGGGATTTGCCTGCGAAGAGATTATGAAACTTGGGGCAAAGCGGTGTGAATAGAATTAGGAATTAGATGTGATATTTTTAAATATGGAGATGGGGTGAAGCGGTTTTTTGAACGGTTGTATTATCATCCTAAGGGAGTGGACTATTTTCTGATTGCAGCATTGTCACCGTTTTCGCTGTTGTATGGCAGCTATATGTTGGTACGGCGGCTTGCTGCAAAAAAGAGAGATTTTGGTCTTCCCATTGTTTCCGTGGGCAATCTGGTGGTAGGAGGGAGCGGCAAGACACCGTTTGTTATTGCATTGGCATCACGCTATGAGAATGTAGCGATTGTTTCACGGGGATACGGAAGGGAGAGTAAAGGCTTGTTGGAAGTCAGCCGTAATGGCACCATACTGGCCGATGTGAAGCAAAGTGGTGATGAACCCATGTTGATGGCACAGTCTCTGCCCAATGCGTCTGTGATCGTTAGTGAAAAGAGAGAAGATGCAATCACCCTTGCAAAAGAGAATGGTGCATCGGTGATTATTCTTGATGATGGCTTTAATCGTGTTGATATTGAAAAATATGATCTTCTTCTCAAGCCTGCTTCCATTCCAAACACGCTGCCGTTTCCTGCCGGTCCGCTGCGGGAGTTTTCCTTTTCTGAGTGTTTTGCCGATAAAGTAGTGCAAGAGGGGCGGGACTTCAGGCGTATTGTTCAAGTCACCCCTTTTGAAGGGAAACTGTTGTTGGCAACTGCTATCGCCAATCCTGTCAGACTGGAACCATATCTGCCCAATACTGTCGTTGGAAGGTTTTATCTTGAGGATCATGCCTATTTTGATGAGCATCAGTTGGCTAAGAACATGGAAGAGGCTGGGGCTGATGCGCTTCTTGTCACACAGAAAGATGCGGTGAAAATGGATAGATTTAAGTTACCTGTCGTCCAAATGAAGTTAAAATTAGAAATAGAAGAAACAATACTTGAAAGTATAGACTCATATATTAAAAAATATAAGGAATTGCATGAAGAGTAAGATCGAAGTGGTCAAAACCCTCCTGGACGCGCTGCCGTTCATCAAAAAATTCTCCAATGAAAAGATCGTCATTAAGTACGGCGGTTCTGCACAGACCTCACCGGAGCTTAAAGAACAGTTCGCGCAGGATATCGTGTTGCTGCACCTGGTGGGGATGAAGCCCATCATCGTACATGGCGGAGGCAAGAGCATTACTGACCTGCTTGCCGACCTTGGTGTAGAGACGGAGTTTGTCGATGGTCAGCGTGTGACGACCAAGGCAGTGATGCGCATTGCCGAAATGGTACTCAGCGGAGAGATCAACAAGGAGATCGTTTCGCTTTTGAACAATCATGGGGGCAAAGCGATCGGTATTTCGGGCAAAGATGCCAAATTCCTTGAAGCGCGCCCCAAAGATTTTGACAATTTCGGCTATACCGGTGTGATTGAGCAGGTTAACCCTGAGATTGTCGACAACATCATCGATGACGGTTTTGTGCCTGTCATCGCCCCCATCGCTTCAAGCAGTACCATCGGACATCCCGGCTTCAACATCAACGCCGATCTTGCAGCGAGCCAGATTGCCGTTGCGCTTGAGGCACGCAAAATCCTTTTCCTGACAGATACCGCTGGGGTACTTGACAAAGAAGGGAAACTCATTACCAACCTGGACATTGCCAAGACAGAAGCACTCAAAGCGGACGGAACGATCAGCGGGGGAATGGTGCCCAAGGTCGATGCCTGCATCGAGGCACTGCGCGGCGGAGTGAAGAAAGCACACATTATTGACGGGCGCGTAGAGCATTCACTGCTGCTTGAAATTTTGACAAGCTCGGGTGTCGGCACCTGTATCGAACTATAAGGTAAATATAATGCTTTCTTTACGGCTCAGGCCGATAGGTAGCATTAAGCAGAAATGCCGGCTTTCGATTAATGAGAAGTGCGTTAAGCTTCTTTTTTGAAAAAGCATCATTCGCTACTATAATCCAATCTCAGTATAATTAAACCAAACAATCAAATATCATAAGGAAAATATATGTTTGGAAAATCTATGCTGATGACTGCTTTGTTGGGAACCTTTGTGAATGTGTATGCTGCTGCACCGGTTAAAAAAGTAAAAAAAGAGGCCTATATCGATGTATGGCAAAAGATTTACGGCGGGAAGGAAGATGATATCGCCTACGGCATTGTAGCGCTTGAAAACGGTGAGAGCGCTATTGTCGGAACCTGTAAGTCATATGGCGCACAGCGCAGTGATATATGTGTCACACGGATGGATGCCAATGGGGAGATGAAATGGCGGCTGTGGCTTGGCGGCAAGAAGAAAGATGAAGGAAAGGCCATTGCAAGAACGGCTGACGGGAACATTGTGGTACTGGGGCGTACCAAGTCCTTCTCCAAAGCCTATGCCTATGACCTCTATGTTGCCAAAGTATCGCTTGATGGGAAGAAGATGTGGGAAACTACATTTGGCGGTGACCGTGATGAGTATGCCGGCGGTATTGCCGGTACCGATGACGGGGGTATGTTGGTAGTCGGTGCAACCGAATCGTACGGGGATGGAGACAAAGATATCTATATTGCCAAACTCTCCAAAAACGGAAAACTGCTCAATGCCCACACAATGGGTGGGAAAAGGATGATGTGGCGACGTCACTGACGCGAACCCGTGATGGCAAAATGGTGATGGTCGGCTACCGTGAGGTTGCAAGGGCGGGTGACAGTGACTTTCTCATCATGCAGCTGGATCAGAATGGAAAAATGCGGTGGCGCAAGCAGTTTGGGGGTGACTATGAAGATATGCTAAACGGTGTGACTCCCACGATAGACAACGGCATAGTCGCCATAGGCAGTACACGTTCCTACGGCAGTTCCCAAAGTGACCTGACAGTCATGAAGATCGATGCCAAAGGCAAAACGATCTGGCACAAGATTTACGGGTTCAAGTATTATGAATACGGCAATGCCGTGGCAACAACGGCTGACGGCGGGTTTATGCTGGTCGGCGGTACCAATACCCTGGGAAAAGGAAACCACAGTCTGTATGCTCTGGCGCTCAATAGGCAGGGTGAGCTTATCTGGTCGCATGTTTTTGGCGGTGAACGCAAAGATGTGGGACACGGTGTGGCACGTATGAGTGACAAAAGTATGATCATCGTCGGAGAAACAGAAAGCTTCAGACTGGCAAAGGATTTCTATATTATTAAACTGAAAAAGCAGTAGCCACAGGCGTACAGGGGTGTGTGTAAGGTGCGTCCCTTATGCTTTTTTGGCTATAATTTCGGCAACTACACTCACAAGAAGAGGATGATAGATGCAATTTATTGAAACACGCGGGAATGACGGTGTCAAACCTGCTTCGGTAAGCTTTTCGGAAGCAATTTTAAGCCCAAGCGCAAGTTTTGGCGGACTGTACGTACCTACGGCACTGCCTGCACTCGATGCAGTATTTTTGGAAAAACACAAAAACAGCCATTATAAAACGCTGGCAATGGATTTTTTGACAGCCTTCGGGATTGATATTGACCAGGAAGTGATTGAAGCTGCGCTAAATCGTTACGATGCTTTCGATGATCCCCAAAATCCTGTACCTTTGAATGCCATTGAAAGTGACTGCTGTGTTTCGGAACTCTACCATGGCCCCACACGTGCCTTTAAAGATATGGCGCTGCAGCCATTTGGCTACATCCTTGCCAAACTGGCACAGGAACGTGGTGAGAACTACCTTATCATGGCAGCGACAAGCGGTGATACCGGCCCCGCGACACTGGAGACTTTCAAAAAACAGGACAATGTCAAGGTGGCCTGTCTCTACCCGGAGGGAGGAACTTCTGACGTACAGCGTCTTCAAATGGTCACCGAAGATGCGCCAAACCTTAAAGTGATCGGTGTCAAAGGCAACTTCGACGATACGCAAAATACCCTCAAAGCACTGCTGGCTTCCGAAGATTTTAAAGAAGAGCTTGAAAGAAAGAACATCAAACTCTCTGCAGCCAACTCCGTGAATTTCGGGCGTATCATTTTCCAGATCATTTACCATATCCACAGCTACCTTGAAATGGTACGCTGCGGCAAAATCGCGATGGGTGAGAAAATCTATCTTGTCGTTCCAAGCGGAAACTTCGGTAATGCACTGGGCGGATACTATGCCAAAAAAGCGGGGCTGCCTATTGAGAAGATACTCATCAGTTCCAATGAAAACAACATCCTTACAGACTGGATCGAAAAGGGTGAATATGATCTCAACGGCAGAGAGCTTGTGCTTACCGAATCACCAGCGATGGATATTCTGAAAAGTTCCAATATTGAGCGTATTATGTATGACAAATTTGGTGCAGCGCGTACCAAAACACTGATGGAAGCCCTTGCCAATGAAGGCCGTTTTGTACTGACGGATGAGGAGCGGGCATCACTACAGGAAGATTTTGCTGCAAGCTGGTCCGATGATGCAGAGTGTGAGAACGAAATTGCCCGCTATGTCAAAAAGGGGTACATGATGGATCCGCATACGGCGACCTGTATCAAAGCCTATGAAACCCTCAGAGAGAAACCTTTGCCGACAGTCATCTACTCGACTGCCGAGTGGACAAAATTCTCTCCAACAGTTGCCAAGGCGCTTGGACATCCTGTATCAGGTGACATTGAAGCGCTTGAGTGGGTATCGTCACATGCGAATGTAACCGTACCCCCTATGATTCGCGGTCTTTTTGAAAAACCGATTGTCCATACCGTTGTTGTAGAAAAAGAGAAGATCAAAGAGGAGATGTTGAGCTTCCTTTAAGTTCAACGAAACAAATGACAAAACAAACGCTTGGACTGATACTGCTGGCAGGATATGTTTCGGCTTCCGGTGTCCAGGCTGCACCAATTGACTGCCGGGTGATTGTATCCGGTATGAAAGAGTGTTCTCCCTACAGTAACCGTCTGCTTGTAGCCAAAGAGATAAAATACACCCCCAACAAACAGAAGCTTATTATCCAAAAAGAGCTTCCTGTTCCCCACAAGAACCTTCATCTTAAAGTGATCTCTGTAGAAGAGATGCTTAACCGCTATATTAAAAAGTTTCAGCCTCCTAAGCGTTTTATTGGAACAAAAGTTTCTGTTCCGGAGCTGATTCCTGTTGTGAAAAAGAAAGAACAGAAACAGGCAAACCGACCACCATTTAAGGTAGGGATGGCGCATGAGCCTATTATCAAAGTAGTTGAAGGCAACCAGAGTATTGAAGTAAGACTTCCAAAAACAGTGCAACACAAACAGCCTTCGCCAACGACAAAACAAGAGGGTGTATATACAATACAAAAGGGTGATACCCTTGGAAAAATTGCCTTGATGTTTGGTGTCAAAAGTGCTGACATTATGAAATATAACGGACTGAAAAACAAGCATATGCTTCGTATTGGACAAAAGTTGAAATTTCCGTTGGAGCAGGAGAAGATCGATGCTATTGTTTCAGCCTCCTATACGGTAAAAGAAGGCGATACCCTGCTTGGCATTGCCAAAAAATTCGGTCTTGATGCCAAGGAACTGGCTACATACAATAAAATAAAGAACAGTGCACAGCTGCGAAAAGGAAAAATTCTGAAGCTGCCGCTGCCTTATGTTATTGCAGCACAAAAGGCCAAGAAAAAGGCGGAGGCAAAGAAGAAACTTGCCAAAAAGAAAAGAAGCCGGTTTATTCGGGGGTTTGGAAAGCATAGGCTTCGTGTGACCGCTACGGCATACTCTTCTCACGGAAACCAGACTGACAGTACGCCTTTCCTTGCTGCATGGAACAACCGCCTGCGTCCGGGCATGAAAGTGATCGCAGTTTCCCGTGACCTGCTTTACAGGTACGGTATGCGAAACGGTACCAGAGTACGCATCGGCGGCCTTCCGGGTATTTACAGGGTTCGGGACAAAATGAATAAACGCTTCAAAAAACGTATCGATATCTACATGGGAACCAACCGCCGAAAAGCCCTAAGATGGGGCCGAAGAAGCGTAGTGATTTATTGGTGAGAGCCGTAATGAACGACACCTGCGTGTCGTTCATAGGCTCGAAACCGGAGGCGATGTGCGACGAAGGAGCACCGCCGAAGGTGGGCAAACCTTAACGACACCTGCGAGTCGTTCATAGGCTCGAAACCGGAGGTGTTGTCTCGAAGAAACCACCCAAGGCTGGGTCGTAGGGTGTGTAACCACGCACCCACCACAGGGATATCTCTTCGCAAGAATCAGATGATGTGTCTATGCATGCTGCAATTCCTCATACATCTCCAAAACCTCAAGATACCGTTCACTTTTTGCTTCATACGCTTTTTCAACTTCTGCCAGCTCTTCACTCAGTGCCGTAAGCCCTTTTTGTTCGTAACACTCCGGGTTGGCAAGACAGGCATTAAGTTTGTCTATTTTGCCTTCAAGTGCCTCTATTTCATCAGGAAGCATATCCAGATCACGCTGGTCTTTGTAACTGAGCTTTGTAGGTTTTTTCTTCTCTTGTGTTGTAGATGTTTTATTCTCTTTGGCGGCACTGCTTTCAATCTCATGTGCCAACGCCTCTATCTCTTTAAGCTCTTTTTCGATTTCAAGATACTCCGAATAGCTTTGGTAAGACTCTTCGATGAGGCCATCTCCCTTAAAAATGAAGAGTTTGGAGGCAATTTTGTCTACAAAATAGCGATCGTGTGAAACAAACAAAATTGCCCCGGGAAAGTTAAGCAGCTGCTCTTCGAGGATGTTGATGGTCTGAATGTCCAGATCGTTGGTGGGCTCATCGAGAATGAGGCAGTCGACATTTTTGGTAAAGAGCAGGGCAAGTGCGACACGGTTTTTCTCTCCGCCGCTAAGTTGGCCTATCTTTTTGGTCAAAAATTCTTCGGGGAAAAGAAACTGTTTAAGGTAGGCATAGACGTGCATATTGCCGCTGCGTACCTGAATGTGGTCACCGCCGTTGGGACAAAAAGTACCGATGAGTGTTTCTTCGTCATCGAGCATCTCACGGTGCTGGTCGAAGTAACCGATGGAGAAGTCCCCTTTTTTGATGCTGCCGCTGTCAGGTTTGAGCCTGCCAAGCAGCAGCCGAAGCAGGGTTGATTTACCCGCCCCGTTGACTCCTACAATGGCGATTTTGTCGCGCTGGAGAATACGCGTAGAGAAGTCTTTGATAAGCTCCTTACCGGCAATGGAGTAGTGCAAGTGTTCTATTTCAAAGAGCATCTTCTTCTTGCCAACACTCTTTTCACGGTTAAAGTGCTTCTTTTCGCGCTCGAGTTCAAGCTGCATCTTACGGATGAGGGTAGGGTTCTTTTTGGCTTCATCCCTCAGCTTGAAGACACGTGCTTTGCGTCCCTGGTTGCGTTTTTCACGTGCGCGCACACTTTTGCCCAGCCACTCCTCTTCGTGCTTGAGCAGTTTAAGCAGATTTTCGTGCTGTTTGGCAAGTGCCTGCATGCGTGCCTCTTTCTGTTCGAGGTAGTCTCTGTAGCCCCCTTTGTAGGAGACAAGTTCGTGATTCTCCACTTCCACGACACGGGTGGCTATGGTGTCAATGAAGTGCCTGTCGTGCGAGATAAACAGCAGGGTGAACTTCTCTTTGAGCAGTATCTCTTCGAGAAACTCCACCATGTAGACATCGAGGTGGTTGGTCGGCTCGTCCAGCAGCAGTACTTCGGGTTTTTTGAGGATGAGTGACGCCAGTGCGACACGCCGCTGTTCTCCCCCGGAAAGGGAGATGACAAGCCTCTCCTCATACGCCTTGAGTTTAAACTCCTGCAAAACGCGCTCTATCTTGTCATCGAGACTCCAGGCATTATGGTGGTCAAGGTATGCTGTGACCGCTTCAAGCTGTGCGAGCAGATGCTTGTTCTCAAAATCTTCGGCAACCTGTGCTGTGAGGGTGTCGTAGCGTTCTTTTGCCGCTTTGAGTTCTGTCAGTTCGTTTTCAATGGCTTCACGGACATTGAGGGAAGCATCAAAGGTTGGCTGTTGCGAGAGCATCTCTATCTGGATAGAACGGTCAATCACACGTTTGCCGTCAGTAGGTTCTTCTTCGCCAAGTGCAATCTTCATGAGAGTCGATTTGCCGCAGCCGTTCTTGCCGACAATAGCGACCCGTTCACCTTCGTTGAGGTGGAAGTCGACCCCGTCAAGCAGGAGTTTGACATCGTACTGCTTTTTGATATCGAAGAGGTCAATGAGTGCCATGGGTCTGCCTTTGTTCAGGGATGTTTTGATGAAATTATACTCTTTTAAGGCTTGCTAAAGCCCCTCTTGCTATATTCTCATATAAACAAACATATGGAATGAAAAACTTTGGTTTTGTGACTACATATGTAGGGTGCGATATTTCGCACCTTTGAGACATGTTTTGATGACAGATCGTGTTTTTGCAAAATGGTTTGAAGGTGCGTGGGTACGCACCCTACACAAAGGTTTCATAATCTATTCCAATGATATATACAAAGGATTTCAATGCTGGAATTAATTATCGGGCTCTATTCGCTCTATACCTTCATGCGTATCTATATCTCCGTAATGCAGATAGGATATATCAACCAGGAGAAACGCAAAGCGCCGGTGTTGATGCCTGCGGGCAAATATATGGTTGCGGCAAACTATGCGGTGGCCAAGGAGAAGCTGGCGATTGTGGAACACTTTGTCGACTACCTGATGTTCGTCTGGTGGGTATTCAAAGGGTTTGCATGGCTCTCTTCCGTAGTGCATGTAGAAGGATCGGTACTTCAGGCGGTAGTATTCCTTTACGGTTTTGTCACTATCAACTATATTGTCGGACTGCCGTTTGAACTGTATCAAAAGTTTAAAATAGATGAAGCATTTCATTTTAACCAAATGACACCAAAGATGTTCCTTGTTGATACCCTCAAGAGTGCTGTGATGTTCTTTGTGCTCGGCGGTGTGCTTTTTGCCCTGCTTGCATGGATCATCAGCAACTATGAAATGTGGTGGCTGTGGGGCTTTGTGCTGCTTTTTGCTGTCGCAGTGCTTGTCAATGTGCTCTATCCGACACTCATCGCTCCCATTTTCAACAAGTTCAACCCGCTTGAGGAGGGGGAACTTAAAGATGCTATTACCGATATGATGCAGAAAGTCGGCCTCAAAAGTGACGGTATTTTCGTGATGGATGCCAGCAAACGTGACAGCCGTCTCAATGCCTACTTTGGGGGGCTTGGCAAGAGCAAGCGAGTGGTACTTTTCGATACGCTGCTTGAGAAACTGAACAAAGATGAACTGCTTGCCGTGCTTGGACATGAACTGGGGCATTACAGCCATGGGGATATCTGGAAGAACATTGCGCTGATGGGCGGTCTTCTTTTTGTGGTCTTCTTTCTCTTTGGACATCTTCCTGACTCACTCTTTATCCAGATGGGTGTCATACCGCATGCGGGGGTGAAGATAGCGATGCTGATGCTGCTCCTGCCGCTGGTAAGCTTTGTCTTTACGCCGTTTATGAGTTATGTCAGCCGCCACAACGAGTATGCCGCAGACCAGTTCGGTTCCCAGATGGGCGGGAAAGAGAATCTTATCTCGGCACTGCTGAAACTGGTGACGGAAAACAAAGCGTTCCCAAAATCCCATCCGTTGGTGATCTTTTTTTATCATACCCACCCTCCGGTCATCGAGCGTCTAAAAGCGATGGGCTATGATGCGAGCAATACAGTCGTTGGTGAAGAAGAAAAACAGGAGGAACCGCCACTGCCTAACGATGGGATATTCGCCTATATGGACAGAAAGTAGTTTTTTGGGTAAAATAGATATAAAAAAGGACATGGTATGCAGACAATTCATATTAATATTAAAGATAACAACGTAGATGTTCTTTTGAATATTATTCAAAATCTGAAAGAAGGCATTGTAGATAGCTATACGATATCTTCAACGCAAAAAGAAGATGCTTTTTATGATCTGCGGAAAAAAAGGCTTCATTCTCTGCGTGAAGATATAAAGTCCGGTAGGGAGCCTATGTATGACTTTGAGAGCGTTACAGATGAACTGCTTAAGGAACTTCAAGCTTGAAGATTGTTGAATCTAAACAGTTTAAAGATGAATTAAAGGCTATTGCCTACTATATTAGAAGAGATAATCTGTCTGCATCTGTCGAGTTTGTACAAACATTGAAAAAAAAGATTAAGCACTTGGCAGATTCCCCTTATCAATATAGAAAATCTGTCTATTTTCATCATGACAATATTAGAGATATGATTTATAAGGGATACACGATTGTTTATGAGATTGACAGTGAAGAGAAGCGGTTGGAACTGTTAAGTATTTTTAATCAAAATTTACCTGATCTGTAAGATGAAAAATATGACACTTCAACATGGCCTAAACTGGGCACGAGAAAAACTGAAAACAAGCTGCGAGCGCCCACAATTTGAAGCGGAGTTGCTGCTGGCACATCATCTTGGTAAAGAGCGTACCTATCTGATTTTGCATCCTGATGAGGTGGTGACAGATGCAGCAGGCTTTGAAGGACTGGTAAAAAGACGTGTTGACAATGAGCCATACGAGTACATTGTAGGTGAAGCGAGCTTTTACGACATTCATCTGAAAGTGGCACCCGGTGTACTTATCCCCCGTCCGGAGACGGAACTGCTCATCGATGAAGTTGCCAACATCATTGAAAGAGAGAAAATCACCTCCATCGCAGAGATTGGGGTGGGAAGCGGTGCGATCAGTATTGTACTTGCACGTAAATTTCCCAACCTGAAGATCATTGCAACCGATATTTGTGATGCCCCGTTACGTATAGCTGCCGAAAATGCTGAAGCATTTGGAGTATGTGAACAGGTTACGCTTTGCAAATCGAATCTGCTCGATGAGGTAAAGGAAAGTGTTGAACTGGTCGTCTCCAATCCTCCTTATATTGCAGAAGATTTTGTGCTTGAGAAGAATGTGGCTGCCTATGAACCGAAAGAGGCACTTTTTGGCGGCAGGGAAGGGGACGAATTGCTCCGGCAGATCATTCTCGATGTCAAGGCACGCGGGGTGAAATGGCTGGCATGTGAGATGGGATATGACCAAAAGGAGCCTATTCAAGCATTTGTTAATGAAGTTGGAGTAAAATCGGTTCGATTTTACAAAGACCTTGCGGGATATGACCGCGGGTTTGTGATTGAATTCATGTAGGGTGTGTAACCACACACCAAAATTGATGTGAATATGTTGTTAGATAGATCAAGGGTGTTGTGAGGGCGACCAAAGGAAGTGCCTGTGGTGCACAACACCCTACAATAGAAAAGGAAAACAAATATGAAACCAGTTTTTAGACGAGTAACTATTGCATATCTGATATTGCTTGGCGCTACACTTGGCGCAGGGCTTTTTGCCGGTATTGTGGTGGCACCGGTAACGTTCCATACAGAGCAGTGGCTTGGCGCAGGTGTGTTAAGCCATTTCCAGGAGGGGCTCATTATGACACAGAACTTTGTCAGGCTCTCCTATCTGGTAGATTTTACAGTGCTTGCTGTCATACTCTACGAAGGCTATAAATACAAAAAATTCGAACGTGATACCATCACACAGGTAGCGACCTTCTTTGTCGTTGCCACAGGTTTGATGTTTGGACACTATTATCTTCCGGACATTCTGAATATGCAGCTTGCCGGGGAGAAAATGACACAGTCTGCTGCATTTATTGCTACCCATAAAGGCAGCGAGATAAACTTCAAGATCTTCTCACTGGCACTGCTGGTGCTGATGGTGCGCAACATGCAAAAGGCATGCAAGTAGCCGTAGGGTGCGTAATCACGCACCAAAACATGTTTGCAAATGATAATCGGGAAGCGATGTAGAGGATAATAAAGATGAAAGAACAGCTTATACACCCTTTTGACCCCATTGTCTTCAACGATACCCAAACCCTCATTCTGGGATCTTTCCCAAGTATCAAATCGTTTGATAATGCCTTTTACTACGGACATCCAAGAAACCAGTTCTGGAAGATTCTTGAATCGTTGACAGGGTATCCGGTCAACAACCGCGACCAGAAGATTTGGCTTTTGAAAGAGAACCGCTTCGGTGTTTGGGATATGGTTGCTGCCTGCGAACGTAACAATTCGCTTGACACGTCGCTGTCCCGTGTCAAAGTCAACGATATACCTGCACTGCTTGAGAAGTACCCCTCCATTACCAAACTTGCTTTTACGGGTAAAAAGGCACAGACACTTTTTGAAAAGCACTTTGGTGATCTTGCCATAGAGCGTGTCTACCTGCCGTCACCCTCTCCGGCACACGCGTCGATGACGTTTGAAGAGAAAACAGAAATATACGCAGAAAAATTAGAAATTAGAAAATGAATAAGGAATGAGGAATGAGGAATGAAGAATGAGGAATTTTGGTATGCTTTTTCTTTGAGAAATCTTTTATCAATAAAAGCATTGCAAAGCAATGCAAACAATAACTATTCACTCCTCCGAAGGTGGTACAGATGAGTGTATGGGCTATCGGTGATATTCAGGGATGTTATGATTCTCTGCAGGGGCTGTTACAAAAGATCCAGTTTGATCCGCGTTACGATACATTGTGGCTGGCGGGAGATCTTGTCAACCGGGGTGACAAATCGCTGGAGGTACTGGAGTATCTTTACAGCATCAAAGAGAGTGTCCGAATTGTGCTTGGCAACCATGACCTGGCACTGATTGCGGCCTATTACGGCATAAAAAAGTCCAATCCGACGATTGATCCTGTTTTGAGATCATCAAAGGCAACGGAGCTTATAGACTGGCTGCGTCATCAGAAGTTCCTGCATACCGATTTCAAACTGGGATACTGTATGGCACATGCCGGTATTTCTCCGGAGTTTGACCTGGGCATGGCAATAGAGTATGCGCACCGTATTGAGGAACAGCTGCAGAGTGCCCATGCTGATGTGTGGTTGAAAAAGATGTTTAAGGGGGGCGTGGAACGTTTTGATCGCAATGCAGGCCCTGAAGATATTGACCGTTACATTGTCAGTGCTTTTACGCGTATGCGCTACTGCTACAAAGATCACCGTCTTGATTTCAAACAGAAAGGGGCGCCCACACCTGAAGTACGTGCCAAAGAAATGAAGCCGTGGTTTGAATGTGAAAACCGAAAAGAGATAGAACTGAAGATCATCTTTGGCCACTGGTCGACACTGGGTTTCTATGAAGATGAACATGTACTGGCACTCGATACAGGGTGTCTGTGGGGCGGCAGCCTTACCGCAGCACGCATCGATCTACCACAAGCGAAGATTGTCTCTTACCGTTGCTCCGGGTGTATGAAGCCGGGTGAAGAGGGATAATGCTTTTTTACCTTGTACCTATTTTACTACGTGCTGTATTTGACAAAAATCTGTGATAGTGGTATGATGAAAATATAGCATATAAAA
>JALUXB010000062.1 GCA_027019175.1 Sulfurovum sp. | reverse complement strand
TTTTTATGTGTGTAGAATTACAATTTGGACATCTTTTTTACAACCCATCTGTAGATAATCCCTTTTTAACTCCCATAGTATCGGGCTTTGCTTAGGTTTTTAGCAACCCGTTTCTTTACTTTAACTCGAAAAGTATGAAAAAGAGCATAAAACTTTAATTTCTCACAGTTTGCTTTAGATGCGAAGGTTGTTGTGAAGGAGTTTACTAAAAGTGAGTGACTGAACAAACTCCCTCACAGATGAAGTGAAATGTGAAAAATGGAACTTGCCCTTAGTTTGCGTCAGATTTGGATGTTTGTGCGAAGGAGCTTACTTAGAAGTAAGTGACTGAATCACATCATCCGAAGATGATGCAAAATAAGGAGCAAGCTACTCCCATTCGATGGTTGCTGGGGGCTTGGATGATATATCATAGACTACACGGTTAATCCCGTCAATCTCATTGATAATCCGCCGGCTAATCCCCTCCAGCACATCGTGCGGCACATGGGCAAAAGTGGCAGTCATCCCGTCAACTGATTCAACCATGCGTACACAAACGGTATTATCATACGTTCGGTTATCTCCCATGACACCGACAGACTGTACATTTAACAGTACGGTAAATGCCTGCCATACTTTGTCATAGTAACCGGTGGCGCGAAGCTCTTCCTGCATAATGGCATCACTCTCGCGAAGCAGCCTGAGCGCTTCTTCGTTGACCTCTCCCATCACACGGATCGCCAATCCCGGTCCGGGGAAAGGATGACGGCCTATCATATGCTTTGGCAGTCCGAGTTCAAGTCCCAGTTTACGTACCTCATCTTTGAAGATTTCTCTCAGCGGTTCGACCAGCTCGAAGGTCATCCAGTCAGGCAGTCCGCCGACGTTGTGGTGCGACTTGATCGTTTTAGACGGCCCTTTGACTGAGACAGATTCGATAACATCCGTATAGAGCGTTCCCTGTGCGAGGAAACTCACATCAGTATGCTTGCTTGCCTCTTTGTCAAAAACCTCAATGAATTTTTCACCGATGATCTTGCGCTTACGCTCAGGATCGGTCACCCCTTTGAGTGCATTGAGGAATTCCTCTTTTGCATCGATGGTAATAAGCGGAATATCAAGCAGTTTGAACATATCCTGCACTTGCTCGGCCTCATCTTTTCTCAACAGCCCCTGGTCGACAAATACACAGACAAGCTGCTCTTTCGGGAGTGCTTCGTGCAACAGCGCCGCCACGACAGAAGAGTCCACACCGCCGCTCACACCGCAGAGTACTTTTCGGTCACCTACCTGCTTTCGGATCTCTGCAATCTTCTCTTTGGCGAAACTTCCCATATTCCAGGTACTTTCACAGCCGCAGATATGCTTGGCGAAGTTTTTGAGCATCACCACACCCTCTTCGGAATGGTGTACTTCAGGGTGGAACTGGAAGGCGTAAATATTTCTGCTCTCATCTGCAATCGCTGCATATGGAGAGTTTTCGCTCGTTCCGATCACTTCAAAACCTTCAGGCAGTCTCTCGGCACGGTCACCGTGACTCATCCATACTGTTGAATCCTGTTTGACATCCTTGAAAATAGGTGAATCCTCTTTTTCAATATGCAGTTTTGCTTTCCCGTACTCATGATGGTCAGCAGGGAGTACCTCCCCTCCGAAGTGCTGGGTAATCAGCTGCATACCGTAACAGATGCCGAGAATGGGAAGGCCAAGCTCCCAAATTCCGTCATCGGGGTGATAGGCATCTTCTGCGTAGACCGATGCGGGACCGCCGGAGAGAATGATTCCCTGCGGTTTTCTTGCTTTAATATCTTCAATCTTCTCACGGTAGGGAACGACTTCCGTGTAAACACCGGACTCTCTGAGCTTACGTGCAATCAGCTGTGTATACTGTGACCCGAAATCCAGTACAATAATAGGAACCTGTTTCATCAAATTCTTTCCTTCTGTTTATATGAATCAATATTTCGAAAAACACTCATGCATATAAAGCTTCCGACAGGAAGGTTAACCTTCCTGTTTCCTGCGTTCCAACGTATTATCCTATATGCAGGACAATGAACTGGAAATACCATACGGCGATGGAGACAATATAGCCTACAAGTACGGTCCAGGCATATTTCATATGGGAACTGAAAGTGTAGATACCGTGCAGTTTTCCCATGACACCGACGCCCGCCGCAGAACCGAAAGAGATGAGGCTGCCGCCAACACCTGCAGTCATAGTGACCAGCATCCACTCCTCTTTGGCAAATGCACCCATATTGGGATCGGCTTTCAGTACTGCCGACATAACCGGTACGTTGTCTACAACAGCAGAAAGGAAACCGACACCGATGTTCACCGCAGTCGGGCCGAACTGGTCATACAGTTTTGTAAAGTATTCCAGGTAGCCAAGAAAATGCAGCCCGCCTACAGCTGCAAGAATACCGAAGAAAAAGAGCAGTGTATCATTCTCGATCTTGGCAATCCAGGAAAAGGCGTTGAGTTTTGTCGGGCCGGAATTCTGATTGATATAGTAGACATAGATCTTCAGCAGCGCCAGACCGAACATCATACCCCACATGGCGGGAAGATGCAGTACCTGGTGCGAAAGCACTGCCAGGACAATGGTCAATGCAAACAGTCCGATAATCTGTTTACCCCCTTCCTGAATGGTCGCTTTCTCTTCAGAAGCATTGAACGGCGGCTGTCCGTCCGGAACAAAACGGCTCAGCAGGAACGCTGTCACGAACCATCCCAAAACCGATGCAGGGAACAGGAAAAGAAATTCGCTGAATGCCCCTTTGCCGTCTACCCATACCATCAATGTTGTAATATCCCCAAACGGTGACCATGCGCCTCCGGCATTGGCTGCAACAACGATGTTGATAGCTCCGGGAACAAGAAAGTTTTTGTTCTCGCGGTCAATCGTAATAAGTACAGTAGAAAGAATCAGCGCGGTAGTCAGGTTGTCCGCTACAGGAGAGATAAAGAAGGCCAGCAACCCGGTTACCCAGAAAAGCTTTTTATAGGTATAGCCTCTTGAAACAAGACGGTAACGGAGCGCCGAGAAGACCCCCCTGTCGATCATCGCTTCAATATAGGTCATCGCTACCATCAGGAAGAAGAAGATACCCGCGATCTCATAGATCAGCTCTTCAACTTCTTTTTCCAAAGGACGGCCGTCAAGCCCGTTGATAGCGAAGTAGAGCCCAATCAGCATAAAGATACCCGTACCCGCCAACAGTGCCGGCTTGGCCTTGTTGATATGGTACTTGTCTTCAGCTGCAATAAAATAATATCCTACCACAAAAATAATAAGTGAGACAATCCCCACCCATGTTGTCGTCAGATCCAAATGCTGTACCACCTGTCCGGCTGCTGTTTCCATGCTGTCTCCTGCGTGTTGAAAAATTCTATACAAGTCTTATGACTCAATATAATGAGATCCTAAAGATTCCGTACGGGCCAGTGCCGCTTCAACAATGGCTGAAGCGGTATTGAGACGCAATTGAAGCAAACGCCCGATCTCCTGATTTTTCATATCATAAATCAGGTTCTTTGCCTCGTGCAGCCCCTTGGTCGTCCGGATAATACCTATATCTTCCCACATCACCTGACGCAGTTTCTGTTTATAGGTCTTGTCGTTCTCTTTGTGCAGAATGTTACCATAATCCTTCTCAAAGAGAGGCATCGGTGTGTCACTGTGCACCTTGCCAAGCAGGTGTTCTACTGCACGCTGGGCAAAGACCACACCTTCAAGCAGTGAATTGGATGCCAGACGGTTGGCACCGTGTACTCCCGTACGTGCCGCTTCACCGATAACATACAGCCCCTCCATACCCGGAATACAGCCGTTCGTATCACACCTAATACCGCCGTTGGCATAATGAAATGCCGGAGAAACGGGCACTCTGTCCTGAGGGAAATGATATCCCAATGCTTCAAAAGTACGCGTAATATTGGGAAAGCGCTCATGAAACCACCTCTCTTCGAACATTGAGAAGTCAAGATAGACTTTTTCACCTGTTTTACGCTTGTAGTCAAAAATACCGCGTGCTACAATATCACGGCTGGCAAGCTCACCGCGTTCGTCATATTCGAAGAGGAAACGGTTTCCTTTTTCACCCACAACATGCGCCCCCTCACCGCGCAGTGCTTCGGTCAGCAGCAGTTTACGGGCAAAGGGGGTTTCAACAAAAACTGTCGGGTGAAACTGCATGAACTCCATATCGGCAAGTTCAATACCCTTTTCAACGCAGATACCGTGAATATCTGCCGAAACTGTTCTGGAATTCGTATTATAGGCATAGAGCGACCCGATGCCTCCGGATGCGATAATGACATCATCTGCATAAATGGTTGTCGGCTCATAATTGACCGTCGCCTTGACGCCGTAGCAACGCCCATTCTGTATCAGCAGGTCATACACCAGGGTATTACGCTGAAGCTGATGTTTGTTCTTCACCATCGCAAAGTAGTGCATATACCGCCCGGTTGCATCTCCGCCGGCATGCACGATACGCGGGACAGAGTGGGCTGCCTCTTTGGTATAGAGGATATTTCCCTTCTCGTCACGGTCAAATGCCATACCGCGGGCAATCAGTTCCGGTGTCGTTTCCAGTGAAGTTCTTGAAAGGATTTCAACGGCTTCACGATCATTATGGTAGGCACCTGCTGCCATCGTATCTTCAATATGCACCGGTACGTCTGCCGCATTGAGTGCGGTTGCCATCCCGCCCTGCGCATAAAAGGTATTACACTCCCAGGGAATATCTTTGCAGACAACCAGTACTTTTTTACTCTCGGGCAGCTGCATCGCCGCATAAAGGCCGGCAATGCCCGCTCCAATGATCACTACATCATATTTCTTATCCAAAACTTTCCCCGTTACTTTTGTATCTGCAGATTCTGCTGCACATGCGTATTGTCCGGCACATAAACCGGATCGGTCTTGTGTCCGCAGCCTGTCAGTACGATACAGCAGATTGATGCTATAATCACTCTATGAAAAACGCGTCTGTCATTCTTTCTCATCTTGTTGGCCAGCCTCAGTTCAAATCTCTGAAACGGCATGCGTGCTACAAAAAGTTTATCTCGCTGCTTGGCACAAAATGGCAAAAAGCCATTGCCTTCGTTTACATCCGCAACGAAACACTTTTTGTCGCCGTGACGCATCCCGGTTTCAAAATGGAACTTCATTATAATAGAGATTTATTAAAAAGTGTATTAACACAGCTTGCCTCCCTCGATACCGAATGCCGGGAACTAAACGCTGAAAAAGTGATCGTCTTTCACAGCAAATACCGTACTGTTATTACAGAAAAAGCAGACGAAACGACAATCCCCTACTACCATGAACGGGCAACCGGCAACTTTTCCCTTCAAAGCAGTGATGAAGCACTTGCTGAAAAATTCAAACAAATACAGTCCCTGATCGCATGCAATCAATAATCAGGAACCTTCCCGACAGCCCGGGAGTTTACCAGTACTTTAACGAGACAGGGAAACTGCTCTATGTCGGCAAAGCGAAAAATCTCAAACACCGGGTAAAGAGCTACTGGCGTTTTACGCCCCGCTTACATCCCAACCCCGCACAGAGTCCGCGTATTTTAAAAATGCTCTCTGAAGCCAAGAGACTGGAATACATTGTTGTCAAGAGTGAAGAAGATGCCCTGATTCTGGAAAATTCGCTTATCAAACAGCTCAAACCCAAGTACAATATTCTGCTGCGTGATGACAAAACCTACCCTTACATTTATATTGACGCATCGGAACCCTATCCGCGCTTTGAGATTACCCGCAAAATCGTCAAGGGCAAAAATATCACCTATTACGGCCCTTACCCCTCCGGCGGACGGGCACTCATTGATGCACTGTACGAAACCTATCCGCTTGTACAGAAGAAATCATGCCTGAGAGAAGGGAAAGCATGCCTCTTTTACCAAATTGGAAAATGTCTGGCTCCCTGTGAAGGGAAAGTAACACCTGAAGCCTATGCCCAACTGGTCGAAGAGGCAAAAAAAGCGCTGAACAACCGCCATATTCTGACCCAAAAGCTCAGCGAACGCATGGGGAAACTTGCAATGCAGGAGCGTTTTGAAGAGGCTGCCGCACTGCGTGACAGCATTTTGGCCATTGAAGCGCTTACTGTCGACTCTTCCATCGACCTTGCCAACCGTTTCGATACCGATATCTTTGCCATTCTCAATGGGGATGAACGGGGTGTGATCGTTAAACTCTTTATGCGGGAAGGCAAGATCATCTCTTCTTCCCACACCTATTTCAGACATACCCATATTTTCGAGGCAAACGAAGCCTACCGGCAGGCACTGCTGGAGCATTATGACGTAGATACACCCCATATTCCTGGAGAGATTCTTGTTACCCATGATTTTGAAGATGCGCCCGAAGTAGCACGTACCCTTTCAACACGCTTTGGCAAAAAAATCGAAATACGCCACCCCAAACGCGGCAGCAAAGCAAAACTGACTGCCCTTGCACTGCAAAATGCCGAAGAGTTGCTCAGAAAAGAGCAAAAGAGTACCCTCATGGAACAAAAGGTCGCTGATCTGCTTGACCTCTCTGCCATCCCGTACAGGGTAGAAACTTTTGACAACTCGCATATGATGGGTGTGGCCACTGTCGGCGGCATGGTTGTCTGGGACGAGGGTAAGTGGGACAAATCAAGCTACCGCCGCTACCGGCTTGAGGCGCGGGATGAAACAGGACAGATGCGTGAGATGCTCAGCCGCCGTATCAAAGACTTTACAACCCATCCTCCACCGGATCTGTGGATCCTTGACGGGGGACAGGCCAACCTCAATCTCGCACGGAAGCTGCTCCTGGAAGCAAATGTCAACCTTGATGTCATTGCCATTGCCAAAGAGAAGCTCGATGCCAAAGCACACAGGGCCAAAGGGGCGGCGAAGGATCTGATTTATACATCACAAGGCTTGATTGAACTAAAACCGAACGATGCAAGACTGCACTGGATTCAGCGGCATCGTGATGAAGCACACCGCTATGCCGTTACCTATCATCAGAACACCAAACGCAAAGAAGACACACAGGTCTCACTTCTAAACAAAAAAGGCATTGGGAAGGCAACAGTGCAAAAACTGGTCGATTATTTCGGTACTTTCGAAGCCATTTATAACGCTCCATTTGAAGAAATTGCACAGGTTACCAATAATCGTATTGCAAAAATTATTGTAAAAGATAATGAAAATTGATGAAAAAATCTTTTTTTCATCCTAAACAGCCTTTATTTCATGCTATTTTTAGTTAATTTGTTATAAAGTTTATACTGAATAGTTACCGGCTCGCAAGAGGGGTAACAGACAGAGAGGAAGGGAGTATCGTATGCGAAGGGAAAGGCCCGAACCCATAGACGAAGAACACAAGTTCTCCAACGGATTAATTCTCAGTTCCACAGACCTGAAAGGCATTATTACCTATGCCAACAGAAAGTTCTGTGAAATTGCAGGTTACACAAAACAGGAACTGACAGGTAAAAACCACAATATCGTCCGACACCCTGATATGCCAAAAGCCGCCTTCAAAGACCTTTGGGATACGATTCAGCAGGGAAAAGAGTGGAGCGGTGTTGTCAAAAACCTCAGAAAAGACGGAAAATACTATTGGGTCTATTCCCATATTACCCCGATTATGGATGATTCGGGAGAAATTACCGGCTATACAGCAGCCCGAAGGCCTGCTTCTGAAAATGAAATTGAAGAATCGACAGCACTCTACAAAGAGATGCTCGCACAAGAGAACCAATAAAAAGGAGATTTGCAGCTTATGTATTATATTTTAAACCAATTGGATCAAGTTGTCGCAGTTGCCCCACGGCTGCTTGATGCGCTTGACATTCCCGATGTCAATACCTTTTACCAGAAACTGGCGCTCAAAGAGGTTATGTTTACACTCAATGGCGACACGGTCACATTGACGGTTGACGGTACCTCTCACACAGTGAAGGCTTCGGTTGAAGACCTTGAAGGTATGCTTGGCAATGTACGCGTCGTTGACATCACTTCCGAAAACCTGCAAGAGACAGCCTCTGCACCGGTCGAAGAAGAAGCCCCTGTCACCTTCAATGAGGAAGCACCACTGCTGGAAATAGAAGAGGAAAGTGACGCATCGGATCAAGAGCTGCTTTCTTTCGAAGAGAGTGACCTCTTTGACATCAAAGAACCCGAATCGGAATCTCTTACAGAAACAGTCCCTTTCGAAGCACCCCAGGCAGAAGAGGAAGACCTCTATGAACTGACCATACCTTCAGATGCGGAAAATGCCATTTCCGATATTGAAGAAGAAAAAGAGGTCACGGCAGATACTTCCAAAACATCTGCCTCTGGAAATGAAAACCCTATCTACATCGATGTAGCAAGCATTAGTGAAAAAATAGGTATTACACCTGAAGACTACAACCTTTTCCTTGATGAGTATATCGATACGGCATTAGGCTATGAGCAGGCACTCATCAGCAACAATGACAAAGAGAAAGAAGAAGCACTGAATGCACTTTCCCACCTTTCAAATGTCCTTCAGCTGCCAACCATCGGAGAACTCCTTTCCAACATCAAAAGCGCATCACAGAGTGAAAAAGAAGGCGCAATCAGTGCTTTCTTTGCTGCATTGGGAAGACTAAGCACAGCAAAAGTCGAAGCGGCAGAAGAAACACCTGAGCCGACCATAGAAATAAAAGAGGAAAAGGAAGCAGCAGAACAAACACCTGAAGAGAGAGGGGAAAAAGCAAAAGCTGCACTGCAGGAGACAGAAGCACAAAAACGTGCACCTATCGATCTAAGCGGCATCAAGCCGATCCATTTTGATTTCCAGCTCGAAGAAGCCGCCAAAGACTTGAGCCTTCCGGTAGAACTTATTGAAGAGTTTGTCAACGACTTCATCGTTCAGGCACATGAAGAGACTGAAAAAATGCTTCAGGCATATGAGAGAGGCGATCTTGAAACAGTTCAGAAAATAGGTCACCTGCTCAAAGGAACGGCAAGCAACCTTCGCATCAATCCGCTCTCGGACACACTGTATGAAATTCAGTTCAATGAAGATTTGGACAGAGTACCGGAACTTGTCAAGAACTACTGGGCACATTTTCTGTCACTGGAAAACCAGATTAAACTCATATCAAACAAATAAAAAAGGATTCAGACCATGACTATACGAAATAGACTGAAACTGATCGCACTCGTACCGATTTTGTTGCTTCTTCTCCTGTCAAGTTACTTTTTTGTAACTTCCTACATCAACTATGAAAAGGCACAGGCACTTAAAACGGCTCTGAGCAACAATGCATACCTGAGCAAATCACTGACTCAGGTGGGGACAGAACGTGGGCTGACCGCACTTTACATGGGCAGCAGCAGAAAAGCCTATGGGGACGTTCTTCAAAAGCAGTACGGCAAAACAGATGCCACCCTTGTACAGCTTAGACAAAAGCTGGTTACCGACAATGGTAACCTCATTCCATTCCTGCCAAAACTGCTTCATGAAACGACAGAGTTGAACAAAGCACAGTATGAACGCATGTTGGCAAACTTCAAAAAACTCCCTGCTATCCGAAAAGAAGCACATCAGCCCAACAGTGACTTCAAAAATGTTTTCTTCCAGGGCTATACCAAAACCATTACCTCTCCGATTTTGCAAAACCTCCTGCAAATCAACAGTTTTGCACTCGATACTGAAATTGCCTCGATGGTCGGAACATTGTCAGAAGTATATACAGTAAAAGAGAATGCCGGACTTGAAAGAGGATTTGTCTCCTACTATATGGAGAAAAAAGCTTCCATGGCCTTTGACGAAATCGCCCTTTGGGACAATTTCAAAACCAAAGCCAATATTTTTGATATCAATCAGGTCACGAATCCGCAACTGCGCGCACAGGTCAAGCAGATTCTTGACAGCAAACAGGCAAAAGCCATACTTAAAGAACTGGCAGAAACGTCTTCAGCCATTCAAACCGATGTAGATAACGGGGACTATGCAGAAGATGTGATGGACTGGTTCTCACTCCAAACCCAGAAAATTTCACTTTATTCCAAGGTTGAACTGGTTATTTCCAATGCACTTTGGCAAAAAGCGGAACTCTATCTGCAAAAGCAGATCTCACTTCTGATCATCGCTTCAGCTATTCTCCTGCTCAGTTTGCTGCTTGCCTACCTCGGATATACCACAACACGTGATATTACGCGAAACATTAAAGAGCTCGAGGATGTTCTAAACAAAGCGGTTGAAGATATGAAGCAGAGTGACCAGTACCTTTCTGCCGATACTGAAATGATCGAAAATATTGAGCTTGATACCCATGAAGGAACAAGGGAAGCCTATAAGTTCCTTGAAACGCTTGTTGAGAATGCCAAAGAGGATAAGCAGATCGCACTTCAGGCCAATGAAGCGAAATCGCTCTTCCTTGCCAACATGTCTCACGAAATCCGTACACCGCTGAACGGTATTGTCGGCTTTACCGAAATTCTCCGAAGTACGAACCTCGACTCCGAGCAGCAGGAATTCCTGAATATTATTGAAAAAAGTTCGGAAAACCTTCTGAGTATTATCAATAACATTCTTGACCTCTCCAAAATTGAAAGCAACAAGATCGAAATTGAAAATATTGTCTTCGATGCGGCAGAAGAGTTCGAAAGTGCTGTTGAAACCTATGCTGTCGGTGCGGCTGAGAAAAATATTGACCTGAACTTCTATATGGATCCAACTATCAGTCCTAAACTCAAAGGTGACCCGACAAAGCTCAAAGAAATTATCATTAACCTCCTGAGCAATGCCATCAAATTCACCAGTTACGGCGGTATGATCAATGTCAAGATCGAGAAAGAAGAGGTAGAAGGGACTACTGCACGTATCAAATTCTCTATCCAGGATAACGGTATCGGTATGACCAAAGATCAGCAGGAGCGCATCTTTGATGCATTCTCACAAGCAGACTCCTCCGTTACCAGAAAATACGGCGGTACCGGTCTTGGGCTTACCATTTCAAGCCAGTTCGTAGAACTCATGGGCGGCAAACTCGAACTTGAAAGTGCCAAAGACCATGGAACAACGTTCTACTTCTCTGTTCCGCTTGAAGAGGTTGCGACCACTGAGCCAAACTATAACCATGCATTCAGCGATATGACAATCTGTAAATACGAGGAAGAGGTACCGACCGTCCTTGACACATACCTGCAGTCATACTTTGAATACTTCGGTCCTGATGTCAAAAAATTTGAATCGGTTTCAGATCTCAGAGAACTCAGTGACAAGGGTATCTGTCAAACATTCTGGATCGATATTGACAAAACAAAACAGAATATTCTGGATGCAATTACCAATGTCGACAAATCAAAACTGATCGTTATTGCCAATGTTACCAGCCGTGCCAAGATCGATACAATGGGTGTCAACCAGGACAATGTTATCTTTAAACCGGTAACACTGACAAAACTCAAAACCGTACTGACACGTACTGCAAGTACAACACCTGAGGTTGTTGAACAGACCGTACAGGCACAGGCAACGCAGTTTGATGCAAAAGTCCTTGTTACCGAAGACAATATCATCAACCAGAAACTGATCAAACGTGTCCTTGAAGATCATGGCATTACAGTCGATATTGCCAACAATGGTCTTGAAGCGTTTGAAAAACGCAGAAACAATGACTACGACCTGCTCTTCATGGATATCCAGATGCCAGTCATGGACGGTATTGAAGCAACACACGAAATTCTCGACTTTGAAGAGGATGAAGAAGTTCCACACGTACCGATTGTTGCGCTGACAGCCAATGCACTCAAAGGTGACCGTGAACGCTTCCTGGCAGAAGGGATGGATGAGTATATCACCAAACCTATTGAAACCACTGAACTTCTCTATATTCTCAACAAGTTCCTTTCACACAAAGCGAAAGCACCTGAAGAGACAGAAAAGACAGAAACAGCAGTAAAAGAGCCTGAAGCACCAGAAACCAAAGAAACACCTGAAACAGAAAGCGCTCCTGTAACAGTAGAGACACAACCGGAGCCGGAAGCAGAAATACCGCTTGAGCTCGATGAGATCATGCTTGCAGACAATGAAGAAACAGAAGGTACTAAAAAGATTCTTATTGCGAAAAAGTTCCTGCTTGAAAAACGTATTCTTACCAAAGTCATTGAAAACTTAGGGTATGATTACGACATTCTTGATGACATGAGCCAACTGGAATCCAAAATTGCTTCCGGTGCTTATGACATAGTCTTTACTGATGCGGAACTTGTGACAGATACACTGAAAGCCGCTGCCGGTGATACTGTTGCCATTATTACTGACAGTAAAGAAAAAGAGCAGATAGAAGCTGCCATAAAATCACATAGAGGATAAGATAGATGGGACTAAAAGTACTGGTAGTCGATGATGACATGATCAACAGAATGCTGCTGAAGACATTGTTGAAAAAGAACCCGAAAGTAACGGAAATTATCGAAGCAGAGAATGGATCGGACGCGTTAAACAAGTTCAAAAACGACCCGTCCATCAATCTCATACTGCTCGACATTATGATGCCTATTGTTGACGGTATCGAGTTTTTGAAGATCTTTCGTGCAGATATGGCAAATTCTCATGTGCCTGTTATTGTACTCTCTACAGATGACACACGTAAAACGGAAGTCTTTGACAATGGGGCAAACGATTTCCTTAGAAAACCGATCAAAGAAGAGATGCTGTTCGAGAAGATCGATCAGTGGTCGGAGTAGCGTTAAGCACGTTTTGCGTGGTTTGACTGAAGCAAATCTTAGAACTCCGTCATTCCTGCGAAAGCAGGAATCCACACACAAATCAATCAAAAACTTCCAATATCGGGATCCCGTATCAGGTGCGGGATGCCGTTACAGCAGTGCTTCCCTGAGCACTTCCTCAACGTTCGACACACCGATAATTTTTACATTCTCTTTGACTTCATCAGGGATGTCGTCAAGATCACGCTCGTAGTTCTTTACAGGAATAAGTGCCTTTTTGACACCTGCCTTGTGTGCGGCAATGAGTTTTTCTTTCAATCCGCCAATAGGCAGTACTTTACCTGTCAACGTCACTTCTCCTGTCATTGCCACTTTGTTGTCCACTTTTCTTTCACTCAAAATGGAAGCAATGGCTGTCATCATCGTAATACCTGCACTCGGTCCGTCTTTGGGGGTTGCCCCTTCGGGTACGTGAATATGCAGATCGTAGCGTTTGTACACTTCACTCGGGTCTACTTCAATGCGTTCTTCCCGCTCTTTCATCGTATGGGGAATCACGGAAGCAGGTATCTTCAGCTTTCGCTGGTCAATGAGTATCTTCACAACCGAGTGCGCAATGCGTACGGACTCTTTCATCACATCACCAAGGCTTCCTGTAAGCTGCAAACCGCCTTTCCCGCGTATCTTGATCGCTTCAATGGTCAGGACATCTCCGCCGACGGCTGTCCATGCAAGGCCGGAAACCACACCCACCTGCGGTTTTTTGTCGACTACCGAGAATTCAAACACCTTTTTGTCCACAAATTTCTCGAGGTTCTTTTTTGTAATGTGTACACTCTGCCGGCGCTTGTCTTCGAGCAGTATACGTGCTGTTTTGCGCATCAGCCCTGCAATGCGGCGTCTAAGGTTACGTACCCCTGCTTCACGGGTATATTCGTCAATAAGAATGCGCAGTGCCTTGTCGGAAATAGAGAATTCATGCGGCTTGAGCGCATGTTTTTTCAGCTCCTGCGGAATGAGGTAGCGTCTTGCGATCTCAAACTTCTCCTTTGGCGTATAGGAGTTAAGCCCAATGAACTCCATACGGTCACGCAGCGGTGCCGGAATGCGCCCCACATCATTGGCTGTGGCAATGAATACTGCCTTGCTCAGGTCAATATTGAAGTTGAGATAATAGTCTCTATACTTGCTGTTCTGTTCAGGGTCAAGAATTTCCAGCAGTGCCGCAGTCGGGTCACCCCGCATGCTGCGTCCTACCTTGTCTATCTCATCCAGTACAATCACAGGATCCATCGTTTTGGCTTCAATGAGCCCCTGCACCAAACGTCCCGGCATGGCACCAACGTAAGTACGCCGGTGTCCCCGAAGCTCATTGACATCTTCCAGTCCGCCGAGCGCAATACGTACCAGAGGACGCCCAAGCGCATGGGCAATAGAGTTGGCCAGTGACGTTTTGCCCACACCCGGAGGGCCTGCAAAACACAAAATAGCGCCGCCGGTCTCTTTTTGCTGTACCCCTCTGAGTGCCGCAAGTTCCCGTACTGAGAAAAATTCGACAATACGCTCTTTGGGTTTTTCAAGAGAATAGTGGTCTTTATCAAGCTCCCGTGCAACATCTTCTACAGAGAGGTTCTTTTTAGTGTATTTACCGAAAGGAAGTTCAAGTACCCATTCCAGATAGCTTTGGAGCAGGTTAGCATCGGCAGAATCAGGATGCATCCTTGCAAACCGGTCAAGCTGCTTGCTGATCTCCCTGTAGGCATCTTCGTTCATGTAGGGTTTAAGCTGCTCGATCTTTTCCCTGAACTGGGCGATCTCCTCTTCACGCTGGGTATCCATACCCAGTTCCTGCTGAATCTCTTTCAGCTGCTCTTTGAGGAAATACTCTTTATTGGTCTGTTCAATCTTATTGTGTACTTTGGAGCGGATCTCACGCTGTACTTTGGCAGCTTCTATTTCAGAAGTGACAACATCGATAAGCCCCATCAGGCGCTTTTCGATCTCTGGTTCAATGTAGAGCGCATATGCCACTTCTTTGTCAAGCTTGAGCATCGAAGAAACAAGGTCGGCAATACGCTGGGGTTCATCATTTTCTTCAATGGTCTTGACCAGGTCTGCCGGCACATGTGAACTCAGTGTTGAAAGCTTCTTGATCTTGTCACGCAGCAGATCCATCAGTGCTTCCGCACGCAGCTTGTCATAGGCCGGCTGTTCCACTACATCGACAACGGCACGGTTGATCTCACCGGGAACAGGTTCGACAATGCGCCCGCGTGTAAGTCCCTGAAAGAGTATTTTTACCCTGCCATCAGGAAGGTGCACCTTTCGCATAATGGAACCAATCACCCCCATCTTGTACATGGAGTCAAAGTCGCGTCTGCCTTCTTTCCCCGGCATGGAAGAGGTAACGAAGAGCAGAGAGTTGTTCTCCATAGCCTCCGTTGCCGCATCAATATCCTTCTGATCGGTCAGGAAGATCGGACTGATCATAAAAGGGTAAAGGAAGAGTTCATCCTCTACCACCACAGGAAGTGTGTTCGGAAAATTGTCGTAATCACTAAGCTGCATTGAAAATCCTTTGGATTTTGAAAATTAAAAGTTAAAAATTAAAAGTTAAAGTTTTTGCAAAAACGAAAGTATAGTCAATAGAAGTAAACAATTTTTTAATTTTTAATTTTTAATTTTTCCTTCCGGGCAAAAGCGAGAAGACGCTTTTAGTCGAATATCTCCCCGATAATACCTTTCTCCGGCGGTGTAATATCAGCCATCTCTACAAAGGAGTTCTTATTCTTTTCCCGGTATATCTTGGCTGCTTCGGGCTTGTCGGTACGCTCATAGAGCGCGGCTATGTTCTCGTTGAGCAGATACTGCGCCATATACAGGCGTATCAGCATCGTATTGACCAGCGGTGCATACTCTGACCCGGGGTAGCGCAACTGATATATTTTGGCTTTGTTGATGCTGTCCATAATGAGTTTCTGGTCTTTGTAGACATCTTTGATACCCAGAAACGAAGCCTTGAGTTTCATGAACTCGGTGTACTCCATGGTGCTATAATCCGCATAACGCTTGTTGTACTCATCGAGGTAGTAGCCTGCCAGCAGGTACTCTTCATTTTGCATGTGCGCCTGTGCCAGCATCATAATAGCCGTAGGCATCAACGGTGACTGCATATGTTCGCTTTTGAGCGAAATGTAGTATTCGTCAGCCTTGTCCATATTGTGCGCACTGACGCTGTTTGCGATCTGCTGATACCAGTAGAGCGCGGGTTTGTTAAACTCTGTCACCTCATCGTCACTGCCGCACCCGGCAAGCAGCAGCAATGCCGCCGCACCTGCCAAAAGACTCTTTTTCAATACCATAGCCACCCTCTTTGCAATATGTTTCCTATATCATATCTCAAAGTATGTAAAAAGTGTATTAGTCTCGTCCGGCATACCGACTGTCTGAAAACAAGGCAAAGATCCATTATTAACTTAATCAGATAAGAAACTATTATTTCAACTTATTTTATATCCCCTTTATCTTAGATATGGTATATTTAGTTAAGTATTGTACGGAGAAAAGCCAAATCTGTCGCGAGGCAGAGACGGAAAGCCACGGATCTTACAAAGACAGCCGGGTTGCCTAACCGTAAGCATTTCGCTTATGTCATCTGCGATGTACATACGAATTTTATCCTCTTAAAACAAGAGAACCTAAAAGGTATAACAATGAAAAATTTTAATCTTTTATTTCGAAAAATATTTCTTCTATTTGTATTCTTCTTAGCAGTACCTTCTGCTATATATGCTGCACAGTTGGCTAATGATACATTTACAAACAATAACACTGATGGATGGCATAATGGTTATACATATCAGGGTGATGGGTGGTATTATATCAGCAGAGATGTCAAAGCATACAAAACATATCATTTTGGAAGTGCTTATGCCAATGCTACGCTTACAATCAAATTTAAATTTTGGGTTTCCAGTGGATGGGATCATGGTGATAAATTCGAGGTTTACCGGAAGAATACAAAAATTAAAACATATCAAAATCTAAATGGTTATACTTATCACACCAAAACTATCACCTCCACAGCGGACAGCAATGGAGACTTTACACTGAAATTCAAACCAAACAGTAACAATAACAATGAATTCGCAGGGCTTGATTATGTGATTATTGAGAGTACACTTCCTGGAGACACAGAAACTAAAGACGGCTTTCAGGACTTCTTGCTTATCAATCCGCCTGCAACACGCAACATTGTCGGAAACTTTGCTATGGCAGGTAACACGGTGATGTGTCTGACAGACCATAAAAAAACATATGGTGGTACCTGTCACGGTATGAATGATTACCAGGAGATCACCAGTAACCTCCATATCAGCAAATACATCGATATTGACAATGACAGCAGAACATGGAACTCCACCTCCTCTTACATTGAACTGCCGGACACCTACAAGGAAGAGAATGACGGAAAAGGTATTCTCTGGGCAGGGCTTTTCTGGCAGGGAAGGTTCAGTACTGACAGAGACTATCCGATGCATTACGGTATGGAAGATGGTAACAGCTATGATCTCATTGAAATGGGTAAAAACTCAAGCAACTATTATGAAGGTCAGAATATCGATGTCATCAGTCTCGATGCAAACAAGCTCAAACTGAAAGTCACAACACCGAATGGTTCAGGAAATTATGAGGATGTCAAGGCGAAAGAGCTTACTACATACAAAAGCAGTAATGGTGTTACCTATGCCGCCTATGCCGACGTGACCGACATTTTACAGGCAGCACATCTGCAAAAAGGCAAAAATACCTTTACTGTAGCGAATCTTACGACCAACGAAGGAAGAGAAGGGTCACCGGGAATCTTTGGCGGCTGGTCTCTTCTGGTCATCTACGGAGAGAACAGTGACGGAAAGCTTAGAAACATCTCTGTGTATCACGGCTTCCAGGAACTACAAAATCAAAGCAATGCTGAACCCATTGAAATCAGCGGTTTCAGACTTCCGAAAGAAGGAACTGTCAACTCCACTGCTACTGTATTTTCAGGTGAGGGAGAGTATCTCTACGGTTATCCACATATACATCAAAATCAAAATGGTAACTATGTATATGATTATGACTGGATGAAAATCAGTAACAAAGAAAACAGTGACTATCAGTTTCTGCCTGGTCCTGATGGAAACCCCCTCCCCAATAATGGCGTCGGGAACAAAAAGAATATGTTTGATGCAGTACTGACAGGGATCAAAAGAGATCATGTTAACGGACAAAGCAATGATCTTAAAATTAACAATGACGGAGTGGATGTGGACGTCTTCGATGTATCTGGTATCATGGAGAGTTATCGGGACGACAACCCTACCATCAATACCATATATCTGAAAGCAGCCAGTAACAACGACTATGTGACACCAAGTATGATTGCTTTTGCCACAGAACTCTACCAGCCAAATGTCTGTTACGATTTTGTTGCAAAACTCAACGAATTCGTCATCCCCTACAAAGATCGCACTTCTTATAAAGCCTATGCAAAACAGGGAGATGAACTAAGCTTTACTGTAGCTATCTGGGATATAAAAGGAGATATTGACCCTCAATATGTTTCCATTGGGCTTCCTGTCACACAGTATCAAGGGTATGTTACCCCGATTATGAATCCGGACAAAGCTTACTATACCATTCCTAATGGAAATACTCTTTTACCTACAGATTATGCGCGTCCAATGAGTACGTCTAAGCGTCCAGTTATCACAATCGGTGAAGGTAGAACACCCAATGTGGGAGGAACCATTACTCAGGGACAGCGTTACTTTACAAAATTCTACTTCAAAGTAGAAGATACGAATGCATCTCTCATTGAAGGTGACTATGACGTAGAGGTAAACGCTACACTCAATTACGGTTCCGGAGATTTTTGGCAGATTATGGGATTGAAGCGGTGTGATCAGAACCTTACCTATTCACCTACTTGGGTACAGTTTAATGTGGAACAGGCTTTTGGCAACACACCTCCTTCCAATCCGACTGCGCATTATTCTCTGCCTACAAGAGTGGCCGGTAGAGACTTCAACTACGATGTCGCTTCTTACGGGAAAGACAGTAATGACCAGTATACCCAGCCAATCTCAGCAGACGGTGTAACAGTCGATGTTGAAATGATTGACATTGGTGACTTTGATGACAACGGTTCGTACTTTAAATGTGGGAACTCTGACCCGAACATTATTATGATGCCTGGAAAGTTCAGCTATTTTGATAATGATGAAGCACGTATTACCGTCAACGATATCAATGACCTTTCCAATACATCGGCAACACGAAATGCCACCTTCAGAATGTGGCTGCTGACTGATGAAAACGGAACATTGCTGACAAGTGACAGACTCTATGCAAAAAATGAAAATGACCACTATGCTCAGATATATGACGACTACTACCGTGCACAGGATGTCACACATCTGTGTACCCGTGCTTGTTCTGCCTCTGATGGTTATGACTATACCAGTACACGTTATACAAACATTCATTACGGAACAGATCCCAATGCTGTAGGGTGTTACGCCTGTCTTAGAGACAAGTTTGCTCAGCCATACTGTGCGAGGGACAACTTTGCCATCAGACCAAAAGCGATCCGTGTCGATGTAGGAGACAAAGGTGTTGACAAAACACTAAACAGCATACACATCGCCACCAATATCGACCGTTCTTCAGAGCCGAACAAAGATGTTAGTATTGCAGCGGAGTATCCGTATGAGCTCAATATGACTACAGTAAATATTAAAGATAATACAGTTAACGGGTACACAACCATTGACCTCTATGAAAAGCTGACCGGATTCTCTTCCATCCCGGACAAACGCTTCAGCAGTATGGCACTGGTCAGGTTTGAAGGTGATGCAAGCAAATGTGCCGATACGACACACAGTTCTCTCAATCCTCAATTTGCCAGCGGTTTTGTGAGTACGGATCTCAATACTACCAATGCAGGTGCATACAGTTTCGAAATCTGGGACAGCAACTGGACAACGGTTGACCGTGCCGTGAACAACCCTTACAAAACGCTCTTTGATACTGCATGTAAAAACAACAGTGATGCGGCATGCAACGACTGTGTTTTGGGAACGACAACCGTTGATGCAAACGATGTTGACAAAATTGGATGTACTTTCGGTTCAGAGCTGCAAGACCTTGTAGGTTCACCTGATAAACAGTATACCAAACTCAATCTACTCATTAATCCATACCAATTTGGCCTCAGTATATCATTGATTGATCAGCCCTCAGGAGGAAGCGCTCCATGGGTATATATGAATGACCTGACACAAAATGCTCTGGGAAGTAGAAACCCCGGTGCATCTGCCCAGTTAAACGGAGAGGTCAGTGCACTTGGTGCTTCAAATGGCAAACTGAGCAATTACACCGATGGATGTGCAGCACAAGACAATGTATTTTGGCTTGACCGCAATATGTCAACAGCTGAAAATCTCATAGCAACCGAACAAAATCTTAATTCTGTATATTTTCAGCAGTGGCTCGATTCCGATTCATCGGAAACACAACCGGTTCAAGACAACAGCTCTGGTTTGGACATGAATGCAACACTGGTTAAAGCAAACTATTATTCTGAGCAGAACGGTACAGCCAACGTCATACTCAACTACAACTTTAAAAAACCGTATAACGATGTTGTCAATCCGGTTATCGTGGGCTTTGAAACACTTCATACGGTATCACCCGATGCAACGTCCTATGCCAATCATAAATCGAATTATGTACCCGAAGGTAATGTAACGGTTGATGAGAACAGAACATTCTTCTTTGCCAAAGTCGATACAGCCATTGGTACAGACGGTCAAGATATTTATACACCGGATACGACCTATACGACAAGTGTCAGAGTCGATGTCTATTGTCGTGATGATGCTACCGCAGGTATTGTCTGTGCTAATATTCCAGACTTTAACACAACAAATGTTCCGCCGGAAACGGCAGAAGAGAGCTACCTTGGTGGGGGCTGGTTCCGTATGGGAAGCCACAGTACAACGGACGGACTCGTTCTTTCCATAACATCTGATGTGGCAGGCGTTGTCATTACTCCCAATACCAACATAGCAATGGATACCAATGGTTCAAGTGGTGCCATTACAATCAAGTACCCCCTTGACAAAACCCGTCCGGCACATCCTATCTTTACGATCACACCAGATGAATGGCTGAAGTTCAGTACCGATGTCACTGCTGCCGGCTTACCCAAATTTCAGCTCAATTTCCTTTCAAAAGGACTTAAATGGAAGGGGACAGGGAAAACAGGAAATGTCGTTGAAACAGAACCGACGATCAAACAAAACAGAAGGTTGAATTGGTAATGAATAAAAACACCATATTTTTTCGCCATCATAAAGCGATCGCCATGATTGAGCTTATCTTTGCTATTGTGGTAATGGGTATTGTAATGCTTAGCGCACCTATGCTTGTCAACAAGGCGACACAAAGCAGCTATGTAGCGCTCCAGCAGGAATCCATAGCCGCGGCAGCGGCACAGATCAACATGATCATGACAGGTGAATGGGATGAAGCCGATACCAATGAAACCATCGGTGAACCCATATTGAGAACAAGTACCAGTGCATTTCTTTCCCCCTGCGCTACAACCGCCGCACAGCCTATTGGCGCAACCAGTCCAAGTGGGCGTTACTGCAAAGGCAAAGACGGGAATTTTTACAGTGCTACTGCACCTTCAGCTTTAGGAACGGAGGCGGGAGAAGGGTATTCTTTTCTTGACGATATCGATGACTACAATAATAAAGAGTATAACCTTACCCTCTATAACTCTGAAGCTTATGCAACATACAAGGGAGACTATATAGATAAAAACATTACCATTACTTCTCGCATCTTTTATGGCGATGATACACCCAATAAAGCCGATGGTACACCTTCAAGTGGGGGGTACGACAAATATACCACCTTTTCGAACCCTTTTCGATACAAGATAACTGCCGGCTCAACAAACATCAAACTTATTACGGTTGAACTTACGTCAAACAATAATGCGGATGAACTATCTTCCAAAAAGATACGCTTAAGTGCCTTTATGTGCAACATAGGTGCTCCAAAAGGGACAACAAACTCACAACTTTACTCGGAGGTAAAGTAGATGGCTTATCATATTTCTTCGCAAAATATCCAAAAACAGCCAGCGTTCACGCTTATAGAACTTGTTTTTGTAATCATCATACTTGGCATTGTCGCATCCATCGGATCATCTATCATCGCCAATGTCTACCAAAACTACCTTTTGCAGCGTGCCACGCATAGAGCAAGCCTCAAAACCGAACTGGCTGCACAGCAGATCGCCAATTTACTCAGTTACCGCATACCCGGTACTACTATTGCAAGAAATCCTGCTGACCTGACAGATAATGTGTATGTTACAGATCCTACCAATGCCACAGACATTACCCATACAGTACTGGAGTGGATCGGTGCAGACAATGATGGATTCAGTGCTGCCATTCTACCACCGTGGAACGGCTTCTGCGATGTAAAAGCATCGAGCAGTACAGCTATTATCACCCCTGGCTCAAACCTTGCACTTGCAGATACCATTTATAAAAACCTCTCCAACAACCAGGTAAGACTTAATGGTGCTCCACAATATCCAGCTATTTTCTTTGCAGACAAAAACTATGTTAAAGATCCGACACTTTCGCCGCCGGACATTCCCTATATGGCACTGGGAGACGGGACATACAGTGCCTGTCTTGGTATGACGGCCGGTGAAACAAAAAGCTGTGTCTCTACGGTAGGTTATACAGCAGCTGCTCCTGAGAAACTTACATTCCAAAAAGGCGCAACAACAGCAAATAAATTAATTGTAGAGCATTACAAACTGGCATGGACCGCTTATGCTATACGTCAGGTACCAAGAAGTGACGGGCTGTATGACCTTAAACTCTACTACAACTACCAGCCTTGGGAAGGTGAGAGCCTCAATAGCGGATGGCCGGCAACCAATGCAATCATCGTGACTGGGGTTTCCGTTTTCAAGTTTGCGGAATCTGGAAATACCTTTCGGTTCAAACTCTGTACGCAGGAAAATATCGGAGAGGACTATAATGTCACTATCTGTAAAGAAAAGGCGGTAATTCTATGAGAAAAGCATTTTCAATGGTCACAGCCATTTTTGTCATTATTGTTATGGCAACAGTTGCTATGCTGGTTTTCAACATGTCCGGAAAAATGATCAAAGGGACAACAATCCAATATAGAACCGAGCAGGCTGCTCTGCTTGCCAGAAGCTATACCGAACTTGCTGTAATGGCTGTAACCGATCATGACAGGAACCCTGCTGGTGGTACAGCGGAATGTATTGAACATATTCGAGGTGTTGTCAATGGTATCATACCCGGACAGGGGCCTGCAGCTGGTGCCAGCAGTACCAATGGGGGAGGGTATGATGTCAATACCACCATTTACTACCTTGGCAACAATCTTCCCTGTACCGAAAAAATGAAACTCAATGACAGTACAGATGTAGCTCGCAGCAGTACAACCATTATTATCAACCCTTACCACTCAACAGCCAATCCGACAGATGATATTGCCGCAATACTTGTCGATGTTCAAGTACGCTACAAAGACCCCAATGCAGATGATCCTTCAAAAACACCCTGGATCACCTATCATAGAAGGACACTACAAAAGATATGAAACAGACAAACAGACAAACAGATCGTAGCCGTCATGCATTTACGATGATAGAACTGACTTTGGTTATTGTTGTGATGGCACTTCTTGCAGCCATGGCACTTCCACGATACGAACGCGATCTCAGACAGGAAGCAGCAGACAACATACTCTCTGCCATACGCTACACCAGACTCATGGCACTGACTGATGATGTCACCAATCCAAGCAACAACAGTTGGCAACGAGCTTTTTGGCGTATTGGTATCGAAAAGTGTACCGATAACGGTATCTTTTACTATATCGGTTCAGACAAAGATTATGGTGGGGGAATAAATACCTCTGCATCAAATCCTGAATATATCAATGACCCTGCCAACGGACTGAAAATGATGGGAGCAAACAATCAGCCCTGTGAAACTACAACAAACAATGGTGCCTCCAACAATATTTTTCTGACCAAAAACTACGGTATTAAGAACGGTGATATTAATATAGACTGCGGAGACAATGCCAACCAGTATATAGGATTTGACCATCTGGGGCGCCCTCATAACGGATTTACAGGAAGCAGTTCACCGGACTATAGTTCGCTGTTACATACAAACTGTAAAATTACAGTCAACTTTTCAGAAAGTGGTGATGATCCAATCAATATTATTATAGAAAAAGGCACAGGTCATGCCTATATTGAGGGTGAACCAGACTCCTGATTCCTCTTCTGTTTACCCCTTATTAAGTTTCTTAAGTTACAATTAAGTATAAAGAAAGCGGAATGCTTCTTTATACTTTAACACTAAAGGATCTATGATGAATAAAAGTATTACCGGTCGACATTTCGAGCTGACAGATGCCATCAAGGCGTATGCCGAAGCACTGCTTGAGGGATTTAAAAAATATAACCTCGACATTATTTCAGGAAGCGTCGTCATTTCAGCGGATGAAAGAAACGGAAAAAAAGGCTTTAGTGTAGAGATTTTGGTCAACCTCAAAGACAAAAATACCATTGTCATCACCGAGCACAACAAAGATGTCTATGCCGCACTCGACCTTGGTGCTGAACGTGTCAAGAAATCACTCAGACGCCATGCAGACAAGATCAAAGACCATAAAGTCAACAGCTTTGCAGACCTTGGCGAAGAGGCAGAAGCAGTTACCGAGATCGATGCGGAAGATATTGAGATCGTTCCTATGGATTTGGAACTGCACAAACCGCTTGACTTCGATGAAGCCATTGAGGCACTCAAAGCGGAGAAAAAACGCCAGTTCATCGTATTTAATGACTACGACGGCAACATGCGTGTTATGTACAAAAGAGCCGACGGGAAGTTCGGACTCTATTAGCAAACAGTGAGCTGTAGGGTATTGTCTCCTGGCAACACCCTGCACGGCATCACCCAAACATTTCTAATTTTACTTTTTTATTTCGTATCATTCCCCTTCACATCTAAAATGAATTTATTCTGTTAATGTAGTTGAACTGTGTTCTTCTTTCACGATGATCAGCCAAAATTTATGACAAGCCAAAGGTATAATCTATTGTTGGCTCTATATTTTGATATTTCGATTTCAATTGGTAGGGTGCGTAACCACGCACCTTTTAGATGAGTTGAGATAAAAGAGATCATTTGTTTCCATGCGGATTAAAGGTGCGAAACATCGTACCCTACGGCAGCTTCCTTTTTCGTAGGAATGAGGGGGCTATTCTTCTTTTTTACATCCTGACGTGTTGAATTCCTGTTCAAGGCGTGCTTTTCTGCGTTTGGCATCACGGAGCATTTTGGGTTTGGTCGTTTCAGTGGTGATTTCGGTTTTGGGAATGGCCATCATCATTTCGTCAACATGAGCCGGATCCATTGCCGAAACTTTTTTGATAAACTGGTCTGTTTGTACTATTTTCTTTTGGAGTGTGGCACACTCTTCGCTGTCAAGGGGTGACGGAGCGGTCTGGGCGCATCCGCCCATGATGACCGCAGTGGCGGCAGTCAGGGTAAATAAGGATATTTTCTGCATTTTTGTTCCTTTTGTTTGATTATTTTGAATCATTATAGCAAATTACTTATTAAGTGAGTAATGAAGATATAAAATAGTATCTTTAGTCAATGTAACTAAAGTTTCTTACAAAAAAACTTGAAATATTTCTAAAAATATACTATAATCCCATAAAATTTAATATGATGACAGGAGAAACGGTATGGCAAAACATCAGTTTCAAACAGAAATAGGGCAACTGCTCAAACTTATGACACACTCTTTGTATTCGAACAAAGAGATCTTTTTAAGAGAGCTTATCTCCAATGCGAGTGATGCAATCGACAAATTCAATTATCTGCATTTGATAGATGATAAGTTCAAAGAAGAGGAGTGGTCCGGAAAGATCAATGTCAAGATCGATAAAGATGACAATTCTTTGACCATTGGCGATAACGGTATCGGAATGAATGAAGAGGATTTGATGGAGAATCTCGGAACCATCGCCAAGTCCGGAACCAAGGCCTTTATGGAGCAGATGACCGGGGATGCGAAAAAAGACAGCAATCTCATCGGTCAGTTCGGTGTCGGTTTCTATTCGGTATTTATGGTGGCAGATCATGTTGATGTCATTACGAAAAAAGCAGGTGAAGAACAGGCATATAAATTTTCAACAGACGGTACCGGAGAATATGAAATCACGCCGGTTACCAAAGAAGAACACGGAACGGTCATTTACATAAAACTCAAAGAGAATGAAAAAGAGTTCCTTGACAAGTGGCGTGTGGAAGAGGTGATCAAGAAGTACTCCAACCATATTGCCTACCCGATCATGCTTAGCTATGAAGAGGTGGAGTATGAAGGGGAAGGCGATGACAAAAAAGAGAAAAAAGTGTGGAAGAGCGAACAGGTCAATGCCGCAACGGCACTCTGGACACTGCCAAAGAGTGAGTTGACCAAAGAGGACTACATTGAGTTCTATAAGACCATTGCACACGACAGTGAAGAGCCTCTGACCTACATCCACAACAAGGTTGAAGGTGCGACAGAGTTTACGACGCTCTTTTACATTCCAAGAACGGCACCGATGGATCTTTACCGTGCGGACTATCAGCCGGGTGTCAAGCTCTATGTCAAGCGTGTGTTTATTACCGATGATGACAAAGAACTGTTGCCGCCATATTTGAGATTTGTACGCGGTATTATCGATTCTGAAGATTTGCCGCTGAATGTCAGCCGTGAGATTCTTCAGGAGAACCGCATTTTGGCGAATATCAAGCAGCACTCGGTCAAGAAGATCCTCGAAGCGATCAAGAAGCTTGAAGGTGAAGATTTCGATCGATTCGTTTCACAGTATAACCGTGTCATCAAAGAGGGTATCTACACCGATTTTACCAACAAAGAGACGCTGCTTGAAATTGTACGCTACAAGAGTTCAAGCCAAGAGGGTATGGTGTCGTTCGATGATTACATTTCAAGAGCAGACAGCGAGAAGAAAGAAATTTACTATATCATTGGTGAAGATGAGAAAGTATTGAGAAACTCACCGCTGCTTGAAGCGTACAAGAAGGCCAATATTGAAGTGCTTATTATGGATGACTATGAGGTTGACAGCATTGTCACTCCGATGATCGGTGAGTATAAAGGGTGGACACTCAAAGATATTACGACCATCGAAGCACCTGATTCAAAAACTGAAGAAGAGAAAAAAGAGATTGAAGAGGAGTTCAAGCCTCTGGTAGAGAAACTCAAGGAGACACTTGGTGACGAGATCAAAGAGGTGAAGATCTCTACGCGTCTGACCGAAAGTCCATCCTGTGTTATTAAAGACAGCTCCGATCCGATGGCGGGTATGGCGGCAATGTTTGCGCAAATGGGACAGGAAATGCCGGAAATTCCGTTGATTCTTGAGATAAACCCTGACCACGAAATGGTCAAAAAGCTTGAGAAAGTGGAAGACAAAACCCTCTTTGAAGATATGGCACATGTGCTGCTCGATACAGCCAAACTCTCTGAAGGACTTGAGCCAAAAGACAAAACAGCATTTGCGCACCGCATTGCAAAAATTGCAGCAAAAGCACTTTAAACTCTTTCTGCCCGGGGCAGTATGCCCCGTTCTCTTTATGGTATAATTCTTCTTTATTTTTAACCACAGGATACATTTTTGAACAATAAACCTATGTCATCACAGAAAAAAGCGACAGTTGTTTCCACATCGGTTGCAACGCTGCTTGTATTTGTCAAGCTGATCATCGGAATAGCGAGCGGTTCAGTAGCAGTGTTGGCCTCGGCCATTGATTCTCTGCTTGATATGGCAGTTTCCATCTTCAACTTTTTTGCGATCAAAAAGGCGGAAGAGGATCCTGACGAGAAGTACCATTATGGGAAAGGGAAGATCCAGGCGATAGCAGGAGTGATTGAAGGCACCGTTATTACGATGTCGGGGCTCTATATCATTTATGTCGCTATTGAAAAGCTGCATAAAGGGAGTGCGACCTCACTGCTTGGTGCATCTATTGTGGCCATGCTTATCTCTATCGTGGTCACATACTTTTTGGTGCGCTACCTGCTGAAAATAGCAGAAGAGACAGATAACATCGTGATTAAAGCGGATGCACTCCATTATAAGACGGACCTGCTCAGTAACGGAGCAGTCCTCGTCTCGCTCGCTTTGGTCTACATGACAGGTATTGATGCCATCGATGCGGTATTTGGTATGGGTATCGGTGCCTATATTATCTATTCTGCCTATGAGATCATTGTTGAAGGCGTGGAGATACTGCTTGACAAGGCGCTCGATGGTGAAGTCGTCGCAAAGATCGGTGAGATTATTGCCAACCATCCAAAGGTAACCAGTTATCACTGGCTTAAAACCAGAACGGACGGTACAACCAATTTTGTAGAATTTCACATGGTACTCAAGCCGGATATGACACTGCTTGAAGCGCACCGCATCGCCGATGAGGTAGAATTGCAAATTATGGCACTCGATCCCAACAAGCGCTGGGTGATCAGTCCGCATTTTGATCCGTATGACGATTCGGAAATGAATGAAGCAATGCTGCACGGCAAAGCACTGGATCTTTTAAAGAAAAACATCGATTCGTAATGGCAAAGATATATCTGCTTTCACCAACACCGAGAGAAGGAACGGAATCACTTCCGATGATTGCCTTTTCGTTGACGGCAACGTCCATAGACTTCGGAGAAAGCGATACATTGATGTTCACTTCCAAGCAGGCGGTAAAAAGTGCAGAGGCGATCGATCCTTCCTGGAAGCACTATCCTTCTGTTGCGATTGGCGGGGCGACCAAAAAGCAGATCGAGGCACTGGGAGGCAAAGTAATCTATCATCCCGATGCCTTTTACGGAAAATCGCTTGCAGAAGATATTGTCCGGTTTTTTAGTGAAAGAAAACTGCTTTACCTGCGTCCCAAAGAAGTCTCTTTTGATTCAAGAGCCTATTTGCAGGAGGCAGGCATCATATTGCGTGAACAGGTGATTTATGAAACCTCCTGTCGTGTATATGAAGAAGAGAGAAAGCCGGAAGCGGGAAGTATTATTATTTTTACGTCGCCCTCGACAATCCACTGCTTTTTGAAGAATTTTGGATGGGATCCGACCTATAAAGCTGTCGTCATTGGTGAGGCGACCAGGGCACATCTGCCTTCGGATGCATCCCTCTTTGTGGCAGAAAAACCGTTAATCGATGCCTGTGTGGAAAAAGCAGAGGAAGTTTTAATCACTTCTAACTCCAAATAGGCTATAATCTTCCTACCTGGATGGTTCGACCACTGTAATATGGGGTCCAACATTTAGTATTGGCGGGATATGTAGCGGGCACCGTGTGTGGGCACTTCCGTTTGAGCCTGAAAACGGGCGAGGATCTGCCCCCTAACGTGCTCCTCTCTCCTGCACCGTTGGCTTTTTAGGGCCGACTGATATACAGAACGGCCATCCGGGCTCTCATTAGTTACCGTCATTGCACGCATAGGCTTTCCAAAATGTTTTCGACGTACTTCAAGTACGCCTTCAAACCTTTTGAAAATCCTCTGCGTACAAGCACGGCAACTACTGACAATCTAAAACATCACTATCTGTAAACACGGGGAGAATCACAATATGAATGTACTGATCATAGGCAGCGGGGGAAGAGAGTACTCCATCGGACGCGCACTCAAACAGGATGATAATGTAGAGAAAATCTACTTTTCTCCGGGTAACGGTGCTACCGATGAACTTGGAGAAAATCTTTCTATCACTGATTTCAATGCGTTGGCGGATTTTGTAGAGGATAATGGTGTTGATTTGACCATTGTCGGTCCTGAAGCACCGCTGGTTGAAGGGATTGTCGATGTTTTCAAGGCAAGAGGACTGACTATTTTCGGCCCTACTGCCAAGGCTGCCCAGCTTGAAGGTTCCAAGATCTTCATGAAAAACTTCCTTGCGCGTCATAACGTGCCGACAGCCCGTTATATAGAGACCAGTTCCATTGAAGAAGCATACCGGTTTATTGAAACTTTGGATGTACCCATTGTCGTCAAGGCTGACGGGTTGTGTGGCGGAAAGGGTGTGATTATTGCCCAAAGCCATGAAGAAGCGAAAAAAACTGCGGGTGAAATGCTCAGCGGCAACGCTTTTGGGGAAGCAGGTACGGCCATTGTCATTGAAGAATTCCTTGACGGATATGAGCTTTCTGTCTTTGCCGTGTGTGACGGTAAAGATTATGTTGTATTGCCTGCTGCACAGGATCACAAGCGTCTGCTTGACAATGATGAAGGCCCAAACACGGGCGGAATGGGTGCTTATGCACCGACCCCATTGGTAAATGATGAAATTTACAGAAAACTTGACGACCGTGTCATCAAGCCCACACTGAAAGGGATGGAAGAGGAAGGGATGCCTTTTACAGGTGTGCTCTTTATCGGTGTGATGGTGGTCAAGGGTGAGCCTATTATCCTTGAGTACAATGTGCGCTTTGGTGATCCTGAGTGTGAAGAATTGATGCCGCTGCTTAAATCACCGGCGAGTGAACTCTTCTATAAAGCGGCTACAGGTGATCTGAAAAATGCTACAATTGAATTTCACGACAAGTATGCCGTGGGTGTAGTGATGGCAAGCAAAGACTACCCCTACAAAAGCTCTCCAGCTGCAGAGATTATCATCGACGAGATCCATCATGAGGAGCTCAAAGAGAATGCACATATCTCCTTTGCAGGTGTCAGCCGCGGAGAGGATGGCAAACTCTATGCTACGGGTGGACGTGTGCTGGTGTGCGTGGGACTTGGTGACAGCATCAAAGAGGCGAGAGACCGTGCCTATATGCTGGTTGGACAGGTACATTTTGCCGGCAAACAGTGCCGTACCGATATTGCCTATCAGGCATTGCAGGAGGCGTAATGGAGGCCACTTCGCTGCCGATCGCCTCTAATGGAAAGCGTGTCTGGTCATTCATTATAGACGATATGGTGGTCAATTTTTTCCTCATGATCATTTTCTCTTCGCAGATCAATGCCCTGATGGCAGGCATTACAACTGTTGATGAAACGGCTGTTATGACGATCAATGCTTTCATTATGGACAATATTGCAGTGGTATTCGCTGTGAAAGTACTCTACCATACTGTGCTGATCTGGCAGAACGGACAAACGCTTGGAAAATATGTTATGAAAATCAAAGCTGTCGATATGAATACCGGAAATCTATTGCGTTTTCAACAGGCTTTCTGGCGTGCATCTGTGCGTTTGGTCAGTGAAATGTTCTTCTATCTCGGCTTTGTATTGGCCTTTTTTTCTCCATTGCACCAGACACTGCATGATAAACTCTCCAACTGTGTCGTGATCGATGTCTAAGTACCTGTTTCTCTTTATAGTGCTGTATGGCAGTGTTTTGCTGTATGCTGCAACGGAAGAGAACCATAACATTGAAGTTTCTGCTACACATGTAGAGGGGACAGGGACAACAATGCGTGCGGGTGGCGGTGTGGTTGTGTATTATCAAGACAGTATTATCCATGCTGACAACGCAATGTACAATAAAGAGAAGCATCTGCTGACACTTGACGGCAACATTGAAATGATCGGCTACAGCGGAACCAAAGAACATGCATCGCATATGGATATCGATACTGAAACGAACACAGTACGTTTCAAAGAACTTTTTTTCACCAATGCCAACGATGTCTGGCTACTGACGAACGATGCGAATAAAACGGATGGCAACTATACATTTGGAAACAGTATGCTTTCAAGCTGTAACATCAAAGACCCGCTTTGGAAAATGTATTTTTCCGAAGCAACCTACGACAGTGTCGACAAATATATGAAACTGTACAATACCCGTGTTTACTTCGATGATGTACCGGTTTTCTATACGCCCTATCTGGCTTTTTCTACAGATAACCGAAGAAAGTCGGGGCTGCTGTTCCCGATGATGGGATACAGCAACAATGAAGGCTTTATATATGAACAACCTGTTTTCTGGGCGATCAGTGACAGTATGGATCTGGAGTTCAACCCGCAGATAAGAACTAAGCGGAGTACCGGAATGTACGCTACCTACCGGTTTGTGGATTCTCCCAACTCTTCGGGTGAACTGAGAGCAGGATACTTTAAAGACAAACAGTCATTCGTAGAAGAGAACAACCTGAGAAATGACAAACATTACGGTTTGGAATTTTTTTACGATTCCTCAAATTTTCTTGGAAAATATCTTCCTGAAGACTATACTGACGGACTCTATGCAAATATTATCTGGCTTAACGATATTGATTACCTCAACCTTCAAAAGAGTTCACTTGAGCATTTTGGCCAGACCTATCTGCAGGAGTCAAGGCTCAACTACTTTCTTTACAACAATGACTGGTATGGCGGGCTTAATGCCAAATATTTCATTGATACCAGAGTGGAGAGCAATGACAGAACCATTCAGACACTGCCTGCACTGCAGTTCCATAAATTTCTCGACAGGCTCTTTTTTGACAACCTGACCTACTCTCTGGATATGCAGACACGTAGGCTCGATAGAAGGGAAGGTGCGACACTCAACTCTGCGGAATTCCGTATTCCCATCGAGTTTACCACATCGTTTTTTGATGACTATGTAAGCCTTTCGCTTGGTGAACAGCTTTATTACGGCCGCTTTTTCTTTGGCAATGTGGAAACGCCGACACCAGACTACTTTCAGTACCACAGCAATATTCATACGGCAAAACTGTTTACCGATTTAACAAAAAACTACGGGAATTTCATTCATGTTCTGCAACCTTCGGTCAGCTATATAAAACCAGGGTCGGAAAGTCAAAAACCTTTGCCCTTTTCGGAGCTGGTAGAGAACAATCAGGATGTGCAGGAACTTTTTTCTGTCGGCTTGCCTGAAGAGGAAGCACGCTTTTCGCTCAATCAGTATTTTTACGATGAAAATATGCATCTGATATTCTTTCAGCGTCTTTCTCAGCGCTACTATCGCAACAGGAAGTATGAATTTGCCGATTTAAGCAATGAGATGCAGTACAATTGGGAAAACTGGACGTTTTACAATAATATTTACTATTCGTTTGAATACAGTACTGTCCATGAAGCATCCAGCAGGGTTTCTGTTCATGGGGCAAAATACTACCTTTCCCTCTCACATACCTACAAAGAAGATTTTGATGTGAATCCGCATAAAGTAACAGCAAATGATTTTCTGTTTGATTTCCGTTATGATTATGATGAACATATCTATGTTAACGGGGGTGTCAGTTACAGCCTCAGGGAAGATGAGAATGAAAATTTTTCAAATCTCAAACTCTGGCGCCTTGGCGGCGGTTACAAACGTGACTGCTGGAGTGTGACAGCGCAGCTGTCTGCCAATGTTGTACCAAGGGCAACTGTAGACGGATCCGGCTATACGCAGGAATACAGTTTTGTCTTTCAGCTCAATTTTATCCCATTTGCCAGTATTGGAACGAAACAGTAGATGAAAAGTCCGGTTGAGATCATAGAAGAGGCACTTGAAACACTGGAACTTCCAAAATTTGTGACCAAAGAGGATATTAAAAACCAGTACCGGTTTTTGGCTAAAAAGTATCACCCCGATGTTGGTGGCGATGCACAGAAGATGGAGCAGCTGAACCATGCCTATCAGCTGTTGATGAAGTATATAGAGGATTTTCGTTATACTTTTGATGAAGATGAGATTAACAGACAATACCCGGGAGTAGACCATGCAAACCGATTCAGACCCTGAACACTGCTACTTCGAAGACAGGAAAGACGCGGCAGCACAATTGATTGAAACACTGCCGCTTGAATTGCTCCGGGAGAATGAAACCGTTGTGATAGGCGTAAGTGAAGGCGGTGTCTACTTTGCAGACAGAATAGCCAAAGCAATCGGATCACAGATGGATATTTTGCTGACAGAACCCATATTGGCTCCCAATAATCCTGAAACGACGATTGCCATGATCTCGGAAACAGAAGAAGTGGTCATGCACAAAGCCCTTGTCGATGCGTTTGATATCAACGAAGATTTTGTCTACAGTGAGGCACAGCGGAAATATGATGAGGAGGTTCTCAGCTATGTCTACCGGTACCGGAAAGGCAAAGACCTTCTGCCGTTGAAAGGGAAGTATGTGGTATTGGCAGACGAGTGTGTCGAGACAGGACTTACGATGATGGCTGCATTGAAATCGGTCATTGCAAGAGAAGCGAAAAATATTTATATTGCTACACCGATTTTGGACAGAGAAGTATATGAAAATCTCTTGACAGTGTGTGACGGTGTCTTCTGCCCTCATAAAATACAGGACTATATTTCGATAGAATACTATTATAAATATTTCGCGCGTCCAAGTTTCGAGGAGATTCTCCATATTGTTGAATCATATGAAAAATTTGAAAAAGCGGATCACGAATAAAAACAAAAGGAAAGAAATACCATTATGAAAGAAACGATCATCAAAGTCAGTGTAAATAACCTCGATGAGATTTATGAGTGCAATAAAATTGCCAAACAGGCGAGCGGTGCAGTGATGTACCGTCAGGGCAAGGCAGTGCTGATTGCAGCCGTAGCCGTAGATGAAAAAGCGGTAGAAGAGAACTTTCTTCCTTTGACAGTTCAGTATATTGAGAAAGCATATGCGGCAGCGAAGATTCCCGGAGGTTTTATCAAGCGTGAGACAAAGCCGGGTGACTTTGAAACATTGACGTCACGTATTATTGACCGTTCGATCCGTCCGCTTTTCCCGGACGGGTTTTTCTATCCTGTCAGTATCAGTGTTATGGTTGTCAGCAGTGACAGTGAAGTTGATATGCAGGTAGCGGCACTTCATGCAGCTTCGGCAGCACTGTACGTTTCCGATATACCTGTGAAGCGGGCTCTTGGTGCCGTGCGCATCGGGAAAATAGAGAATGAACTTGTGATCAACCCCTCTCTTTCCAAACAGGATGAGAGTGTGCTTGATCTGCTTGTGGTTGGATCGGGAAGAGATATCCTGATGATTGAAATGCGTACGATGGCTTCAGAAGTGATTGATGATATCGAGGTCGATCCGATCGATCCTATGCTGGGTGCAGCACCGCTGATTTTGGAGCATCAGGAGAGCAATGAGATCGATGAAGAGGCGCTGGTGGAAGCGATCGGGCTGGCGCAGGATGCCATTGAAGAGGCGAGTGAAGTGTATGCGGCTGAGCTTGAACCTGTGGCAAGAGAGCCGATTGCACTGGAATTGAACGATCTTAAAGTTGACGAAGCGCTTTATACGTATATTGCAGAAAATTATGCCAAAGCAGTAGAAGCTGCCATTTCCCATATGGCCAAATCCGAGCGTTCAACCGAGCTTAAAAAAGTACGCAGCGCCATTCTTGAAGCATTGGAGAAAGAGGGCAAAGAAGCGGACAAAGAGCTTGTGGGCAGGGTACTTGAACAGTATAAAAAGAGTGTCGTGCGCAAGATGATCCTTGAAAAGGGCATACGTGCGGACGGACGTGCGCTTGACCAGGTGCGACCGATAGCAATCGAGACAAATATTCTTCCGTCAGTGCACGGTTCCTGCCTCTTTACCCGCGGACAGACCCAGGTGCTTGTCACCGCGACACTGGGTGATAAAAAAGATGCGCAGATGTTCGAGCTTATTACCGACAAGAACAGCCAGTCGGAAAACTTTATGGTACATTACAACTTCCCGGGTTATTCTGTAGGAGAAGCTTCTTATATCGGTGCTCCGGGAAGACGTGAACTTGGGCATGGGAACCTGGCAAAGCGGGCGCTTGAGCCGGCTATTCCTCTTAATTATGACGGGACGATCAGACTGGTGTCGGAAGTACTTGAGAGTAACGGTTCTTCCTCCATGGCAACGATCTGCGGCGGCTCACTCGCACTGCGCTCGGCAGAGGTGGAGATGACATCACTTGTTGCAGGTATCGCAATGGGGCTGATCCATGACGGGGATCAATATGCTATCCTTTCAGACATCATGGGGCTTGAAGACCATGACGGGGATATGGATTTCAAAATTGCGGGGACACGCAAAGGGATCACCGCTCTGCAAATGGATATCAAACTCGGCGGTATCGACCTACATGTGCTTAAAGACGCACTCGTCCAGGCGGGTAGAGGAAAGAATCATATTCTTGACCTCATGGAAGAGGCTGAAAAGAATATTGTGGAAAGTGAAGCTCTTCCGGCGACAGAGCATTTTATGATCAATCCCAGCAAGATCGGTGATATCATTGGAAAGGCAGGTGCTACGATCCGTGATATTATTGAGAAGTTCGAAGTGAGTATCGATCTTGACAGAGATGCCGGCGGTGTCAAAGTTTCAGGAAGCGACAAAGAAAAAGTGGCTGCCGCCAAAGAGCATATTAAAAAGATTGCCGATGCACCTGTACGCAAACAGATGACTTATGAAGTGGGCAAAATGTATAAAGGCCGAGTAAAAAAAGTCGTCGATTTTGGTGTTTTTGTAGAGATGCCTGACGGGTTTGACGCACTGTTGCATATTTCGAAAATTGCCAAAGAGCGTGTAAACAACCTTTCTGAGCGTTACCATGAAGGCGATGAGATCGATGTGGTTGTAATGGAACAGAAAGGTAAAAAAGTAGAACTGGCAACACCGGAATATCTTTCTTAAAGAGATTATAGAACAGCAATGTGAAAGGAGCAGTGAAGTAATGAACGGAAGCTATGTAGAGATGGCCATCGCACTGCTTCTTCTGATGGGTGCGTTATGGTATGCCAATCGTGACCGGATTGCAGATTTCTTTGAGAAAGAAGAAGTACCAAAAGAGGGGGAAACACCTTCTTCTCCTTTGAAAACAGTGCCGTCTGTTAAAACAAAGGAACCTTTGCCGCAATGGGATGGGGGTAGCGGCCATATCCAAAAGAAAACAGTGCAAAAACCGCATGTCTACACCAAACTGATCCCCGAATCGGAAAATATCGATCTTGACTGTTTTACCTACTTTAAAGGGATGCGACTGCTGGTTGTGGAGGATAACCTTATTAACCAGAAGATTGTCCAGAATGTTCTGAAGCATTCAGGTATTATTATCGATATTGCCAATAATGGCAAAGAAGCACTGGAATACCTTTTTACCGAACACAGAGATTACGACCTGATTCTGATGGATATCAGTATGCCTGTGCTTGACGGAATCGGAACGACGAAGATGATCCGCCATGTGCAGCAGCTTGACCATATTCCTATTGTGACTTTTACCGCATTCAGCCTTGGCCCGGAGATACAGGCAATGTTCGAAGCCGGAGCGAATGCCTATTTGACCAAACCACTCAATGTCAATCAGCTTTATACTGTATTTACCCTCTTTGTCGGAAATGTCAACAGAGGGCTTTCGTTGGAAAAGATGCTTGAAATTCAGGGGCTTGATGTCGCAGCCGGTTTGGAGCATGCACAGGAACATAAAATGCTCTATCTTGAGCGTCTTGAAACCTTTGTCCACAAATATGGACAAAGCGCTGAAATGCTGCCGCAGTGGATCGAAAAAAAACGGTATGAACGGGTTATACATGAATGTAAAGAGCTGCTCTCTGACCTTACAGAGATTGGTGCTTTTGATATGAAGGCACTGGTACATGAGATATTGATGCAGTTTGCTTATAAGAATGAACACTTGCTGGGACGCTATACACTGCTGTATGAAGCCAAGATGCAGGCATTGATTGAAACCATTAAAGTCTATCTTGAAAAAGAGACACGTGATGTGTGAAAGAGAAGATAATTTAGCGTAAATTAACGGGGCAGAGGGTATAATTATGCCGTTTATACAAAGTGATCAGTAGGGAAATCGGTTGCATTTATGTGCCGGTTGGCAGCCAATGTGCTGTTTACGCAATCCGAACGGACTTTGGAAAACAGTCGAAGAGACTTAAAATCTACTAATCTAAAGGATATAAAATGAAAAAGTTTTTCCTGCTTTTCCTGGCACTCGGTGCTGTTGCTTTCGCTGGTGAAGGCGAATCTATGATCAAAGCTTACTCAGTAGTTGCTGCCGGTGTCGGTCTTGGTCTTGCTGCTCTTGGTGGTGCGATCGGTATGGGTCACACAGCTGCTGCTACAATTGCCGGTACAGCAAGAAACCCAGGTCTCGGCGGTAAGCTGATGACTACAATGTTCATTGCACTGGCGATGATCGAAGCACAGGTTATCTATACACTGGTAATCGCGCTGATCGCTCTCTACGCTAACCCTTTCATCGGGTAAGCTAAGGAGACTTTAAGGTTGTAGCGGTATACTTCCGCTACAACTTTTTGTTAAGCCCTCATTTTAAAACTTCAGATAGTTTCTAACTATCGAAAATGCGTCAGTGGTGGAACGGTAGACACGCTACCTTGAGGGGGTAGTGCCCTAGTGGTGTGGAGGTTCAAATCCTCTCTGACGCACCATTCTTACAAATTTTCCAACTATATTTATTTTTACCATATTCACAATTCAAATCGACTATACTACAGCTTTACCTGTCTTGAAAACAAGGAAACAGTATGGATGCATTGGGCGGCTTGATTGGATTGCTACTTGGATTGGGGATCTTGATCTTCTGGATATGGGCATTAATCGATATTCTCAAAAGTAACTTCAACGACAGTATCAACAAGTTGATATGGTTTTTGGTTGTGTTCTTTCTCTATGCATTTGGTGCATTATTGTATTATTTTATAGGAAGAAATCAGAAAGCATAAAGTGACTTTTTTGTGACATTCGGACTTTTAGAGAAAAAATTTGCCTTTCTCATCAGTAAAATGTCTGCAAATGCCCATTTTATGGGGAGTTTAGACTTTGTTTTATGAAATCTTAAGAATAGATTGTGCTATAATAAATTTATCTTAACACTAAAGGAAGAAGAATGACAAAATCAGAATTCGTAGAACTGGTTCAGAAAAATGGAGAGTATGAGAGCAAAGCAGCAGCAGAAAGAGCGGTAAAAGCGTTCATTGATTCTGTAACAGAAGCACTGACAAAAAAAGAGTCAGTTTCTCTCGTAGGTTTCGGAACCTTCTCTACAGCAGAAGTTGCGGCAAAGACTGGTAAAGTACCTGGTACAGACAAAACATACAGCAAGCCCGCGCATACTGCACCCAAGTTCAAATTCGGTAAAACACTCAAAGACGCTGTTGCAGCGGCGAAGTAATTACCTTCTGACTGCCTTTGGCAGTCAGCTATACCTCAACTTTTTTTATGTACTTCAATAAAACTCTTTTTTCACTCATACAGACTTTTCGTGCTTTTTTGACACTGGAGCAGTTGGCTACCTGTGAAGTAACATAGATAACCGTTGCCAGCATAAAAACAAGCATACTGCCTATGAACGTTGACACCAAAATGATATTACGGTAATTTTTGCATTTTTCCCAGAAATTACGCCACCACACCTGCTGCTCCTTTGCTCTTTTTTTCAGTATAAAATATTGATGTGGAATGTATGTGGAGTACATAATGGTATAATGTCATCAAAAAAAGTGAGCATTCATGGATTTGAAAAGTACCATAGGACTTGGTGTGGCAGGAAACTTTGCACATCATCTTGAGCAGGCGGGAGAGCTGAAAGATTTTGAAAATATCGTGACTGAAGCACCGGAAGCCCCAAAGGGTATTTTCCCTTTTTATCTGCCCGGAGATGAAGGTTTTTTGGGAGTCTACTGCATTGGCACCGATATACTTCAGCTTCCATCTTATGAGGCCAATGCACAGGTTGAACCCGAAATTGCCGTCTTGTTTGAAGTTGTCTATGATGATGCAATGCGTGTGAGCGAGCTTGTTGCCAAAAGATTCACCACGTTTAATGACTGCACAATCCGGAAAGAGGGTGCGAAGAAGATTTCAGAAAAGAAGTCATGGGGGCCAAACTCCAAAGGAATCGGTGACAAGTGGATCGAGATTGACACATTTGAAGCAGGCGGTATCATGGATCGATACCGCCTCTGCTCCTACCTGAAGCGGGATGGTGTGCTGCATCCGTATGGGGTGGACGCTCCATTGCCCGGATATAGCTATTTTTACGGAAAACTGAAAAACTGGCTGATCGATAGAATGAATCACCAGGAGGATTTCGGCCCACTGGAGAATATATACGGG
>JALUXB010000061.1 GCA_027019175.1 Sulfurovum sp. | reverse complement strand
ACTTATATTCAGTTGTCAAAGATCACTCACTCTCACTCTCTCAACCAACTCGGTTAAGGTCTCTGTGTTTGTGGACGCGTATTATAGCACCGAACGTCACCCTTGTCAAGGGTTTTTTCGGTTTTTTTCGTTTTTTTTTAAATTTTTTTCTTTGCTTACATTATATAGGGAAATTAAGGGTTGCAATTTATTTATTTGTATTTGTTATTTGTCTCAAATGGAAAATTGACACTTCTCCCTGTAGGGTGTTACACCTTCTTTGTTTAAATGCATGAATATGTGGGTTTATCGTGATCTATTTTTCGTTTGATTATGTAATATTGCGGGAGTACAAGACATCCTATACCATACTTAGATATATACATCCGAATTGAGGATTAGGGGTTTTAATTGAAAAGTTTATATGGTGATTTGGCGAAAATTAAGAAAGAAGAGAGGGACACGGCGGAGCCGTGTCTATAAAAAGCATTAAGCGATTGGCTCTGCCTTCTTGACATCGTAGAGGATGTCGTCCATTGGATGTCGGTACATTGGCATTGCCAGACGTTTTTCGTCAAGTACGTGACCAATGAATCCGATGGATCTACCGACAATGAAGAATGCATTGAGTGTTCCCGACTCGATAAACTCATCAATCTCAGTTTCACTGTATCCAAGTGCTCTCCACATATCTACCATCAGAATACCGATCGTACCGTCCACATTGAGAATAAGGTTCTCTTTTTTGGATGTAGTCAATGCTTCAACCGTTCTTGCATAGTCAAGCAGCGGTGTTGCAGGGAAGTTCTCTGCTGCAAAGTCCATGAGCCCTTTGACACGTAAATCAGGGTTCTTCAGAGACTTGATTCTGTGTCCAATACCAGGAATCGGTATACCTTCTTTCTTCATATAACTGAGGAACTCTGCCGGTGTCAGATCATTGTCATCTGCATATTTGAAGTATTTGGCTGCACCATCGATGGCACCACCAAATCTTGGTCCGATAGTAAGCAGTCCTGTTACCAACGCTTCGACAACAGATTTACCTGCACGGGCAGTCACTTTGGCATTGTGTGCACCGGAAACGGCAGGACCATGGTCTGCAACGGTTTTAATGACTGTTTCAATGAACTCTGTCGCCCATTTCGGATACTGTTTTTTAAACCAAAGCAGTGAAATCACATCGCCGATTCCCTTGCCTGTACTTGGAAGTGCTACAGAAGAGATTGGGAAACCTGCATATGTTGCCTCTTCGCCTCTGTCATCAGAGATAGTACAGATAAAGTGTTTTGGTCTTCTTGTTTTTGGAATCTCTCTGATCGCAGGTTCTTCGATTTCACCGATAACACCTTGCGCTTTAAGATCGTTATAGACTTCCGCGATGGTTGCAGGAAGGTCGTTGAATGATGCCGGAACGTGAATACCTGCATCTGCCATTGCTGCATTTTTTGCTGCTGCTGTTTCTGCATCGGCATTAGCAGAAGCACCCGCGTGACCAAACTGTACGCCTGAGCTGAAGTGTTTTGCGATCGTACCGATACACCATGCAATGATCGGCTTTTTGATCTTGCCTGATTTTACGGCTTCGATCACTTTATACTCTTCTGTTCCCCCTACTTCACCAAGAAGAATCATATATTTTACATCAGGATTTTCTTCCATTCTAAGCAGATTGTCGATAAATACTGAACCGACAAATCTGTCACCACCGATGGCAACACCTTCGGCAATACCGTCAGCATTGATCGCAATGATGTTTGAAAGCTCGTTAAAAAGACCACCTGAACGGGTAACCAGTCCACAAGATCCAGCTCTGTGCAGCTTGGAGTTGATGATATTTTCGATTGTACCACCGATGTTGGCAATTTTGAATGCTCCCGGAACAATAGCACCGACAGTTGCCGGTCCGATAACCGTTACGCCGGCATCACGTGCTGCCTGATTCATCTTTCTTGCCAGTCTTTCAGGAATACCTTCTGCGGTGATCATAATGGTTTTGAATTGACCTTCAATCTCAATCGCTTCCATCGTAACGTCGTACGCTGTTCTGAATGATGCGAAGTTCAGAAGAACATCCGCCTGAGGCTGTTCTTTGACAGCATCACCGGTACTTTTGTAAAGCGGTACCATGATCTCATCACCGCCCCAGAAGAACTTTTCGAACTTGTTTGCACTTGTAGGTGCAACAATACCCGCTACAGACGGTGTTTCTCTTCCAATGACATAGTCATAATCCAGCATTCTCTGGATCGCTGTCTTGTTGTTGTTCCAAAAAATCGCCTGTGTGTCTTTTGTAAATAGTCTGCTACTCATCTATTTTCTCCTACCCTTACTTCTCTAATGCCATTCTTACAATGTCAGTGACGTGTGTTTCCGGTCCGTAAACTTCGATATCCAGTCCCAGTCTGTCAGCAGCCTCTTTGATATCCTTCAGCCCTTTTTCATAGTTTGGTCCACCACGGCGTACATAAATCTTTGTATTATGTGCTTTGAGTTTATCCGCCCACTCTTCCATTGCCTGGATAATACCGGTAAAGGTTTTTGCAACATCGGTAAAGTTTGCAATCGCACCACCGATAATAAGTACTTTTCCTCGTGGATCTTCATAACGTGTCATGAGGTCAAAAATAGTCTCTGCGTAGAATTTGGTTTCACCGGTTGTCGGTCCTCCGGAGTACTCTCCGTAATTCGCCAAATCTTCTACACCTGCAAAGTCTGCGATTGTGTCAGCATACACGACTGATGCACCACCACCGGCAACCATAGTCCAAATACGTCCCTGTGGGTTAAGAATCGTCAATTTCAGTGAAGCACCTGACTTGGAATCTGCTTCAGCGATGGCTTTCTCTTCAGGAGACTGGTCTTCCATACCAAATGCAGTTGGGAACTCGATATCACCCCACTCGTCTTTCATCATAAATCCGGCAGTATCATCCAGTCTTGCAACGAGGTCGAGAATCGCCATTTCACCGTTGTCAAGCATAACAATCGGGTTGATCTCAAGATATGCGAAGTTCATATCTCTGTAGAATTTGAAGAACTGGATAGCAAATGATGCAAAAGCCTCTTTGTTCTTGGCAGGAATATCTGCCGGAATATGTGCTCTGATCGCTTTTTCCATATCGGTATCAGGCATGTTGATAGGGATATGTACTTCATTGACTTTCTCATCCCAGCCTTCTTCGACTTCCATACCGCCTTCCGCAGACATATAGAGTACATCATCCTCACCCACAGTCGTTGCAGAGATATAATACTCCTGATCCTGAGTATGTGGAGTGAACGGCTCAACGATAAAATGTGTCAGGTGACCTTTCTGACCAGAGAGCAGTGTTACTTCATGAGACTGTTTCTCATCGATCCACTTTGCAGCATCTTCCAGTGTAACATCACCGGGTTTATTGACTTTAAACAGAACAAGGTCATTTTTCCCTCTTTTACCAAACAGCATATCCGGCTTGGCAACAAGCGGTTCCTGGTTCAACCATTCAAAACCGTGTTCTTTTGCTTTCTCTCTTAGTTCATCGCCACTGGTAACCAATACTGATTTGAATCCATAATGGAAACCGTCAAAATATTCGTTCCAATGTTTTGCAAAAATTGCTTTACCATCGTACTCTCTAATTGCCTTTTGAGCCATCGAGTTCTCCTTTAATTTTGTTCGTTAAAGTGTAGCATGCGAAGGGTTTAAGTTTCGTTTGACTAATTAAAACGATAAGAAATCTATTGTTTTTGTGTATTTTGGAAACAGTTCACTACTGCTTGCAGGAAGAAATACCGTAGTAGCGTAATTGCAATGCTGCCCTGCCTTTCGCATCGTAACACTTTTTGCCTTCAGCTTTAAGCTTTTTGGCAAAATAATAAGGTGTAAAAATCTGTGCTGCAAAAGGGTGCGTACCTTCTTTGGTCACGATATAGAGAGGACGGCTGAAAACCAGCATCGCCACAGAAAGTACAAGGAATCCCATTACCACATAAAACGCGCGTTTGTAGCGTTTTCGAAACTGAGGCAGACGTACGCGCAGACTGTTCATAAAAACTTCCACCATGGCAATAGTGGAGATCATTACATAAGGGGCAAAGTCTGTAATATAGACTTTTTGGCGGATGGAGAGCAGCAACGAAACAACCAGTGCGGTAAAAGAGATATACCACATCAGTGTTTTTTTTCCGCGAAGCAAAATTCTATACATTGTATAGAAAAAATATAAAAAGAGTAATGGGGAGAATACTGCGGCATAAAGACCAAAGACTTCAATAAAATGTCCCGTAGGCCGACCGCTGATTTCAATGCCTTTCGCCAGATAAACAAACGCAAGTATAAACGCACCGGACAGCACTGCCAGCGGTTTGTCCTTGTGTGTAATACCATAAAACAAGAGTGCCACAAAAAAGATGATAGAAGCTTCATGGATAAAGAAGAGTGCCAGCATGATAAAGGGCAGCAGCGCAAAGTTTCGCCGTTCATACAGCAGTACAAAAAGCAGCACCAGCATCAATACGATAATACCGACATTGGCCAGTACGGTCGCAGTAATAATACCCGGCAGAAACATAAAAAGCGCGGTAGACAGATAGACATCTTCACGCTTTTTAAAATAGCGCTGGCTAAGTTCATAAAAGATACGCAGGCTCAAAAATGAAAAAAGCATAAAAAAGAGCCGCAGTCCCAGCAGCCCCGGAACGATGTGGCTGCCCCACTGCATCAGGAGTGTTACCAGTGAATGTGATTCATAAAGATTTTTTGCCTCGTGTGGCGTAATGGGCGTGGTAGCGGCAAGAAAAACAGAAAGGATTACATAAAGGAAAAGAAGCCATAGAAAGAGCTTTTTCCCCATAGGTATCGTCCTGCTTTAAAGTTTGAGGAAATTGTCAAGCATCTCGTGCCCATATTCACTCATAATAGACTCTGGATGAAACTGTACACCGTAAATGGGCTTATCTTTGATCTGCAGCGACATGATCTCTCCGTCATCTTCACTGTGTGAGGTGGGTACGATGGTTTCCGGAAGATTCTCTTTGTTGACTGTCAGAGAATGGTAACGTGTAGCACGGAACGCATCCGGAATGTCTTTGAAAATAGGCGTTTGGGCATCGACCCTGACCTGTGACGTCTTACCGTGCATCATCTTCTTCGCACGGATCACTTCGCCGCCGAATGCCTGTGCAATACTCTGGTGCCCCAGGCAGATGCCGAAGATGGGTGTCGTGTCGGCAAATTCTCTGATGACATCAAGTGTGACACCTGCATCATCAGGGGTGGAGGGACCGGGAGAGAGGATAATCTTTTCGGGGTTAAGCGCCTTGATCTGTTCTATCTCCATTTCATCATTTCGGATAACCTTCAAATCCGCACCAAGTTCACGGCAATACTGTACGACATTATATGTAAAACTGTCATAGTTGTCTATCATGAGTACCATGTTACACCCTTCTTTTTTTAGAAATATATTCTAACATAACTTTTTAGTAGACCTTCAATTCATTGTAGAGGCTATCACGCTCGACAGGAATGAAACCTGCATTTCTAATCATCGCAACGAAGTCTTCCAATGGCATTCCGTGTGCGGAAGCAGCACCTGCAGCAGACTGGATAGCTTCTTTTTCGATCGTACCGTCAAGGTCATCCGCACCGAACTCCTGGGCGATGAGTGCAAGATTGATCGTTGAAGTTGCCCAGTAGGCTTTGATGTGGGGAATATTGTCCAATAGAATACGGCTGATAGCATAGGTTTTGAGGATCTCCTGCCCGGTAGGAAACTCTGTAACTTTCAGAAAGTTGTTGTCACGCTGGTAAACCAGCGGGATGAATGCGTTGAAACCGCCTGTTTCATCCTGCAGATTGCGCAGACGCAGCATATGGTCAATACGGTGTGCACGCGTCTCGACATGACCAAAAAGCATCGTTGCGTTGCTCTCCCTGCCCCGTTCATGCCACTTTCGGTGAATTTCAAGCCACTGTTCGGAAGTCACTTTGCCTTTGCAGAGGTATTCTCGTACACCCTCATCAAAGATCTCAGCCCCACCGCCAGGCATGGAATCTACCCCATTTTCGATCATCAGGTCGAGCACCTCATCGTAGCTGAGTCCATACTGACGGTGCAGAAAGTCTATCTCCGCAGCAGTCATCGCCTTGATGTGCAGGTCGGGAAACCGCTCTCTAATCTTCCTGAAAGCACCCATATACCACTCCACACCGTCACTGGGGTTGTGTGCCGAGACGATGTGTACCTCTTTGGCACCGTTCTTGACAGAATTTTCCGCAATGGCAAGGATCTCATCATGACTCATCGTATACTGGTTGGGGTTCTTTCTGCTGGCAGAATAGGCGCAAAACTTACAAATATCCGCACAGACATTGGTAGGATTGATATGGCGGTTGACGTTGAAAAAGCTTTTACGCCCATATTTCTCTTTACGTATCGCATCGGCAAGTTCACCCAGCGTATAGAGATCAAGTTCGTAGAGTGCTTCGCCCTCTTGCTGACTCAGGCGTTCTTTGTTACGTACCTTTTCTATAAGATCCATTGTGCAGTCCATTTCATCATAAATTTCGGTATTATATCACTAATTGTTTAGGGCATCGCACAGCTTGCCTACAGGAGTAGACCGTGAACCAGCTAAAGTCTGAAATTGAAGCACTGCTGTATGAAGGGGCATCGGATCTTGAGATTGCTAAAGTCCTCAAAAAAGAGATCAAAGCCTATTTTGGAACCCTTGAAGAGACCTTCTTCACGACCGGGGGGAAAGACTTTCTTGTCCGACACACCCGAAAAATCGACACCATTATCAAAATTGCCTATCAAGTCACACTGCGCTCTATGTTCGGCAACTACACACCGCTGAAAAACGCCATTCCCATAGCGCTTGTTGCATTAGGCTCTTACGGACGTGAACAGCTCTGTGTCTATTCGGATATTGATTTGATGATCGTTTACAGGGATATCCCCGGCTACAATACCAAAGCACTCATCGAAAAAGTGCTCTATCTGCTCTGGGATGCGGGACTGAAACTGGGACATCGCGTCCATACCGTTGAAGAACTCTTTGAAGTTTCCAAGACCGATATTACCATCAAAACCGCACTTATTGAGTCACGTTTTATTGACGGGTCACACTTTATATGGACGGAGACACAAAATGCGCTTGCACAGATTCGTCACGACAATATCAAAGCATTCATTGAAGCCAAACTTGAAGAGCAGGCACACAAACACCACAAATACCCTCTGACGATGGAGCCCAATCTCAAAGAAGGCGCAGGCGGTTTCAGAGACGCCAACCTTGTCTACTGGATCGGGAAAATGCGTTACAACATCAATGCCATCAAGGAGCTCCCCACCGAGATCGTCGAAGAGCGTGAATACAAACCGTTCCGTATTGCACTGGAGTTTCTCTTCCGTGTCCGTTCGGCTCTACACCTTGCCACCCATAAAAAAGAGGACAGACTCAGACTCGAACATATCCCGCAGGTGGGCACGCTGCTTGGATACGAAAACACACCTAACGGACAGATAAAATTTGCAAAGAAGGTAACCGAGTCACTCAAGATCGTCCGCCTCTACAGTACCATCTGGCTGGAGAAGCTTACCCGAGACTATGTGGCAATTCCCTCACAAAAACGCTTTATCTTCCCCAAAAACAGCCGAGACCTCAACGGCCTGCTCAAACAGATGGTCAGAGAAGCACACACCCCGTTCCGTGCGCATCCGACTTTCCTTCGGGCTCTTATCGATGCCAAGCACCCTGAACGGCCGGATGAGATACTGTATAAAACCATCTCGGCAATCTTCTGCCAACCGCACGCCTACTCTATTTTGAGTACTCTTTCCTATGTCAGACTGCTGCGATACACGATCCCGCCAATCAAAAAAGTAATCGATCTGCCCCAGTTTGACGGATATCACCAATACGCCGTAGACATTCATTCATTACGCTGTGTTTACCATCTCGAACATATTGAAGAGCCTCTGGTCAAAGAGCTTTACGATGCGCTTGACGGGGAAGAGCAGGCAATGCTGAAATTGACTGTTTTCCTGCACGATGCGGGCAAAGGGCGTAAACGTGACCACCATCTTGTAGGTGCATCGCTTTTCAAGATCTTCGCACAAAAACTGGACATCAAACCTGAACTGATCGATATGGGAGAACGGCTTATCCAGTACCATACACTGATGAGCAACGTCGCACAGCGCGAAGACCTCTACAGCGAAAAGATCATCTTCGGCTTCGCATCACACTTCCCAAGCAAAAAACTGCTCGATATGATCTATATTCTTACCTATGCCGATATGAATGGGGTAGGCAGCGACATTTACAACTCTTTCTCCGCACGGCTGCTGCGTACGCTCTACAAACACTCACTCGAAGTGCTGGGACGTACCGCTATGCTTGATGAAGCAGCCAAACGCGCAAAAAAGGAGCAGGCGCTCAAACGCCATCCGGCATTTCTGGCGCTTAAGCGAAGCGAACAGAAAAAGATTCTCGAAATGCCTTCCAACCTCCTTTTTCTGCGCTATCGCCCCGAACGTATCATTGAAATTGCCAAAAAAGCA
>JALUXB010000060.1 GCA_027019175.1 Sulfurovum sp. | reverse complement strand
AAGTAGAGGAGAAGTAATGACAGGTAAAATAGTACAAGTCTTGGGTCCAGTAATTGATGTGGATTTCACAGACTATCTGCCGGAGATCAATGAGGCACTGGAGACAGTATATACATTTGACGGTAAAGAACACAGACTGGTTTTGGAAGTTGCAGCACAGCTCGGTGACAACAGAGTAAGAACAATTGCAATGGATATGAGTGAAGGTACAGTAAGAGGACAGGAAGTCAAAGCGACCGGTGCTCCGATCAAAGTACCTGTAGGTGAAGAAGTACTCGGACGTATTTTTAACGTTATCGGTGATACTGTTGATGATGCAGGCCCATGTGAAGCAAAAGAGTATTGGTCGATCCATAGAGATCCGCCGCCATTTGATGAGCAGAGCACCAAAACAGAAGTATTTGAAACAGGTATCAAAGTCGTTGACCTACTTGCGCCGTATGCAAAAGGTGGTAAAGTCGGACTCTTCGGTGGTGCGGGTGTTGGTAAAACCGTTATCATTATGGAGCTGATCAACAACGTTGCAATGAAACACAGCGGTTACTCAGTATTTGCCGGTGTTGGTGAAAGAACACGTGAAGGTAATGACCTTTACTATGAAATGAAAGAATCCAACGTTCTTGACAAAGTTGCACTCTGCTACGGTCAGATGAGTGAACCTCCGGGAGCACGTAACCGTATTGCACTTACCGGTCTTACAATGGCTGAGTACTTCCGTGACGAGATGGGTCTCGATGTTCTGATGTTCATCGATAACATCTTCCGTTTCGCACAGTCTGGTTCCGAGATGTCAGCACTTCTTGGACGTATTCCTTCAGCGGTTGGTTATCAGCCTACATTGAGTCGTGAAATGGGTGCGCTGCAAGAGCGTATTACATCTACGACAAAAGGTTCGATCACTTCTGTTCAGGCGGTTTACGTACCTGCGGATGACCTGACTGACCCTGCACCTGCATCGGTCTTTGCACACCTTGATGCGACAACGGTTCTTAACCGTTCAATTGCGGAAAAAGGTATCTACCCTGCGGTCGATCCTCTTGATTCAACTTCAAGAATGCTCGATCCTCAGATTATCGGTGAAGAGCACTACAATGTAGCGCGTGGTGTTCAGCAGACACTTCAGAAGTACAAAGACCTTCAGGATATCATTGCGATTCTGGGTATGGATGAACTCTCTGAAGATGACAAACTGGTTGTTGAGAGAGCGAGAAAGATCGAAAAATTCCTTTCTCAGCCGTTCCACGTTGCTGAAGTCTTTACAGGAAGCCCAGGTGTGTATGTAACACTTGAAGATACTATCGAAGGCTTTAAAGGGCTGCTTGAAGGTAAATACGACCATATGAATGAAGCGGCATTCTACATGGTAGGAAATATGGCTGAGGCTATTGAGAAAAACGATAAGATCAACGCTAAGTAAGCTTAGTTCTTGTCTGATAAAGGATATTTATGGAACTAATGAAGCTTGAAATCGTCACACCCAACGGTGTGATCTTTGATGACGAAGTCCGACAGGTCACGCTTCCCGGTTCTGAGGGTGAGTTCGGCGTGCTTCCAAAGCATGCGACACTTGTCTCTCTGCTCCAGGCAGGTGTGATCGAGATTGTCAAGGCTGACGGATCGAAAGTGGCTGTGGCGATCAACTCCGGCTATGTCAAAGTAGACGAAGAGAAGACTACCTGTATCGTGGATGGTGCCGTAGCGCTTTCCGGTGAAGATACAGACTTGGCTCAGGCACTCAGCGAAGCCAAAGAACTGCTTAAAAAAGCGGAATCTTCGAGTACAGTGATTGCTGCAGCGGTAAGCAAAGTCGAAAATATAGGGAAATCTCTCTAATTTGGGCACACTTCTTCACTACTTCACAGGCAGCAGTGCGATCACGATCTTCGTGCTGCTTGTGCTTTCACTCTATTTTATTGCAACGTTTTGGATTTTTCTTGATCGTTACTTTCTTTTAAAATCACGTATCGCTGCAGAGGCACGCTCTCTCAAGTCACTCTATACAGGTCAGTCAAAATCAGTGGCTACCAATTCACTTATTTTTACTTATCTGGCACGCGTGAACAAACCGAACAAAGCAATTTTGGAAGCAGCAGTTTCCGATGCTATCCGTGTTTCTACCAAAGGTTTGACATGGCTTTCCATTATTGCATCAACTTCTCCGTTCATTGGTCTATTTGGTACGGTCATCGGGATTCTTGAAACATTTTCCGAACTCGGCGGTCAGTCTTCGGCATCACTGAATGTTGTTGCACCGGCCATTTCGGAAGCACTGATCGCTACAGCGGCAGGTATCGCTGTAGCAATCTTTGCTTACACCTTCCATTTGATTTTGAAGCGAAAGGCGTACGAACTCTCTTCTTTGCTGAACTCACAGTCGGAAGTCATTCTTTCCCAAACCGAGGCGTAGTGTGTTTTCCTGGGATGACAATCCGGATTTGAATATTACACCGCTGGTCGATGTGATGTTGGTGCTTATGGCTATTTTGATGATCACCGCCCCTACCATCACATATCAGGAGCAAATCGATCTGCCGGAAGGCTCCAAGACAGTGAAGGTAGTCAAACCTAAAACATTGACGATTCGTATGGATAAGAACCGGAAAATATATCTCAATAAAGAGACATATACTTTGGCAACCTTTGCGGATGATTTTGTCAACCAGTCTTCCAAGCTTGACAAAAACAGTGAAGTCTATATTCGTGCTGACGAGCGACTCCAATACAAAGATGTAATGTATCTGCTCAAGACTGTCAAGGCAGCCGGGTTTCAGAAGGTTTCTCTTATTACCCTATGAAAGAGAAAAACTTGAGGCTTATCTGGGGAGTGGTTGCTGTAGGTATCTATCTCTTTGTGGTTTCTTTGCTGCTGCTATACTTTAATTATCATGATTCGGAAACAAAAAAGCATTATGTCAAGAAAGATGAACATCGTATACAGGTAGGGCTAAGCGCACCTCGAAAGAAGGCGCTTCCCAAAAAGCATAAAAAGAAAGAGAGTAGAAAAAAGCAGGTAAGCAAGCCGAAAAAAGTGCACATGAAACCGGCAAAAAAAGTGCAGAGTCATAAAAAAGTGATCAAAGAGAGACTGGTTAAAAAGCGTATCAAACGAAAAGATATCAATGCAACCAAGCTGAAGCGCCGAAAAACAAAAGATCTTTTTGCTTCCATCAAAACACCCAAAAAGAGACCAGTTATCAAAGTTACCGACAAACCGATCAAGCGTAAACCCAAAAAGCAGCTTTTTGAGATGAAAGATGTACCGATGTCAGCTTCAGAGAGAATTAAACATTCACTCAAGAAGCAAAAATCCTATGACAGTGGTGTTGAGGACAGTTATCTCGCGAAAGTACAGGAGATGCTTGAAGCGTGGCCAGCACAAAGTGATTTTGCTGGAGAGAAGGTGAAAGTACACTTAAAAATCGATCCGACCGGACACTTTGAATTTGAGATCAAGAGACGTTCACAAAATCCGGCATTTAATCAGGCATTGACAGAATTTCTTGAACAACTTCAGGAGTTTGGTTTTGGCCCGCACAGAGGATCACGCACCTATCTTTTTGAAGCTGAGTTTATAGCAAAAGATTAATTGTCTCTGAGTGTGACGTAGTGAGAAAAGAGAGGCTCCCGCAGTTGCGGAAGCCTAAAAAGATGATTACTCTGCTTCGATGGTTCTGTCGTAGAGTTCCTGAACCGGTCTTTCGTTGTCGACATAGTATTTTCTAAACGCTTCAATTTGTGCTTTGGAAGCTTCGACAGGCTGCTTGAGCAGGTACCACTGTACATTCTCGGAACATGGTGGTGTTGTCAGAGAACCGATGTAGTGGTAGTAGTGCTGCGTATCTTTTGGCAGCAGGCTTTGCGGATCGATCTTGATCTCTTTGCCTACATTGTTAATGATCTTGTCAAGCACAGGGTTTTTCTTTCCTTCTTTGAAGAAAACAGCAATGACAGCCAGCTGCTTTGTTTTAGGGTTTTGGTGTACAAAGTGTGCAACCATGTCATAGCGTTTTCCGTTGACGGTATGTTCACTTTTCCCGTGAAAGTGGAACTGCAGGAGTCTGAATTTTTCGCCGTTGAGTTCGACAGTACCGCCGACTTTCGGTGTAACTTTGATGGAGTGACCATTGTCGATGACTTTCGCCATTGTATGGACATCTTCATTAAGATGCAGCTTATAAGTAGGTTTGAGGCTGACAGTTTTTCCCGGTACGATATTGATGGGTGACTGCGCATGACCTCTTGCGCATGTTTTGCTGAATTCGCCCCAGTGTGTCGGTCCGTTCTGACTGTAGTCCCAGTGTTTTTTGCCTTCGTGTTCATGTGCTGTTGCAAACGTTGCCAGCAGTGATGCTGCTGTAAGTGCCAAAGTGATTTTTTTCATGGGTTCTTCCTTGTGATGGATTGTGTTATACCTAATAATTATAGATGAAATAGATTGAAGATAGTGTAAGATTGGTTAAATAACCGGTCTCAAATGCAAAAAAACAGGATATTTTTTAAAAAAAATCAAAGTTATTCAATTATTCTCATTGTATAAGACAGTTTGGTTAAATATAAAGTTTCATGCTGTAAAATATAAATGTTTAAACATTTCTGCACAAAGCCAAACTGTCTGTGAGGACAGGACGGAAAGTTATGGGTCTTCTCTCCGAAGATCGCCAGGCTGCTCAGAACATCATACAAAATAATTGCATTGTTACGTAATAGACATTTTAAGGAGGAGTATTGTGAGTAAAGTAGTAGTGGCCGTATTGGCATTTGGGACGTTGGCTGTTGCCTCGGCGTATGCAGGAGGAGATATAGTACCTGTGGAAACAACACCGGCAGTTGCAGAAGAGACAGGTGTATTTTATGGCGGTCTTGGTATGGGACAGCTTAGTGTAAAAAATGATTTCAGCAGGGAGGAGATCGATGCAACGATGGTAGAACTGTCACTTGGATATCAGGTTTCTTCCTATTTTGCTGTCGAGGGGCGTTATGCGCTTGGCTTCAACACAACGTATGATCAGGGAAATATAGTAAATCCTGTGCAAATCTATGACGGAAAAGTATCACATTGGGGTGTCTACTTCAAGCCCCAATATACTATGGGTGATTTCAGCCTGTATGGTCTGTTAGGTTTTGGACAGGTACGCTTGAATGACCTGCTTGGCGGTAATGCTGTTGAAGAGGGCTTTCAGTGGGGGCTGGGTGGCAGTTATGCTGTTACGGAACACTGGAATTTTTACGGAGAGTATCTTTGGCTCTATGATGACAAAGGGTTTGACTATGTTGCCAAACAGGCCAATGTAGAAGTGAATGCCTGGACTTTCGGTGTCCAGTACAGATTTTAGGAGGAGAAAAGATGTTAAATAAAAAATTTATATTTGGGCTGAGTGCATTGGCCGTCACATTGATGATATCAGGATGTACCGGCTCCGGCTCCGGTGAATCAACAGAGTATACATTTTCGGGAGACTTAAACTCTGGAAATACAAGGACAAATGTAAAATCAGCGAAACCTGTATGTGTGACAAATGATACATTATTTATAGGTGAGATAGGTAATATCTCACACTCAAGCACCTCTCGTAATATTGCGATAGATTCAGATGGAGTGATCTATATTGCTTATCATGGTCAAAACGGGATTAATGTCATTCGAAGTGTTGACGGTGGAGAAACTTTTTCAAATCCTATACAGATAACATCTGATGATTATGAAGTATCTATTAATGTTTCAAATGATCACACAGTGTATTTGGCTTGGGTAGATAATGCAAATTCTATAATTAATATAAGTACAAGTCATGATAAAGGTGTAACCTTTGAAAATCCAAAAGTAGTAGGTTCTACACCAACGGGAGGCTTTTTTGGAAATGACACACTTCACATCGCATCAGATGAAGAACATATTTATATTGTTACGACAGGTGGAACAACATTATATGTGAGCCATGATCATGGCTCAACATTTTCGGAAGTAAATATAAGTCAGAATGGTAGAGCTTTTGCTGATGTGAGAGTTGACAGAACTACGCATAAGGTTTATGTACAGACGGATGATCCTACAATAAGATACTATGTGAGTACAAATCATGGTGACACTTTGAGTTCGGAAAGAGTACCGGGGGGAGCTATTTTTTATTCTACAACAGCTTTTTCTGGTTATGAGAACGGGGCATACCTTTTTGTAAGTGGTATTAATACAGATGCATATCGTATCGACTTAGATGCTAATACATCTGAAGCGTTGGTATTTGGGGATAATCAAGTAGATATGGGACGTTCATTGGCAGCCGACAATATTGGTAATGTTGTGGACGGATATCAAAAAACGGATGCGAACGGTACAACATCATCTTATTTTGCGGTAAGTCAAAATATTGGCGAAAATTTTGATGCAGAAGTGAAGGTTGATGACAATACAACCGATATAAGTGTTGCGATAGATTCGCCATGTAGAAATGTTGTAGTTGCTTATATGAAAGATGATAAAGTTCATATTAATACGTATGTTGGTAAATTAGCAACAGAGTAAATAATGTGAGATTAATATACTAATTACACATAAAACATCGCCGACATATACCCCACTACAGAATGTGTGTCACCGGTTTCGGCGGCACTGGTTCGGTAGTCAAGCAGCTTACTGTGGAGTTTGAGGGTTTTGGCGGCAAGTACCATGGCTTTTATGCCGGTCTCTCCGCATGCTTCACACTTTTGCAATCTGTTGTAGTCGAGGTTTTGAACACCCAGCAGACAGTTTCTGTCGATGGCTTCAGCCTCTTTGAGGGGATGGAAGTGGCTGAGGTCGGAGCTGATGATGAGAGCGTTGTCTTTGTCCTGGAGCAGGGCTGTGATGATGTTCATCAGGCTTTTCGCGGGAACATCGCCGTAAATGAGTTCGATGACCTTGCGGTTGGGGAAGTAGTGTTGTAAAAAGGGCATCTGTACTTCGGTGGAGTGCTCTTTGGCGTGTGCCTGTGGTATGAAGCCGATGTTGAAGCGTTTTGCCAGAGCGAAAAGGTAGGGGGTGTCGATGTCAAGGTTACCGCAGGGGGTTTGGTAGTGTTCAAAAAAACTGCCTGATATTCCTTTGAAATAGACATGGTGGCTTGGGCCTATGACGATGAATCGTCTGGCTTTGCCGGATGATAGAAAACGGTAGGCGAAGTTGGCAGTGTACCCGCTGAAAATATAGCCTGCATGGGGAACGATGACAGCTCTTGGTATGATTTTTCTGGTTTTGGGTGAAATTTCAAGTGTATCGAACTTTTGGTTGAAGGTCCGAAACATCGCTTTGAGCTTTTGGCAAGAAGCCGGATAGAAAGTACCTGCCACCGCCATTTTACGAAATGTTTCCATGATTGACTCCTTTAATACCCAAATCCCCTATTTGGGTTAAACGTTTTGTTACAATTTTACCACAATTGTATGGTATGATTACGGCATTCGATCGTATGAATTAATAGTGTGTTAATGCCATGCTGATACAATGTACAAAGTTTTATAAAAGCAGCCTCTTGTGTTGCTTAAGAAAGGATTGTTGTTGCGTTTTCTCTTACTGTTTCTGCTGACCCTTAATCTCTTTGCCGTCGATGCGACGCTGACCATTGAAAAAGACGTTGAACAGCGTACTAAAATTGCGGTAGAAGACGACTCTCCGCTTCCAAACGAACGCGCATTTAAGATTTTCCTTTCCGACTTGAAGATCTCGGGGCATTTCCTGGCAGACGATATGCACCGTCAGGGAGATTTTACGACAACGGTGATAGATCCGGCGCTGAAGTCCAGAGAATATCTGCTGAAATTTTCAATGTCCAGGGCACAAGGAACGAAACTCTCTGTCAAACTCTTCAAAACGGCAAACGGTACGATGCTCTTTAAAAAGAGTTACGCCATCGGCTCTTCTGCAAAAATGCCTTTTCTCATTCACAAAGCGGTCTATGACATCAATGCTGTACTCAAGTACCCCTCCATTGACTGGATCAACCGTTATGTGGTTTTTGCACGCTATACGACACCCAAACACAGTGAGATTGCACTTGCAGACTACACCTTTACCTATCAGAAAACGATTATCAGAGGCGGTTTGAATCTCTTTCCTAAATGGGCTGACAGTCATCAGCGCAGCTTTTACTATACTTCTTTTAACGGTGTGGTACCTACGCTGTACCGTCTGAATATCTACAGTGGTGCCAAAAGCAGGGTGGCTTCTTCGGAAGGGATGATGGTTTGTTCCGATGTCAGCAAAGACGGCAAAAAAGTGCTTTTGACGATGGCACCAAACGGGCAGCCTGATATATATGAACTAAACCTGGCAACAGGTGAAAAGACGCGCGTGACACGTTTCAACGGTATCGATGTGGGTGGAAAGTATGCAGAGAGTGAAAACAGTGTTGTGTTTGTCTCCAACCGTCTGGGGTACGCCAACATTTTCAAAAAGCCTATTCACGGTTCGGCCGTTTCTCAGGTGGTGTACCGCGGGCATAACAACAATGCCTGTGATGCTTTCAACAATAAAGTTGTTTACGCAAGCCGTGAGAGCAGCAGTGCATTCGGCAACAACACATTCAACATCTATTTGACATCAACCGACGATCCTGCCTCACGGCCATTGACAACGACAGGCAGTAATCAGTTTCCGACCTTCTCTTCCGATGGTTCGGTCGTACTGTATCTCAAGCAGCTTGGCGGCCGTACTTCGGCAGGGTACATCAACCTCTATTCAAAACAGAGTCAGCTCTTCCCTGTGAACGGGAATAGAATTCAAGCAATTGACTGGTAAAAGGATAACACAATGAACAAAACGATTTTGACACTTTCCACACTGGCACTGTTGATGCTCAGCGGCTGCGGACAGCCTGCTCCGGGCGGCATTGGCGGCAGCAACATTTCTGATGCGGATACGGTCAGTATTGACGAGGGGCGCTACGGCAACAACGGTACCTACAACAGCAGCAGCGACGGTTTTCAGTCGGTCTATTTCAACTTTGATGACTACACCGTCCCAGGCAACCAGGAGGGAGCCATTTCCAAAGATGCAGCCAATGCGCAGCGTGTAGGCGGAAAGATAAAAGTTGAAGGAAACTGTGATGAGTTTGGTACTGATGAGTACAACTATGCGCTGGGTCTCAAACGTGCCAAAGCGGTTAAAGATTCACTGGTGATGCAGGGGATTCAGGCCTCACGTATGGTACTTGTCAGCTATGGTGAGAGCAATCCTGCCTGTACGGCACAGACAGATGCATGCTATGCACAGAACCGAAGGGTAGACCTTCGTCTGGTGAAGTAAATGCGTAAGCCGATGGTAGCCATGCTGCTTACTGCAAGTGCACTGATGCCGCTTGGGGCAAGCAGTGACCTGGCAATGCAGAACCGTCACACCCTGATGCGTCTGCAGCAGATCGTGATGGAACAGAATGAGCGCATTGACGGACTTACGTCACTGATAGAGGGGCTCAATGCACAGATTGCACAGCTCAAAGAGGTGCAACGGCATCCTGCGTCTTCCTCAGATAATAATGAAACAGTTGCATTGATCAAAGAACTTGGTACGATGATCGACAAGATCAACAGTACCTATGTCAGCAAGGCTGAGTTAAAAAGAATATTGGGTTCGAAGATGCCTGAAACAGTGAAAACGGGTTCCACAGCTTCGGCAAAGCAGCCTTCTTTAAGTCAAACAGCACCTTCGAAGCTCTACAGCGAAGGGGTACGTCTCTTTGTCAAAAAACGCTATGACGAAGCGCAGAAACGTTTTGCCATCACTGCAAAAAAGGGCTACAAACCGGCTGCTTCCAATTACTATCTTGGTGAAATCTCCTACTATACAAAAAGGTATGACGATGCCCTCTTTTACTATAAAAAGAGTGCAAGTCTTTACGATCAGGCAAGCTATATGGATGTGCTGATCCTGCATACGGCGATCTCTCTGGAGAAAACGGGGCAAAAAGAAGAGGCAAAGGTCTTCTTTCAAAATGTGATCGATAGTTATCCTGATACTAAAGCGGCGTCTATTGCCAAAAAGAGATTGAAGGTTCTCTGATGCGTATATTTTGGAGGTTCCCACTCTGGCTGCTGCTGCCGCTGACGTTGCTGGCAGATATAGAGTATGACCCGAATGCGCCGATGGTACCGCTCACACATGAACTGGTACCCATTGAGAAAACAGTATTTGAAGTGGTGAACCTGAAAAGCGGAAAGAGCCGTATTGTTGACCTGACAGGAAGGGATTTTATTCTGGTTTCTGTCAGAGAGCCGGGCAGTGACGGCCGTTTTTATGCAGTGGACCGTGACGGCACGGTATGGTGGAGTGGGCCGGTTACTTCCGGAGCACCGCAGTTTCGGAGTCCGTCAGGTGTTTTCCATATTATTCAGAAAAAGCGCCATCATATGTCGACACTCTATCCTGAAGACAACGGGGTAAACAATATGGATTTTATGATGAAATTTACCAAATGGGGGCATGCCCTGCATAAAGGAAGTGTTGACTGGATGTCACATGGATGCATTCATATTGACCCCAAAGATGTGCCTGTTATTTACCGCTGGTCACACCGGGGTATGCCGATTGTCATTACCCGGCACAGCTATATGCCGTTTGCACGTCCTGATCTGCGCCGTATCTATCTACCTAAGAGATAGTGTTACTTAGAGAGTTCAAGTGCCTTCTGGTAGGCTGAAGCGATTGTTTCCATACATGCTGCACGTACCTTCTCTTTTTCAAGAGTGGCAATTCCCGCAGCGGTTGTTCCTCCCGGAGACATCACACTCTCTTTAAGCAATGCGGGATGTTCAGTCTGTACCAGCTTCCCAAACCCTGCGAAGAGACCGCGCATGACAGCCATGGCATCGTTGCGTTTGAGTCCCTGCTGCACTGCACCGTCCGCAAGTGCTTCAGCAATGAGGGCAAGATAGGCAGGGCCTGACCCTGCCAGTGCCGTAGCGATATCAAGCTCTTTTTCACTCTCAAGCCAGAGTACGCTGCCTGCACCGCGCATAAGTACTTCGGCTTCTTCACGATGGTCGGCATCGCCTGTAAGGGTGGTCATAGAAGCACCTACCGATGCGGCAAGGTTTGGCATGGCACGAACAACCGCTTTGGCTTTCAACTTCTTTTTGAGTTTTTCCACGGGAACCCCTGCAAGTACGGAGAGAAGCAGTTTCGCCTTGCCTTTGAGCTGTTTTGAAATACTCTCGAGATTACCCGGTTTGACACAGAGAATGACAGTTTTGTCTGTCATGTCAAATTCGTCGATGAGGTGTTTGTCACAGGATTTTCCAAGGGTCTGTTCGAACGCTTCAAGTTTTTCCATGCTGCGGCCGACCACTTCAATGTTGTATTTTCCCTTGAGGCCTTCAGCGATGCTGCGTGCCATATTTCCGTTTCCGATGAATGTAATGGTCTGCATGTTCCCTCACTTTTGAATGAATTGGAAAGATTATACCATTATTAGGTTTTATTTGTTAAAATCAGACAACTTTAAAAAGGCAGGAGAGCCCATGGAAACGTTTTTACAGGAAGCCAAAGCATCGAGCAGGGTACTTTCAACATTGAGCGGGAGTGAAAAGAACCGTATTCTCAAAGCCATGGCAGAGAGACTTCGCGAGGAGTGCGGTACCATTCTTGAAGCCAATGCGGTCGATATGCGTAACGCCGAAGCAAATAATCTGACTTCGGCACTCAAAGACAGACTCTTCCTGGATGAAAACCGGGTTGAGGGAATCGCAAAAGCCATAGAGGAGATCGCCGCACTCAAAGAGCCTGTTGGCCGGGTGCTTGACGGCTGGTATGCCGATGCAGGGTTTAAGATAGAGAAAGTGACTGTGCCTATCGGTGTGGTAGGCGTTATTTATGAATCACGCCCGAATGTGACCGCTGATGTAGGGGCACTTTGTTTTAAAAGCGGCAATGTCGCTATTTTAAAAGGCGGCAAGGAGGCTGAACACTCCAACCGTGCCATTGCAAATGTACTGCAAAATGTGCTTGAAGCAAACGGATTGCCAAAAGCGGCTATTGCGCTGTTGCCTGACAGCAGCCGTGAAGGGGTGGCGAAGCTCATCAAACAGGACAAGTATGTCGACCTTATTGTTCCGCGCGGCGGGGAGGCACTCATCCGGTATGTAAGCGAGAATGCGACCGTACCTGTGGTTAAACATGACAAAGGGCTTTGCCATACCTACGTGGATGAGGATGCAGACTTTGACAAAGCACTGAACATTGCTGTCAATGCCAAGTGCCGCCGTACGGGCATTTGTGGAGCGCTGGAAACACTGCTGGTTGACAGTGCTATTGCAGAAGAATTCCTGCCGCAGATTAAAGCTGCCTACGATGCACAGGGAACAGAGATACGCGGGTGTGAGCGAACACGGGAAATTATCGAGGCCCATGCGGCAACTGAAACGGATTATGCAACCGAGTATCTTGAAAATATTTTGACCATTCGTGTTGTTGACGGGGTTGAAGCAGCCATTGCGCATATTGAAATCTACGGCTCGCAGCACTCTGAGGCAATCATTACGGAGAACTACACCACTGCAGAGACTTTCCTTAATGAAGTTGATGCTGCCTGTGTTTACCTCAATGCCTCAACACAGTTCACCGACGGCGGGGAGTTTGGTTTTGGTGCGGAAGTGGGCATCAGTACCAACAAGCTGCATGCCAGAGGGCCGATGGGTGTCAGTGAGCTTACCACCTATAAATACAAGATCTATGGTCACGGCGAAACACGTTCTTAGAGTCCCAACTCCTCCATGCAGGCGACACAGTACATTGACTCCGGCATCAGCCTGAGCCTCTCCATGGGAATGGGCTCTTCACACTCTTTGCAGATGCCGTACTGGGGTGAATCGATCTTCAGGTAAGCGTGTTTGAGACGGTTGAGGCGTTTGTTTGCCTCTTCGTAACGCTGGATATGAATACTCTGATCGAGCTTAAAGTTCAGATGGGCGACCTTGTCGGAGGGGCCTTCACCTTTTTTGGGGTAGAGAGCCTTTTGGATAGCCAGTACCTCATCACTCAGCTTTTCTATCTCTTCCTCAATAATAGTTTTGAAGTGTTGCTTCTCTTCTGTTGTCATTGCATTACATCCTTTTTTTTGTTTTGCTGGTTGCCGTTGCCGTGAATGGATTATCGGGCCAGTAATGTTTTTTGTATTTGCCTCTGAGCTCTTTTTTGACCTCACTATAGGTATTTTCCCAAAAACTTCTAAGATCCTGTGTGACCTGTATGGGGCGATGTGCCGGAGAGAGCAGGTGCAGCATCATATTGACTTTCCCGTTGAGCAGAGCAGGGGTATCTGTAGTGCCGAACATCTCCTGCAGACGTACAGCCAGTATGGGCTGCCGAGGATTGGTGTAGTCTATGGCGATCTGGGAACCTGACGCAACACGGTACTTGGGAGGCGCAAGCTTTTCAAGCAGTTGTATTTGCCCATAATCGAGTTGCCTCAAGAGCACAGTATGAAGATCGATGCCTTGAAGCTCACGGATAGATGTCATACCTTCTGCATAGGGAGCCAGCCAGGTCTGTATATGTGCAAGCAGCCACTGGTCGGAAAGATCCGGTACTGCCTCTCCGTGAAAATGCAGAAAATTAACCCTACGTTGCAAAAGACGTGCCTCTTTACTCCACTGAAGCACATTAAGCCCCAAATGTCTGACTGCTTCGAACAGTATGTCCATAGCCTTAGGCTCATTAGAAACGGAGAGAGGTTTTTCCGAAAGGGTGATGCTCCCAATAGAGCGTACCTGGCGCACTTCGACACGAAGCTGTGTATCGTTCCATTGTAGTTTTTTTGTGGTGATAATACTGTTTTTGAGGTGGGTCTCTATCTGTTCCTGTGTCAGAGGTGCCGCGGTATGGATATATGCGTTGGTTGACTTTGCATCAAGTTTTCCGACAGCGAGAAACTGCGACTGGGCAAGAGGATCGTTTGGTGATATTTTGGCTTCCTTCCCATTACTCAGAAGATAGGCCGTCTGGTTTTCACGGCGCTGCATAGCAATACGCTCCGGATAGGCATAAGCGAGCAGAAGACCCATATGAGTTGTATCGAGACGCTTTTTGGAACTGGGTTCGAGATGTTTCGCACTGGCAATGAGATGGCGGCACTGTCCTATACTAATATCAGTGTTTTCAGCATCGCCGCCATTGGCAACGCGGTGCAGAAGGCTGATGCGTTCGGTAATGTCGCTACTTGGGTAGGCAGCAGGAAAAATATCTTTTTCTGTCAGTACGGTTGCCAGAAGAGAGGCTTCATAAGCGAGTCCTGCCTGTTGTGCCTGAATCATCATATGCGAGAGCCTTGGGTGCAGTCCAAAGCAGCCCATCTTTCGGCCATGGGGTGTGATTTTTCCGGAGGTGTCTGTTGCACCCAGTTGCACAAGCAGTCTTTTCGCATGGGCAATGGCCTGAGCCGGCGGTGTGTCCATCCAGGTCATCGCGCTGATATTGTCCGTGCCCCAGAGGGTAAGTTCGAGTACCAATTGTGTCAAGTCTGCCTGAAGTATTTCCGGAGTGTCATGTTTGGCAAGTATCCGTGTACGGTGCCATAGATGGAAGGCTTTCCCTGCCTGCAAACGACCTGCACGACCTGCCCTTTGTGTCGCTGCATCTTCTGAAATGAAGATGGTTTTCAGGCTGTCCATACCGGTGAAGGGGTTGAATTGGGAGACATTTTGCAAACCGGAGTCGATAACAATACTGATACCCTCGATGGTCAGAGATGTCTGGGCAATGTTGGTTGCAAGTACGATTTTACGCATACCTTCAGGTGGCGGTTCGATTGCTTCAGTTTGTCTTTTTTTGTCGAGTGTCCCGTAAAGCGCGCTGACACAAAGGTTTGAATGGTGCGATTTGTGTAATATATTTTCAAGATGTTTGATCTCTCTGACACCGGGAAGAAACACGAGAATATTGCCTTCCTCCTCATGCATCACATTTTCTATGAACGCTGCAATGTATGCAGGCAGTTCTCTGCGTGAGGGCTGTGTCTGTCCGGCTTCAAGGTAGTGGCGTGTGACAGGGTAGCACCTTCCTTCACTTTTAATAACGGGCGCATCGAGCATCCTGGCAAGCATATCGGTATTGAGTGTGGCTGACATGATAAGTATTCTCATATCTTCACGAAGGTGTGTCTGTGATTCAAGTGAGAGTGCCAGCGCCAGGTCAGCATGGAGGGAGCGTTCGTGAAATTCGTCAAATATGATCAGTCCGATATCTTCGAGAGCCGGATCATGTTGAAGTTTGCGTGTGAGTATCCCTTCGGTAACAATCAGTATACGGGTTTTTTTATTCTGTACAGAGTCCATACGTACCTGATATCCGATGCGCTCCCCAATCTTTTCTCCCAGCATATGTGCCATGCGTGCGGCACTGGCACGGACTGCCAGACGGCGGGGTTCGAGCATTATGATCTTTTTCCCTTCAAGCCATGGTGCATCGAGCAGTGCAAGCGGCAGAGCCGTGGTCTTTCCCGCACCCGGAGGTGCCTGAAGGATTACACGGTTTTGCGTCTGCAGCGCTGTTTTGACTTCAGGAAGAACATGGTGGATGGGCAGGGATTTCATGGGGGCATTATAGCCAATGCAAACTCAGAAAAAACAGATACATGTTAAGCATTGGTAAAGTTTGCTTAGATAGAATAGCACCAAATTTAACATTAGGAACATTTCATGGCAGTTAAAGCTGAAAACAGTGTAGTAGGTATTGAATACGAAGTCAAAGAAGCAGGAAGCAACGAGATTGTAGACAGTAACAAAGGGGCACAGCCGCTTGAGTTCGTAACAGGAAAAGGTCAGATCATCCCAGGTCTTGAAAAAGCACTTGAAGGTATGAATGAGGGCGAAAGCGCAGACATTCTTGTCAAAGCGGAAGATGCATACGGCGAAGTGAACCCGGAAGCGGTACAGACACTTCCTATCGAGCAGTTCGAAGGTGTAGACCTCAAAGAAGGTATGACACTCTACGGTCAGGGTGAAGACGGACAGACTGTACAGGTTACTGTCAAGTCATTCAACGACAAAGAAGTCACTATCGACTTCAACCACCCGCTTGCAGGAAAAGACTTGATGTTCTCTGTCAAAGTACTCTCTGAAAGAGATGCAACCGATGAAGAAGCGGCAACCGGTCAGGTTGGCGGTGCACATTGTGACGACGGTTCTTGCGGCTGCGGACACTAAATCTACCGGCATCTCTGTGCTCGGAGATGCCATATACTAACCTTTATTCTTCTTTTCTCTTTCCTTAATTTCACCTAAACGTTACTATTATTAATTTTGTGTTACTATGCTTTCATCAGTAAAGGGGAGACATGAAAAAGATAGAAAAATTCTTTGATATCAGTATGGTACTGATGACCATCTACTCTGCCCTTGAGAATGTGAGGGAAGAAGAAGAGATTGAGCTGGTATTCGACCTTGATGCAACAATTCCAAAAGAGTTGCGGGGTGATGTCGAGTCTGTTACCCATATGTTGAGCCAGCTGTTGGTGTTTATTTTTCAAAATACGCATAACCGTGAAGTTGTCCTTAAACTGCGTGCCCCCAAAGATTTTCTTTATGAAGAGTCTATTACCTTTTCTGTAGAAGATACCGGTATCAATGCACAGAAGGCCCGCAGTTTTTTTGAAGCAAGACTGAAACCGGTACTGGAGCGCCTGGACGGAAAAGCTTTTTACGATGAAGAAACCCAGACTATTGCAGTTTCTATTCCTTTTAAACTCAACGATCTTGGAAATAGACGCTATTACCGACTTCCGGATATCAGTATGCTGGGTAAGAAAGTATTGCTTATCTGCAAAAGCCGCGTGGTAGCAGAAAGTCTTAAAAAGATGTTCAGTTATTTCCTCTATGAAGTGGACGTTGGTGCAGACGAATATAAAAAACATGGCAGTAACCTTGCCCATTATGACATTTTTGTACTTGACAAGTCCCTGTTGACCGAGGGGATCACTTCTTTGGTACAGAAGGTACAGGAAAAATATCCTCTCAAATTTGTCATTTTACAAGATGCCAACGATGTGGAGTTGCTCACTGCACCCTATGTCTCTGCCTATCTGGTCAAACCGGTTATGCAGGAGAGTGTATTTGAGTTGATTATTGCGCTCTTCGAAGAAGACGTTAAAGAGCGTAAGATCCGTCAAAAGGCCGGTAAGCCGTTCATCAATATGGAACGCTATATTATGGATGCTTTCAAAAAAAGTGAAGAAGCATACATGGAGATGGAGAAGATCAAAGAGCAGATGGCTCCTGTGCAGAATCATCATGTACTCAAAGACGAGGAGAAAAAAGTTGACGAGGATGATCTTTTGGTTCTCAATGTCACGGCAGGTATGGAAAATACCAAAAAACTGGGTTTGAATTACAGTGATGAACTCAAAGGATTTTGGGAAAAATTCAACAAGTCAGACATTTATCTTCGTGATATTGCAAAAAGCAGAGCTGTATGGCAAATCAAGGAATTTGCGATCGACCTGGAAAAACGTGCAAGTGTCATTGGTGCAGAACGTGTCGCGAACCTTGCCGAGAAGATCAGTCTGATGTTTGTGTATGACAATCTCGATATGCTTGATGTCTACAGCCGTAAATATCATGTTGAGCTTGAAAAGCTTATGCGTGAAATTAAAAACTATCTGAAACACCGTTAAATCCAAAAATAGGGCATTTTGACACTTTTTGAGTCCAAATGTCCTGGATAGGCTATACTCTACTTTATGCAGCACTATACCGATGTCCAACTCTACTCTTTTGCTATTTTACTGCTTTTTTCGTTGCTCTTTTTATGGAAGCTCTGGCACTTTTTTGCACTCTCGGCATCACGACGTTACCTGAAACGTCATGCTTCTCTCAAGCGCCTTAAAAAGTTGAGTTGGAGCGAGTTTGAACATTTGTGCCGAATTGTGTTTGAAGAAGAAGGGTGGAACGTACGTGAAAATGAAAAGAAAGGTGCTGACGGCGGGGTGGATCTGTGGATGAAAAAACGGCGGAGCGTAGCGATTGTACAGTGTAAAAAGTATGAAGATGCACGGGTAACCATTAAAGTGGTTCGTGAAATGTACGGTCTAATGTATGAGTATGATGCAGACAGGGTATTTATCGTGACAACAAGTGAATTTACAAAAGAGTGCTACCGCTTTGTCGAGGACAAAACCATAGTACTCATCAATGGTAATAAACTTGTAGCACGTATGCGTCAGCTCTCTTCATAGGGTTCGAACTCTTCTTTGGCGACCCCGCATTCCGGACAGACCCAGTCATCGGGAATTGCCTCAAAGGGTGTTCCCGGTGCAATGCCTCCGTCAGGATCCCCCACTTCGGGATCGTAAATGTAACCGCAAACAGTACAGATATATTTTTGTGCCATAATATGCTCCTTTTTTTTAATATAACGTATCTCTGTGTATTCTCTGTAGAAAATCGTATAAAAATCAATACAATATAACAAAATATAAATTTTATAATATATAATACTAAAAACCAAAAGGAGAGGGTGTGGGAAAAGAGATGGTTTTCAATATCAATCATATGGTTCGGGGTTTGTATGACGCTTTAAGTGAATGTTGTAAAGAAGATGGATGGCCGAGAGTCTCTTTTCTGTTTTCCAAAACGCTACCAAGTGAACTTAAGGGTGATGAAGAAGCATTGATGCAGCTCTTTTATGGCACACTGTATGAATGTATCAGGCATGATTGTATGACTAACTTAATGGTAGAGCTTGATGCTCCTGAAGATTTTCTTTACAAAGAAAAAGTAGCCTTTAAAATTCTTAATGTTCCATTTCAGAAAAAAGAGATGTATGATTTGCTTAAAGAGCGTTTTGCACGAGAGCTTGAATCTTTGGATGCAGAGATGGTTTGTAATGAAAGAGAAGGAAATCTTGAAATTTATGTGCCTCTTTCTACTGCGGAACTCGGTGAACGGCGTCACTACCGGCTTCCCTCTTCTTTAATGCTCAATAAAAAGATCCTGCTTGTATTGGAAGAAAATCATGATGCTATGGCACTGACAAAGATGTTCCGGTACTTCCCAATGGATATCAGTCTTTCGATGAAACGCCTCAACCGGCAAAAATATGATATAGAAGATTATGATCTTGTACTCATGGACCGTACGGTAACAGATGAGAAAACCGTACAGAAAATAGAACAGATAGCGGAATCGTCCAAAACAAATATCGCATACTATGGTAAGTGTAATAGGTCGGATAACGCTGAAGAGAAGGTTGTGTTTTGTTTACCAAAGCCGGCAACCCAGGAAGATGTCTACACTCTGCTGATAGATGTTTTTTGGAAAAGCAAGCACAATCCGTAACTGTGCCTCAATGAAAAAATGGTAAAATACGGCACATCAACGAATAAAGGACATCTATGTCAGTAAAATGTGCATTTTTATTCCCAGGACAGGGCTCTCAGGCTGTTGGTATGGGAGAGGATTTTTTCAACAATTCCGACGTAGCGAAAGAGATGATCGAAGCGGCAAGTGAGCGGACAGGTATCGACTTCAAGGAGCTTCTCTTTACGGAGAATGATAAACTTGAAAAGACAGAGTTCACGCAGCCGGCGATTCTGCTGGTCTCGGCGATTGCCCACAGGCTTTTTGAAAATGAAATGCCTATCAAGCCGGTCTATGCTCTGGGACATTCACTCGGAGAATTTTCAGCACTTACTGCCGTTGGTGCACTCGATGCCATCGACGCGGTCGAACTGGTCAACCTGCGCGGAAAGCTGATGGCTGAAGCGTGTGAAGGACAGGATGTCGGTATGCTGGTTTCTCTGGGGCTGGATGACGAAACAGTCGAAAAACTCTGTGCTGAGCAGAGAGAGCAGGGCAAGAAAGTCTGGCCGGTCAACTACAATGCACAGGGACAGATCGTCATTGCGGGTATCAAAAGTGACCTGCAGGAGCTCGAGCCGATTCTGAAAGAGAACAAGGCAAGACGTGCGATGCTGCTGAATATGTCTGTAGCTTCTCACTGTCCGCTGCTTGAGTCCGCTACGGCACCGCTTGAAGCAAAGCTCGAAGAGGTGCTGCGTGACGAGTTTACCGCACCGGTGGTTTCAAACGTTACAGCTGAAAAATACAGCACTAAAGCTGAAGCGCTCGAGCTGCTGCCAAAACAGCTTGTCTCTCCGGTACTCTACAAGCAGTCCATCGCCAAATTTGACGATGAAGTTGATTGTTATGTAGAATTTGGTCACGGCGGCGTACTCAAAGGGCTTAACCGTAAAGCGACGAAGAAGCCGCATTTTGTGGTCTCGGACATGCAGTCTTTGGCAAATGCCATTGAAGAGATCAGTAAACTTGGATAAGTGATGAAAATTGCTATTATGGGCGCGATGCCCGAAGAGATCGAGCCGCTTGTAGACAAACTCGACAATGTCTCCATGACCGTCTATGCGGCCAACAAATACTACGAAGGCAGCTACAAAGGCCAGGAGGTTGTCGTAGCCTATTCAAAGATCGGAAAGGTGTTTGCGACACTGACTGCGACGATTCTGCTTGAGAAGTTTGGCTGTGATATGCTGCTCTTTTCCGGTGTGGCCGGGGCGATTTCGGATGATCTGAAAATCGGTGATCTTGTCATTGCCGACGGACTCTGTCAACATGACCTTGATATTACCGCATTCGGTCACCCTTACGGCTTTGTTCCTGAGGGAGAAGTCTGTATCCCCACCGACCCGAAGCTTCGAAGCATTGCCAAAGCGGTGGCAGCCAAAAAGGGATTGACACTCAAAGAGGGTGTCATCGCCACGGGTGACCAGTTCATTGCCGATGTGGAGCGAAAGACCTGGATTGGCAAAACATTCGATGCACATGCGCTTGAGATGGAGGGTGCTGCAGTAGCGGTGGTCTGTAACGCGCTCAATACGCCATTTTTCATTCTGCGTGCTATCTCCGATGCGGCAGATATGGATGCGAGTTTCAATTTCGATGAATTTCTTGAGAGTTCGGCGAAGATCTCAGCGGACTTCATTCTTTCGATGGTTGAGCATATTCAAGAAGATTGATACCATTAACGGTGCGTGAATACGCACCCTACGGGTTTTGATAATTAAATACACATGTTTGTAGGGTGCATATCCACGCACCAAAAAAGAGAGAATCTTGGAAAAAAGAAAAATAGACCAGAGCAAATCCATTCCTATGAGCCGCAAACTCCTTAAAGTTATCGGTAAGACCAATGTCGATTTCAGGCTCATCGGTGAAGGCGACAAAGTACTGGTAGGACTCAGCGGCGGAAAAGATTCACTTGCACTGGTGCATGCACTCAAACACATCCAGAAACACGCCCCGTTCAACTTTGAGTTTGAAGCATGTACGGTCAAGTACGGGATGCCCGATGAACATTACGACTACCTTGTGGCGCACTGCAAAGAGTACGGTATCAAACACACGGTGTATGACACCAACATCTACGCAATCTCCAACGACACCATCCGTGAAAATTCCTCTTTCTGCTCCTACTTCTCACGCATGCGGCGCGGCGCACTCTACTCGTTCGCACAGGAGGGAGGCTTTACCAAAGTAGCCCTTGGACACCATTTCGACGATATGGTCGAGAGCTTTTTTATGAATATGTTCTACAACGGTTCACTGCGTACCCTCGCACCCATCTACAAAACCGGCAAAGGCTTCCACCTGATCCGCCCGCTCATTCAGGTACGTGAACGCCAACTGAGAGATTTTGCGACACAGAACAACCTGCAGGTCATTGGAGACGAAGCCTGCCCCGCCATGCTCAAAAACGTTAAGATGCCCCATGCCAGAGCCTCAACCAAAGAGTGGCTCGCAGGCATGGAAAAAGAGAACAGAGAACTCTTCAAAATGCTCAAAGCCTCCTTCAAACATATCCATGACGACACCTTTCTTGATCCCAAGCGGTGGGACAGGGATGATATTTAGCATACATAAAGAAGCTTATGCGTCGTAAGGTGTGTAGCTACGCACCCTTCATGGGCTGTAGTTATTTGAAAAAAGGTCAGTAGCATCGCGTAGGGTGCGATATTTCGCACCTTCCAACCGTTTATAAAAACAATGTTTATTATCGGAATATACGTTAAAAGGTGCGTGATTACGCACCCTACGCGATATACTTAATAGCATTTGATTGTTCCAGATTTGTAAAAATTGGTTATAATTTATGTCATGAACTAAAGGGAGGGCATGATATGAAATTTTTGTATGAAAATGAACATATCCCTTCCGAGCTTGTACCTCATATTAGTGATAACAAATCCTTACATCCTTACTTTGAAAACAGTTTCAATGGTGTCAAGCCCAAAAATAACTGTGGTTTTTTGTCTGTGGATGGAGAGAGTTATTTCATTATTCCCAAAATTATCGATGCTGATAATGCCGATGAAACAAACCTCAATACCTTTATCTATATGCTTCTTTATGCGTATGATGTGCAGCTTAAAAATGAGGATTTGCAGCAGGGAGAGAGTGCAGAAGAGCGGCTTTTTGAAGTCTTTATCCGTATGTTTTCGGATGGGTTGCTGGATGAACTCAAGCGGGGTGTCTTTAAGCAGTATATCACGTTGCAGGAGAATCTGCGTGTGCTGCGTGGGAAATACCTTATAGAGAAGAACTTCGCCAATTTTTACCATCAAAATCTCTACTGTGAGTTTGACGAGTTCAGTATGGACAATACGTTAAATCGTTTCTTTCTCTACGCACTGCGAACCTTTCAAAAGGTAAGCAACTATCCGAACCTGCATCGGTGTGAAGCGATGCTGGATGAGGTGAGTTTTTTCAATGTCGATCTGAAGCGTCTGCATTTGCAGTTTGACAGGATGAATAGCCGATATGAAAAGAGCTATGAGATCGCAAGGATGATCATGGATCATCTTGTGCCACTTACCGGGAAAAGTGGTAAGAGAAGTTTTGCTTTTTTATTTGATATGGCAGAGGTGTTTGAGAAGTTTGTGGCAAGGTTGTTTAAAGAGATTGACACCACTACAAAAGTGCAGCATCAAAAGAACTTCGGCAGTCTGCAACTCAAGCCTGATATTGTGACCGATAGCCTCATCATCGACACCAAATACAAAAGTGTAAGTAGTCGTGACGAGCTTGCCACCCATGACAAATATCAGATGTTTGCCTATGGTACTAACTTCAAACAGACAAATGTGCTTTTGCTCTACCCGAAACATCATGTGGATGTAAAAGAGGATTTGGTATTGGGTAGAGGGGATGATGAGATATATTTGAAGATGCGGAGTTTGGATTTGGGGTATAATGGCGGGTATGAAGGGTTTGGTGACGAGATGAGAAATAGAATAGTGGAGGTTATTTATGGCGGTAGATAGAACAAGATATAATTTTAATGGGAAAACAAATTTAACAAAGAAAGCATTGATTTATGAAGTTGTCAAATATTTTTTAGAGAAAAACAATACCTCATTAGAAGAATTAAAAAAAGTTTTTTCAGAAAAGTCAGATTTTAACATTTCTATGTTTGTTACAGAAGAAGAGTATCAACATTTTAATGAGGATCGTAGGAGAAGATATTTTGATGAACCATTTGAAGTAAACAAGAAGAAAATATATTTGAGTAATCAATGGGGAGGAGATATTTTTCGAAACCTCTTAACAAAAATACAAAATCAATTACAATACACTATTCAAGAGACTCTAAAACCTGAGGAAAAAGAATTTAGAAGTAAATATAAACAATTTGTAGCTACTTTGCCTTTGCAAAATAGTGGTAACTATGCAGAATTTTATACACAAACACAACAAAAACTTTTTAAAGTTAACAAGAATACTTCCGGATCAATTGTTGTACGTGCCTTTACTGAGCAGGCATCGCCAATGGTTATTAGTGCCAATCAACTCTCTAAAGTTCTTTTTGAGAATGGTCAATATTTGTATAGTTCGTATGAACCTGTTTTGATTGAAAGAATTTTAAATGAGAACATTGTGAATCAAAATGAAATTCGGTATGAAGGGGAAATAGAATCAAATAATAGTCATGAATCAATAAAGAATATCATACTTTACGGTGTCCCGGGAGTAGGTAAAACACACAATATCGCAAAATTTATCCGACTGATAGAAGAGGGAAAATCTGATAATGAGATATTTTTAGAGATTCAAAATAATACAATCTCTGATAAACAGTTCACCGATGAACTAAAAGAGAGAACAGCATTTGTTACCTTTCATCAAAGTTTTGGCTATGAAGATTTTATTGAAGGGTTTCGCCCTAACAAAGAAGGGCAGATAACAATACAACAAGGAATATTCAAACAAATTTGTAGAAATGCAAGTGATAACCCTGATGAACATTATTATCTCATCATCGATGAAATCAACCGCGGCAATATCTCCAAAATCTTCGGAGAACTCATTACTCTCATAGAAGAAGACAAAAGAGACAGGCTTGAGGTAACACTCCCTTACTCCAAAGAACCTTTTAGTGTACCAAGCAACCTCTACATCATCGGTACCATGAACAGTACTGATAAATCGATTGCCCTTATCGATATAGCGTTGAGGCGACGATTTACATTTTTGAAAATGGAGCCGAAATCTGACTTGATTAAATACTCGAAAGCAAAGGCGATTTTTGAAAAATTGAACGAGTTTTTGAAAGAGAGGTTGGATGAGGATCATCAGATAGGACACAGTTACTTTATGAAGATTAAAAATGAAGATGATTTGAACTTTGTATTGGGCTACAAGATCAAACCATTGATAGAAGAATATTTTTATGGAGATAGAGATGGGTATGCAGAAGCAGAAAAATATTTGGATATTCGTTATAATACGAATAGTATGAATGAGACGGATGAACAATAATGACTCAGCAAGAACTTATTGAAAAACTGCAACTGTTAAAACCTGTATTGAAAGAGGAGGGGATTACCCTGCTTGGGATTTTCGGCAGTTATGCCCGCAATGAACAGACGCTGCAGAGTGATGTAGATATTTTGTATGACATTGACGATCCAAAGGCGTTTGCCAAACGGTTTGGCGGTTTTGGAGCGTTTTCACGGTTGGAAGAATTGAAAAAATATATCGCACAACAGTTAAATGCAGAAGTGGATTTTGTTGCAAAAAAAGGTTTGAACAGTGTGAGTAAAAAATATGTAGAAAAGGATCTATTGAATGTCTGATGATGCAGTTGAAGCAAAGGTAGAATATATCCAAAAAATGTTGTCAAATATTGATACTGTTTTGCAACGACATGGGGGCATTCAAAATGCTTTGGCAGATGAAGCCGAAGCAAGAGCGGCAATTATGCTTTCACTTATGCAGGTTGGAGAGACGATCGATAAGATTGAGGATGAGGTTCTTGAACAGTATGATTTGAAAGTAGATGCAAAAGGTGCTTATAGTGTACGTAATTTTATTGCACATGACTATGAGGGGGTTGATTTGGATTTGATTGCCGAAATTATCGAGGATAACCTTCCAGAACTGGCAAAAAAACTTGAAAAGCTAAAGGCATCCTTTGAGTAAAACAGATAGTTTTCAGTCAGAAGGAAATGGTCGCCTCGACAAAATCTTATCCAAAACCCTCGAAGTCAGTCGTAATCAGGTCGAAAAGCTCATCAAAGACGGGTTGGTGTCGGTCAATGGCAAGGTTGTTGTCAAACCAAGTTTCAAAGTCTCAGAGGGTGATGAGGTCGTCTATGCGTTCAAAGAGGCACAGAAGAGAGAGCCTGTGGAAGTGGACTTTGATGTAGAGGTGCTGTACGAAGATGAACACCTGATGGTGGTCAACAAGCCCAGCGGTTTGGTAGTGCATCCGGCACCTTCGGTCAAGGAGGCGACGCTGGTGGACTGGCTGGTGCAAAAGGGCATCTCGCTCTCAACCATCAGCGGGGAGGAGCGCCACGGCATTGTCCACCGCATTGACAAAGAGACTACCGGGGCGTTGGTGGTTGCCAAGACCAATGAGGCGCATGAGAAGCTCAGTGCACAGTTGCAGGACAAGAGCATGGGGCGCTACTATCTCGCACTCATAGACCATCCGCTCAAAGAAGATAGCATCGTCGACAAGCCCATAGGACGCAACCCGAACAACCGGCTCAAGATGGATGTGGTGCCGCATGGCAAAGCGGCAAAGACCGCCTTTGCAAAGCTGGCAACTTCTCCACACGATACGGAGCTGATCGCCGCAAAGCTCTTTACCGGTCGTACCCATCAGATACGGGTGCATTTAAACACACTTGGGCGACATATTCTTGGCGATGATTTATACGGGTTTAAGAGCAAAAGAGATAAAATCCCAAGAGTTTATCTGCACGCCTACCTGCTCTATCTGATCCACCCCGAAACAGGGGAAAAGATGGAATTTGTCGCACCTATGTTTGAAGACATGCGACACTATCTGACAAAGTATTTTACGTCTGAGAGCATTGAAGATGCCCTCGATCCTTCCAGGCTAAAAACACGTTTTGCAGTGAAGGTGTGATAATTCACATATAGTGTTTGGATACAATCTCCACATTATTACAAGTAGGATACCATGCCCCATATCAAAGTCAAACCGTTTGAACACTCTATAGTCGACAAAGCTATCCCCAAGAGTGAACTGCTTACTTTCCGTGCGAAAGCACTTAACCGTGGTGATGAACTCTGGGGTATTGTACTTGACAATGAGGAGTTTCTGTTACAGGTGAAGTACTACGACGATGAGGTACTCATCAAGTATGACAAAGTTACCCGCCCGTTAAAGGTCAATCTGCTCAAAGAGGCGCTTGCAAGGGTGGCTGAGGAACTGGAACTGGAGATACTCTCTTCCAACATTGCCCAGCACAAAGAGGTACGTTATGCCTCTGCTTATGAAAAGAAAATTGAAGATTTTTATGATGTTTCTTTTCCCAAGGAGAAAGTCTGTGTTGAAGTGGGATTTGGTTCGGGAAGACACCTGCTCTATCAGGCGAAAAAGCACCCTGACACGCTTTTTATAGGACTTGAGATACATACCCCCTCGGCACAACAGGTGCTCAAACAGATAGAGCTGCAGGAACTTGAGAATATCTGGGTGGTCAATTACGATGCAAGGCTCTTTCTGGAGATGCTTCCTTCCAACCTGCTTGAGAAGATATTTGTCCATTTTCCCGTTCCCTGGGACAAGAAACCCCACCGCCGTGTCATCAGCCCAATGTTCCTTGACGAATCGCTGCGTGTACTTAAAAAGGGCGGCAGACTGGAGCTTCGCACCGACAGTGACAACTACTTCTGGTATGCGCTTGAAACCTTCTTTGGCGTACCCAAAATAGAAGTAGAAGTACGCAAGAACGAAGCACTGGAGGTAACGAGCAAATACGAAGCACGCTGGCTGCGTATGGAGAAGGATATCTATGATGTCTATGTTACCTGTAAAGAGGAGTCGCCTGCAAGAGAAGCTTTGGGTGAATTTAACTTTAATATTGTAAAATATAAAAATGGCCTGGAACAGAGTTTGCCGCAAAAGGCAGTAGTAGAAAAAGACTATTTTGTACACATTGAACGGCTCTATAAAACAGATGACAACCAGCTGCTGGTGAAGTGTTCGTTCGGCAGCTTCGACAGACCTGAACATAAGTACATTTTTCTTAATGAGAAGGGATGCCGATACTTTGCTTCGCCTCCGGTAAAGACCAGTGTCAATTACAAAGCCCACCAAAAACTAACGGAGTTACTCAGTGATGTCGAACGTAATTAGTGCAAAGAATCTGACGTTGGCATATGACAACGGCAGAAAAGAGATTATTAAAAATGCCAGCTTCAACATCAAAAAGGGTGATTTTGTCTTCATTACCGGTCCCAGCGGTTCGGGAAAGTCAACCCTGCTCAAATCTCTCTATGGCCAACTTAAACCCAAAGAGGGTAATCTTGTTGTAGGGGGCAGGGATCTTGCGAGTATCAGTTCACGCCAGCTGCAGGAGCTGCGTACCCATATGGGCATCATTTTTCAGGACTACAAACTTATCAATGAGTGGACAGTTGCCAAAAACGTGGTATTGCCGCTGATGATTGCAGGTTATTCGCTCGATGTGCAGGAGACACAGGCACATAGGCTACTCAAACACGTCAAGCTCTCCGAACATGCTGACAAGTACCCGCTTGAACTTAGCGGCGGGGAGCAGCAGCGTGTAGGGGTGGCGCGTGCGTTGGCGAAGAATCCGGTGGTGATCCTTGCCGACGAGCCTACCGGTAACCTCGATGACTACTCCTCCAACGTCATTTGGGACCTGATGGAAAACGCCTGCCAGCAGCTGGAGACGACGGTGCTTGTCGTAACGCACAAGATCCCTACGATCTTCTCGCTGCCGTACCGTCACTTCATCATTGAAAGCAAGGGTGTCTATGAAGTTCATTAAAAATCATTTGATGTTTATTCTGCCGCTGATGGCCATTCTGCTCGGTATCGAGTTTTACCTTGTGTTTGACCGTACGACAGACAGTTATGAAAAGGGGCTCAAAGAGGGCTATACCATGCTGGTAGTAGCTAAAAAGCCGGTTACACTGCAAAAGCTTAGACAGCTTAATCCCCACATTGCCACACTTGAAGCGATCAAGCGTGAACAGATTGTCTCGGAAGTAGCGCAGGGAGTCAGCAAGCAGAGCAAAAAAGAGATACTTGCCGCACTGCCGTATTTTTACAATGTAGGGCTTGACAGCTATCTTGGCACCGCAGCACTTGAGAAGATTAAAAAAGATCTTGAAAAAGACAGCAATATTAAGCGTGTCGAGACCTTTGGAAGCAGTTACTCTTCTGCCTATCGGCTCTTTGCATTCATCAAGTTCTTGCTTAAAGTTTTTATCGGATTTATGGGTATCGTAAGCCTTTTTCTTATCATCAAGCAGATGGAAATATGGAAGTATGCACATCGTGAACGGATGCAGGTGATGGAGATTTTCGGTGCGCCGCTGATGCTGCGTGCGGGGGTACTTTTCAAAGTAGCCATTTTCGATGCATTTATTGCGACACTGCTGACAAGTGCGGTGTTCCTCTATGTCAAGTTTGTCTGGGCGGCACAAAGCGGTATCGACCTGATGATGCAGAAGCAGGATGACCTCTTTAAAATGACCGATATGGCCATTTTACTGGGAGTTGCACTGCTGCTGGTGATTGTAGCAGTCTATACGGTGGTGTTTAGCAGCAAAGGGGTACAGGAGTGAAACGCTTCACGCTGCTGCTTCTTTTAATGGCTACGTTTCTCTATGCAGAGACAGCAACGATTAAAAAGATTAAAACCTCCAAGAGCCATTTGAGCAAGGCTGAAAAAGAGAAGAAACAGGCAAGCCGCAAGCTGGACAAGATCGCCAAAGATATCAAAAAGACTGAAAAAGAGATCGCCGTTCTGGACAAGAAGATCGATGCGCTCAGACGCGATCAGAACGAGACAGAGGCAGCATACACACGTCTGAAAAAGGCGCTTAAAGCGTCAGAGAGCGAACTTGCCAAGACCAGCAGGGAGCTTGAACAGAAGCGAAAGGCCTTCATCTCGCTGCTCTCGGAGCGGTTTTCTGTCAACTTCGCGATGCAGAAAGCGCATGAACCGACCAAAAAGGCGATTATCGACCAGGAGGTCTACAAGGCTTACAAGAAGATCAATACAAAAATGCTGGCCAGACTCAAGCACGACATTGCTACACTCAAAAAGAGAAAGGCCGATACCAAATACCGCCGCAACCATACGAAAAACCAGCTTGCACGTATTATCAAAAAGCGCGAAGCCTATGCGAAACAGAAGAAGGCCAAGGAAAAACTGCTCAAGCGGCTGGCATCTGATGAAGAGAAATATACCGCACAGCTTCAGAAGATTGTCGACAGGCAAAACGCCCTGCGTGCTACACTGGCAAAGCTGAACATTCTGCATAAGCAGGAGGTCGAAGAGGCACGAAAGCGTGCGGCGGCACGTAAGGCGGCACTGCTTAGAGAAAAAGAGCGTAAACGTAAACTGAGACTCGCCAAAGCCCGTGCCAAAGAGCAGGAGCGTAAAGCAAAAGAGGCGCTGAAGCGTGCCAAGACCGAAGAGGCACGTAAAAAGGCGAGACTGGCAGCAAAAGAGGCCGCTGCGGAGAAAAAACGTATTGCCAAAGAGAGCCAAAAGGTACGCAACATCAACTCTTCCTACCAGAAAGAGGCGGTTTACAAATACCGCGGCGGCAAGACCATCTCACCCATTGCCGGTGCGCGCCTCATCAAGAAGTTCGGAACCTATGTCGACCCGATCTACAAGATCAAGATCTTCAACGAATCGATCACACTGCAGGCACCGAAACCCAATGCCAATGTCAAGAATGTCCTCAACGGCAAAGTGGTCTTTGCGGGCAAGTCGAGTATGCTCGGCAAGGTTGTCGTGGTTGCGCACAGCGGAAAAATGCACACGGTCTATGCGGGACTCTCCAAGATCGCCCCGACGATCAGAGTGGGCAAAAAGGTCAAGCGCGGCTATGTCATAGGGCGGGTTAAAAGCAAGCTGGTCTTTCAGGCGACAAAAAACTCCAAGCATATTAACCCGCTCAAGCTGATTCGCCTTTAACCCCCATCTAACCCGCAATTGGGTATAATCGCGAAATTCTATAGGAGCGTGTCAGGTGACAAAAAGAGTATTGGTAAAATTCTCCGGTGAGGCGCTTGCCGGCAAAGAGGGCTACGGGATTGATACAAAGATCCTCAACTACATTGCAGGCGAAATCAAAGAGCTGGTAGACAACGGTGTCGAAGTAGCAGTGGTTGTCGGCGGCGGGAACATCATTCGCGGTGTGACGGCAGCCGCGGATGGGATCATTAAACGGACTTCGGGTGACTACATGGGGATGCTCGCAACGGTCATTAACGGTGTAGCCATTCAGGAAGCGCTCGAACATGCCGGACTCGAAGCGCGTCTTCAGTCTGCTATCGATATGCATGAGATCGGTGAAGCGTTCATTATCAGACGTGCCAGACGGCACCTTGAAAAGGGACGTGTCGTCATATTTGCCGGTGGTACGGGCAACCCATATTTCACGACTGATACGGCAGCTACACTTAGAGCCAGCGAGATCGAAGCAGATCTGTTGATCAAGGCGACCAAGGTAGATGGTGTCTACGACAAAGATCCTAAGAAATTTGACGATGCTGTCAAGCTTCCGACACTGACGTATGATCAGGCACTGAATGATCACATTAAGGTGATGGATGATACTTCTATTGCATTAGCAAAAGAGAATGGTTTGCCGATCGTTGTCTGCAATATGTTCGAGAAGGGTAACCTCCTTGCCATTATCAACGGTGACATGGATCTCTGTTCCATCGTTAAGTAGAACATCGTTACAAATTGTGAAAAAAACTGAAATATAAGGATATAAGATGATTAGAACAGAACAACTGACTGCAAAAGCACTTGAGAGAGTTGATTTCGACAAATATCTGCTGGCGAAAGCGGTAGGTAAACGTGCCGAAGAGATTGCCAATGGTGCTACACCGCTGGTAGACGCAGACCCGAAAACGACAAAACACACTGACATTGCCCTGCTTGAAATTGCAGAAGGCAAACTCAACGTCAACCTCGAGGGATAATCTCCCTTGGATGCCTTCCTTGAACGCGTCAAAGCGATCCATTCGATAGAGGAGGCCACATCTCTTCTTTGGGAAAAGCTTCCCGACCCTTCTGAACAGACTACCAAAGCACTTGATTTAGCCCTGACGGCACACGACGGACAGTTCCGCAAAAGCGGGGAGCCCTACATCGTGCACCCCATTCTGGTAGCGGCCATCACTGCAACCATTTCAGGCGATGAAACCATGGTACAGGCTGCACTGCTGCATGATGTGGTGGAAGATACTACCTTTGATCTTGAGGATATTCGTGAAGGATTTGGTGATGATGTTGCGCATATGGTCGAAGGATTGACCAAAATCGTCGAGATACGTGACGAAGAGCTCGTCCCGTCAGGATCGGACGATCGCCTCATCTCTTCGGCTTTGACTTTTAGAAAAATGCTGATTGCTTCCATCAAAGATATTCGTGTACTGGTCATCAAGCTCTGTGACCGTCTGCACAATATGCTTACTCTCGATGCCCTGCCGCCGCACAAGCAGAAGCGCATCGCCGAAGAGACGCTGGTAGTGTATGCACCGATCGCGCACCGTCTTGGTATTTCACGTTTGAAAAATCACCTGGAAGACCTTAGTTTTTACTATATTTACCCTGAAGATTATGCCAAAATAGATGCCTACATGAAAGCCCATGCCCAGAACCTGCAGTTCAAACTCAACGCATTTATTCAGAAAGTGCGTAAAATCATGGAGCAGAACGGTTTTGAAAGCAGTACATTTGAGATTATTGGACGTGTAAAACACTATTATTCGATCTATCTCAAAATGCACCGTAAAGGGGTAAGTATTGAAGAGGTACTTGACCTGTTGGCCATACGTATCATTGTCAATCAGCCGCTGGAGTGTTACAACGTGCTGGGACTGATGCATTTGAATTTCACTCCGCTTATCTCCCGCTTTAAAGATTATATTGCCGTGCCCAAAGAGAACGGCTACAAAACGATCCATACAACACTCTTCAATGAAGAGGGGATTGTTGAAGCACAGATACGTACACGCGATATGCACCGGCTTGCCGAGTATGGGGTTGCTGCACACTGGAAATACAAAGAGGGCAGTGACAGTGTCAACCTGCAGTGGCTTGAGAGTCTCTCCTACCAGAATGAATCGGTCGAGGAGTTCTATGAGCTTGCCAAGAGTGATCTTTTTTCCGAAGATATTACTGTTTTTTCTCCCAAAGGAGACTACTATACACTGCCAAAAGGTTCTGTAGCGCTTGACTTCGCCTACGCTATTCACTCTGAAGTAGGTTCTCACGCGGTGGGCGCGCTGGTTAACAAACAGAAAGCCTCGCTGCTTACGGTACTGAAAAATGGTGACATTGTGCGCATTCTCAAAGATGAGAAACCGCATCTTCACTGTTCCTGGCAGGATGCCGTCAAAACTTCCAAGGCCAAAGAGGGAATTCGCAGCCAGTGCCGTGCACGCCTGAAAGAGACCGATACCTTTTCTGCCTACAACATTCTTGCCACTTTGTTTAACCAGAGCAAAGAGGGGATTATGCAGCGCATAGAAGCATTGGGACTGGGTGAAACAATCTATAAACTGCCGACCCAGCTTGATTTTTTTAAAGAGGTGATTCATAAACTGGCCACCTATATGGGGGCAAAAGAGGTACGCTTCTGGGAGCTGCTTAAAAAGGGTTACAAAAAACCGCAGGCAAAGGAAATCGACCATTTCCGCTTCTTTACCAACAAGCCGCTGGACGGGGTGGAGTTCGATTATTGCTGTCACCCGAAAGTCGGGGACCAGATTGTAGCGTTTTATAAGGACAGTAAGGCTATTATACACCATAAATTGTGCAAGAAAGCCTATGCCAAAATCGTGCATGGGGAGCCGATGCTTTTTGTCCAGTGGCGAAGCACCAAACTTTCGCGCTACCGGCTCATTATCAGTCTGCAGAACCAAAAGGGGATATTGGCAAAACTGCTGGCTGAGCTCTCGGCACTTGATATGAATGTTATTAGTATCGAGTTGGGTATTCACAGTTCCGAAAGTGCGGAATATTGCCAGATAGAGGTGGAGAGTTCAGAGAGCCGAAAACAGGTACTCGAAGAGAAGATTGCACAAAAATTCAAGCTGATCGAGATGATCAGTCTGGATGACGCATATAACAAGTAAGAAGGAAAGAGAAGAAAATGTCAGTCAATCAAGCGTTGGAAGAGATCCGCAGGGGCACTGCCGAAATTATTGATATGGAGCGTATCGAAACACTGGTGAAGCGTTTTTATGAAACGGGTGAAACCTATACTGTCAAAGCGGGTTTCGACCCTACCGGTGCAGACTTGCACCTTGGCCATACTGTACTGCTGCAGAAGCTGCGTGCATTTCAGAACCATGGAGGAAGAGTGCAGCTTCTCATTGGTGATTTCACTGCAACCATCGGTGACCCGACAGGTAAAAGTGAAACGCGAAAAGTGCTCGACAGAGAGACCATTCTTGCCAATGCCCAAACCTACCAGGATCAGGTATTTAACATTCTTGATGAAAATAAAACAGATGTGGTATTCAACTCTTCATGGCTTGAGGCGCTTGGTGCAGCAGGCATGGTGGCATTGACAACGACATTCAATGTTGCAAGAATGCTTGAGCGTGATGACTTTGAGAAGCGTTATAAGGCCGGGCAGAGTATTTCCATCTCTGAATTCATCTATCCGCTGCTGCAAGGCTACGACTCTGTTGAGTTGAAGTCTGATATTGAAATTGGAGGGACGGATCAGAAGTTCAACCTCTTGATGGGGCGTCAGCTTCAGCGTACGTATAATGTCGGCAAAGAGCAGGCAGTACTGATGATGCCTATCCTTGAGGGGCTCGACGGTGTGCAGAAGATGAGCAAGTCGCTCAATAACTACATTGGTATTACCGAAGCGCCCAAAGATATTTATGCGAAAACACTCTCTATATCGGATGAACTGATGTGGCGCTACTATGAGCTGTTGAGTGAAAAACCGCTTGAAGAAATTGCACAGATGAAAGCTGATGTAGAAGCGGGTACACTGCACCCAAAAACGGCTAAAGAGAACCTGGCAATGGAGCTGGTGACACGTTTTTACGATGAGGAAGCTGCAAAAGCGGCCAAAGCAGCGTTTGACAATGTATTCAAGGCGAACAAACTGCCGGATGATATGCCGGAAGTTACCGTTGAAGAGGGTATATGGATATGCAAAGCACTGGTAGATGCGGGGATTGAGCCTTCGACTTCACAGGCGCGCCGTGACATCAAGCAGGGTGCTGTGCGTATCGATCAGGAAAAAGTAACCGATGAGAAAACGAACCTTGAAAAAGGAGAGTATATATTGCAGGTGGGGAAACGTAAATTTGCAAAAGTAAAGGTGGGAGCATGACATTCAAACCATTAAAAATTGGAAAATATACGATTGAGAAACCGATTATTCAGGGGGGTATGGGTGTAGGTATCTCCTGGGATCAATTGGCAGGAACGGTTTCCAAAGAAGGAGGGCTGGGTGTTATTTCTGCGGTAGGAACCGGGGTTTACAAAGACCGAAGCTATCTTGACGACAAAGAGATGGTAGGTAAAGAGCATCGTCCTCTCGATGCGATCAACTTTTATTCCTACAAAGCACTCAAACAGATCTTTGACAATGCCAGAAAAATTTGTGGCGACAAACCTCTGGCGGCAAATGTCCTCTATGCACAAAATGATTACAACCGTGTGGTTGAAGATGCCTGTAAAGCCGGAGCCAATATTATCATTACCGGTGCGGGACTTCCGCTTACGATGCCAGAAGCGACCAAAAACTATCCGGATGTGGCACTGGTGCCCATTGTCTCTACTGCTAAAGCGTTGAGAATTCTGTGCAGACGCTGGAAAAAACAGCACAATAGACTGCCCGATGCTGTCATTGTCGAAGGTCCACTCAGCGGCGGACATCAGGGATTCAAGTATGAAGAGTGCTTTTTGCCGGAAAATCAGCTTGAAAAGATATTGCCGCCGGTAGTGGAAGAGGCGAAGAATTGGGGAGAAATCCCTGTGATTGCCGCAGGCGGTGTGTGGGATCACGATGATATAGTACGCATGATGGAACTGGGTGCAAGCGGCGTACAGCTTGGTACACGCTTTATCGGCACAGTCGAGTGTGATGCAAGCGATGTGATGAAACAGAAGATCATCGATGCCAAAGAAGAAGACATTAAACTCTTCAAATCTCCTGTAGGCTATCCGGCGCGCGGTGTCAAGAGTGAACTGCACAAGCGCATTGAAGAGGGAACCGCACCCAAAGTCGCATGTATTTCCAACTGTGTGGCACCATGTAACCGTGGGGAAGAGGCGAAGGTTGTCGGCTATTGTATTGCCGACCGTCTGAGCGATGCCTATGACGGTATTGCGGAAACAGGTCTTTTCTTTACGGGAGCCAACGGCTACCGCCTCAATGAAATCATCACTGTCAAGGAGCTGATGGACAAACTGATGTACGGAGAAGAGAAATAAGTTGAAACGTCTTGTTTTACTGTTGCTGTGGCTATGCAGTACGACAATTCTCTTTGCATCAGTTGCCATTTTACAAAAAGCGGAGATCAAGAACAATGAACTTCGCCTGAAGTTTGACAGAGGCTACAACAAGGGCGATATTCGTCACTTTACCCTCAACCACCCCTACCGTGAAATTTTTGACATCCCGAATGCAAGGCTGAAAAGCAGCCGTGTCAGCAGAGGGCTGAAGAGTTCCCACTGCCGTTCTATCCGTATTTCACAGTACAAATCCAAAACGGTTCGTGTCGTGCTTGAGACGGAACGCGGTTACGGGTGTACCCCTTATCGTCCACTCTTTGCCTATAACTCTTATCACATTCCTCTACCGCCTTTCAAGGTTGGCAAACGTGTGACACATAAGCCAAAACGGGCTAAAACAAAGGTGGTAGTCACTAAGAGCAAACATCTTCAAAAGACGCATAAGAAGCCGGTAGCAAAAAGCAATGCCTATGTCATCGATACACCCAAAAATGTCTATCGGCACGGCAAAGGTGAACTCATTGTTATCGATGCCGGTCACGGGGGACACGACAGTGGTGCGATTGGTGGGGGCAAGATGGAGAAGACTCTTGTCCTGCAGATTGCCAAGCGTGTCGAAAAACACCTTAAACGCAAAGGGTACCGTGTCTACATGACCCGGCGGACAGACAAGTTCCTGAAGCTGCCACAGCGTACGCGAATTGCAGACAGGAAAAATGCGCGAATCTTTGTTTCCATTCATGCCAACTCCGTACCGAAACGGAAACGTTACAAGGCACAGGGGGTGGAAACGTTTTACCTGCAGAAAACACGCGATGCAAAATCACAGCGTATAGCAGCCCGGGAAAACCGGGCAGTACTTAAAGGTGCGGGAACTTCACTGAGCAAAAAGGTCATTATCGATTCGGTGCTTAACGGCCCCAAGATCATTGAGTCGAACAAACTGGCTATTGATGTGCAGCGTCACATCCTGTCCAACCTTCGCGCCCACTATCGCGGTGTGGTAGATGGAGGTGTGCGTCATGCGCCTTTCTGGGTACTGGTAGGCGCAAGCCGCCCTTCTATTTTGGTAGAAGTAGGATATATTTCAAATCCGACCGAACGAAAGCGGCTTTTCAACCCGAAATATCAGGATCAAATTGCCAAAGGGATCGCCGATGGGATACAGAGTTACCTGAACAACAGAGAGCGCGAGATCGAACTTTAATAAAGGAAATATATGAAACGAAATATTGCACTTTGGGCACTTCTTGCAGCTTTCTTGTTGAGCCTGAACGGATGTATGGGGCCTGACCGTTCCAACAGGCTGGTGGTGATCGATGCGGGGCATGGCGGTCATGACTGCGGTGCACAATGCGGGGGTAGACAGGAAAAAGACCTGGTATTGCAGATTGTCAAAAAGCTGCAAAATGAGTTTCGAAGCGAAGGTTACCGTGTCTATATGACACGTGGAACCGATAGATTTTTGAAACTGGGGGAACGCACACACATCGCAGATCAGAAAGATGCAGATGTTTTCATCTCCATTCATGCCAATGCCATTGCCGACAAAAGCCGTTTTGAACAAGTAGAAGGAGTAGAAACCTACTATCTCCAAAAGACACGTGACGGACGTTCTCAGCGTATCGCACAACGTGAGAATGAAGCGGTGCTGAAAGGGACAGATACACTGAGCAGAGATGTGATTGTCGATTCGGTACTGGCAGGACCCAAAGTGGTTGAGTCACACAAACTTGCTATTGATGTACAGAACAATATTATGAGACGCCTGCACAGCAGATACCCCGATGTCAAAAACGGCGGTGCAAAAGCAGCACCGTTTTATGTATTGGTAGGTGCAAGCCGACCATCGATATTAGTAGAGGTAGGCTACATTACCAACAGCAAAGAGCGGGAAAGACTATTTGACCCGAAATATCAGGAACGTATTGCCGAAGGGATTGTCGAAGGTGTCAATCACTATCTTGACAACAGGCAGAAAGAGTTGGGGATTTGAAGTAGCTTTTAACCTTTCCTCTGCTTTTTGTAGTATCCTTCTTTTGTTTTACTCTTGACCCAGATCAATTCCCCCCCCCGTTTGAACTATGCTATACTTAAAAGTATTTTTTAAACATGAGGAGGAAGAGATGAAAAAATTTACAGGTTTACTGCTGTTTTTAGTTGCGGGTATGCTCTTTGCAGCAACGATCGATGTTACCAAGTCAGAAGGGACAGATCAGAGTATCATCACATCACTCACACCCGCACCCGCTTCACCGGAAGCCGATGCCAACACGACCATAAAAGCGGTCTTTAACGAAGCGCTCAATCCCATAAGCACAATGCACAGTGTGATACTGAAGCGTTTAACAGGAAAAAAGAAAAAATGGGGAATGTTCGGATTCGGCATCTCAAGAAGCAAAAACAAAACCATCCAAGGCTCCGTCACCTACGACCAAAATGAAAACACCCTGCGTTTTACACCTGATCAACCGCTTGAAGTAGGGTTCTATGAGGTCTCCATAAGACATCTGATGAAAATGAAACCCGGTATGGGGATGCGCATCAAACCCATTGTCTACCGTTTCTACGTTCCCGAAGTGATCAACGGCTTCAAACTCCCGCCCGAACCCGATGAAGATAAAAATAACGAAACACTGCTTGGGATTGACTTCAACCATAACGGGATCAGGGATGATGTGGAGCGGTGGGTCATTCAAAAGTATGCCAACTCTGACTATCCTAAACATAAAACAGAAATAGGATTGCAGTGGGGGCGGGTGGTTCAGCAGATTATCCAAAGTCCACAAACCGCCTATGAAGACAAGAAGTACTTGTTGATAGATAAAGCATTAGAATGTGGATATAGAACATATGAGAAACTGGGAGAATCCTTAAATTATAGAATTGATAATGATATTTTTAATGATGAATATGTCAATAAAGCCTTTAACACCAAAGAGCGTATCAAGGCATACTACAGGTTTAACGGAAATATGAGCGGACATGTGTTTGATGACCCTTACTTTGAAAAGCCATGTGATTTTGACTTAGCTGGATTGAAGGAGTAGCGTGATGAAAAATATACTGAAAATTGTTTTTACAGGCATGGTTCTTTTTTATACAGCACTGCATGCAGCCAATGACTACAGTGAGTGTATTACCGATATTTACTTCGGAAATGGTGTATGGAATACCTACAAACAGGCAAAGGATGGAAAAAATACAGTACGAGATAAGCTTTTGGAAAAAGGTATAATCAGAAAAGAAGATATTATGTATGACAACAACCCTTTAGGTAAAAAATATGCATTCAAAATAGCATATAACTGGCACGGAATGTACCGAAATGACCCTGATCATGATGAAAAATTCAAGCAGTTTTTTGATTTGGTAGAGACATATGTTCAGATGAAGGAAGCAGGTCAAGTTGATAATCACTCACTGTTTAAAATGCTGGAATGGTTTATTATTGATAACGGATATCCTGAAGAGTTCAAAGAAAAACTAAAAGCCTATGTCTATTTGGCAACAATAACGCATCTTTCCAATGTTCAAGAGATGGCGGCTGACTATCAGGAACTTAGTTTTGACAAAGGACATAGAGTCCTGCTTATATCGCATTCTCAAGGGAACCTTTGGGCAAACGATATGGTAAAAACCTTTAAACCATGGCAGAGAAACTACTTTAGAAATGTTGGAGTAGCTGTACCTGCGGATCATCTTGAGGCAAAAAGTAGATATACCACCCTTTCTTGCGATAAGGTTATGATGATAATACCTGGGCATTTAGATTGGAACGAAAAGTGTTATGGTGTTGAAGAAATAAGTGGACATGAATTTGTGAGATCATATTTGCGAAATGCCAATTCAGAACAGAGAATTTTTAGAGATTCTGAGTTTTTTATAAAAATTTTAGGTGCATTAGACTCTCAGTGGAAAATCGTAAAGCAACCGAACCATTGTGACAGTTGTGATGATTTTACCGTGGAAGTAGCCCATAGGTTTGATGCTTCGGTACAAATGAAGGAAAAGGTGATGCCTTTTAATACAAAGTCGTTCA
>JALUXB010000059.1 GCA_027019175.1 Sulfurovum sp. | reverse complement strand
CTATTAGCTTATATTTTAGGATTTGCAACTATTATTGCATTTTTCTATTTTATGTGGATTGATACACAACCTTTAAATAAAACAAAACACGAAAAATAGCTCATAAGCAAGTGAGCCACATACGCAGTGGCAGGTCAAATCCCCACTATTACGGGGATTTGGAGTATTACCTTTTTTGAGAAATAGTATGATAATTTACCACAAACAACGACACAACAGGTAATTTCAAGTATGCAAAACTATTTTAAGCGGTGTGGAGCTTGCAGAAAGTAACAACAGAGCAAAAAAGCTACTTAACTTCTCCGCACCGCCCACGACGCCTTGTGCGTCGTGTCGTTTCTCCAAAAGCCCCCAAATTTCTTGAAACTAAAAATCAAAAGTGCTATAATAACAATACTTTCACGCATTTATTGCGTGTGACCTTGCCGACAGGGCAAGGCAAAGGGTAGGAGAATAAGAGGCGACCCACGCCTCCTCCCGCCCCGTATGGTTGTGGATTTCCACAACCTGCGGAAGCAAGTGGGTTTTGGAAGGCTCTCCGCCCGGAGAGCTTTGGTAGGATGCCTCGGGTAGCCCGAGAAGACCTCCACATTCCCAAGAGTTGAAAAAACTCGTGGAGGTTAAACGGGTGGAGTATGCCCTAAAATCTCCCCCGAGGTGGGTTGGCGAGAAGTTAAGTTAGCTACAAATTAATCTACATTTTGAGAAAATCAAGTTTGAAAAGAGTTGTTAAGTTTTGAAAAGAGTTACAAGCACTTCGTGCTAAGTTTCGCAATGCTTGCTTCAAAGTAGCTATGCAAACGGCACATTAGACAACTATATAGACTATTTAGCCGTTTCGCAAGCGAAACGGAGCGAGCAAAGCGAGCTTAATTGCACGGAGTGCAAATGCAAGACGGAAGTCTTGCAACCACAACCGAGCCACTCCCTCTTGGGAGTGAGCGAGGAGGTGGGTATGTAGGGCGAAGCCCATCTCTTTAAGCGTAGCATTAGCGGAGCGACCTTGCGAAGCAAGGTAAAGAGACGGGCGAGCCCATTCCCTTAACGAGTGGGGCTTAAAAAGTCCCCGAGTTAAGGGAATTAAATAAATTTTGAAATGTTTTATTCAACATTTCAAAAATGTTTCAAATATGTTTCAAAATAGTTTCAAATAAAACGCTGGTGGCTTAAAGCTCAAGAAAAAACAAAAAATTAGAAAGGAGGTTAGAAAATGGCAGTGCAAAAATTAAAACACAGGCGAAGCTCACGCAATTTGATAAAAACGCTGGCGGTGTAGCTTGCAGGTTAAAAAAGCAAAAGTTGCTTTTGGTAGTTTCGCGATAGCTACCTAAAAAAAATCGCAGGTCTTAACTACCAAGCGACTGCCATATTAAAAGGAGTTAGAAGTAGTTAGAAATTTTTAGAAAGGAGTTAATAAAAGCTCCGCACTTTTAAATTTTTTAGGCTCCAAGACTT
>JALUXB010000058.1 GCA_027019175.1 Sulfurovum sp. | reverse complement strand
CGCAGACGCCAAGAGCTCAGTGGAACTTCGTTTTCCACTTTACAAGCTACTTCACAACCTTTACAACCCATACACAGGTTCAGGTCGACTAAGAAACCTAGTTTCATACTTCCTCCTTGATTTGATAATCCGTAATGCACCCTGTCTGAGAAAGGCATCTCTGGCAAGCTTCCATACGGATAACTTGTCAGAGCCCCTTTCCAATAAGCGTACATAATACGCTTTTATTGTAGTACATAAAGTGTTAACTTTCATTGAGTTTGGGTACAAAAGATTATTTTTGAATAAATGTGCGTAAAATGGGAGTGAATGTAACGAAAAAAAGATACCAATTCAGTCGTCTTCATGGGGATCATCAGGAAAATAAATGATTGACGTTTTAGGTCTGAATTTGAGCAGATTTCCCCGTCACTCTTCCGATTTTGGCAGGCAAAAGGAGAAGGTAGAGCCTTTATGCAGTTCACTTTCAATTTCAAGCGTACTGCCGTGCAAGCCCAAAATTGTCTTGACGATGGAGAGGCCAAGCCCCATCGAATTGTCCCAGTTATGCGTACCCGAACGGTAAAACTTTTTGGTAACTTTTTCGATATCTTTCTGACTGATGCCGACACCATGGTCATGCACACGTACACAACATTCCGGTGAAAGATGGACTTCTACATCGTCTTTGGAATATTTCAAAGCGTTCTCGATGAGATTTTTGAGCACTACATCCATCAGGGTACGGTCTGCATGAACCATACAGCTGCTTCCGCTTACTTTGATTACCCGGTTTTTATACTTCTCTTCAAGAGAGCGTTTGACTTCCAAAATAAGTGCGTGCATATCGAAGCTGCTCTGATGCAGTGTCGCTTCGCCGCTTTCGAACTTGTTCCATAAAATAAGCCGTCCCAGCAATGATTCGATTTTATTGCCGTTGTTGTAAATCTTTTCGAGAAACTTTTCACGCAATGCGGGAGGAATGTCGGCATCTTCATGCAGTGTCTGGGAATAGCCCATAATGGAGGCAATAGGATTTCGGAATTCATGTGCAATGGCAGAAATCATGTCCGCACGCTGGCGGTTTTTCAGTTTGAGCTTGGCATTGTAACGCTGCTTGATATCCTCCCGTTTTTTAGCCTTTTTCAATGCTTTGAGAAGATTTTTGTTGAGCTCTTCAAATTCACGGGTAAAAAAAGAGGCTTCGGAGGAGACTTCATCGAGCGTTTCAAGGTTGGCAAGGTAATCGTTAAGCTTTTCAAGCTCTTTTTGCATTCTCTTGGCACCCCGCCAGATGGCGTATATAAACACCAGAAAAGTGATACCGACAAAACCGATGGCAAGCAAATTCTGTTGTACATTATCGTTCAGCCAGACCATCAAGGTAATAAATACCAAAAAGAGCCCTACTGATACCGTTACCAGTCTGGCCATAACATATTCGGTAAAGTTGGGACGCTGAAACAACACGGTCAATCCCTAAAAACGGGTGACAATGTCACGGAAGATACGGAAAAGTCCTTTGACTTCCTCAATGGATGTGCGTTCGTTGGGCGCATGAATCGTATCGTTAATAACACCAAACTCTACAACGTCTATACCAAATGCCCCCATAAAGCGCGCATCACTCGTACCGCCGGCTGTGGAGAGTTTTGTCTCAACACCGGTGATGTTTTGAATGCTGTCACGGATACGGTGTACCACTTTGGAGTTATGGTCGGTCACAAAAGGAAATGAGCCCTGTGTAAGTGTCAGGTCGTAGTCAAGCCCCTCGAGTACCTCATCAATATGGGCACGCACATCTTCTTGTGTAGTATTGGTCGAATTACGTACGTTAAACATGATCTTTAATTCACCGGGTGTGACGTTGGTCACCTCCATACCCCCGCGGATATCGGTAATGACCATCTGGCTTGGCGCAAAGTCCTCATCGCCCTCATCGAGATGAATCCCTGCGAGACGGTGCATGACCGATGCAGTCAAATGTACGGGGTTTATCGCCTTTTCGGGGTAGGCGGCATGCCCCTGTTTCCCGTGAATGGTCAAATATCCGTTAATGGAACCCCTGCGCCCTATCTTGATTGCATCGCCGAACACCTCTTCACAGGTCGGCTCTGCGACGATGCAGTAGTCAGGCAGCATTCCGATCTCTTTGAGGTGTTCAAGCATGATAATCGTCCCGAAAGTTGCATCGCCTTCTTCATCCGACGTCAGCAGCAGTGAAAGCGTACCGTTGAAATTGTCTGTCTCTTTAAGCGCCTGCACAAAAGCCGCCACGCCGCTTTTCATATCCTGTGCACCGCGGGCGTAGATCTTGCCCTCTTTGACAAGCGGTACGAACGGATCGCTTTCCCACTTGTTTCCCGGCGGTACCACATCGACATGGCCTGCAAAACAGAGGTGGTCACCCTCACCGAATTTTTTGTATAAAAAGAGGTTTTTTACCCCCTCTTCATTGACCCATATTGCTTCGTAACCTTCAAGATAGGAAGCGATAAAATCCAGTGATCCGGCATCATCCGGTGTGATCGACTCGAAACTGAGCAGTTTCATAAAGAGGTCAATAACATTATAATGTTCTGTTTGCGTATTCATTTATATAAAGTTTCCAATCATACTGAAGTAGTCGTTGATATTCTCAAACCGATGGTTACCGCCATATTCAACAATAACCCGATGATCCCGGTATCTGTTTTTGGCCTTGCGGTAGTCCAGTACTTCATCTTCACTTTGCAGCAACACAAGATACATTCCTTTTTCGGGTTTTGAAACATAGTCTTTCAACTGCTGCAGATAGGCTGCTTCAAAACGGAAGGTTTCACCGTCACAAAAACGTTTCTGTATACCCACATAAGGGGCAAGTGTTTCATACGGCTCGATAGAAGGATTGAGCAGTACTGCCTTACATGCATACTTTTCCGCAAGGTAGGCAGCATAAAAACCGCCGAGGGAAGAGCCTATTATCAGATCAAAATGACGCGAACCGATCAGCGATTCCAGAAAAACAATGGCATCGTCCGGGGCATAGGGAAGATCTGGGGCAACAACACTGTTCTCACCAAAGTATGCAGAAAGTGCGGTAGACTTTTGTCCTTTACCGCAACTTGCAAATCCATGCAGATATAGCAGTGAGGGCATCTTAGCGCTCAATATCTCCGCTGTAGGTCACAATCCCGCCGTAGTGGTTGATGGCATTCTCAAATCCGTTGGATTTGAAAACATGCTGTACCTGTCCGCTTCTGCTACCGGTACGGCAGGTAAAAATTACCGGCTTTTTACCTTTATATTCATTAAAAATCTCCTCAGCCCATTCCTGAAAACTGGAAGTAGGCTTGAGAAGATCCACCCCTTTGATGTGCCCCATATCGTACTCCATAGGCTCACGTACATCAACGAGCAGGAAGTCTGCTTCACCGTTGTCGCGTGCCTCAAGCAGTGTGATAAGATCACTTGAGGTAATATCGTCTTTTGTCAGTAGTTCATGCATATTGTCACCTTTTATAGAAAAAATAATCGCGTATTATACCCAAATTATTTTTGACAAACCGGTGTTAACTGTTCTCTTTTACAAACTCCGGTGTACAGAAAATACCACAGTGGCATTTCCCCTCTTCGGGGATCTCTTTTTCAAGTGCCTGCGGACATGGGCAGATACGGTCATCAACACTCTTGAACTTGCCTGGCTTTGCCGGATCTTCCTCTACCATAAAACAGGGGCAGAAACGTTTGCCGTAAAGCAGTTTGTGGCGCGCAAGCCCCATAATGACACCTTCATTCACCTCTTCGTTCGGGTGGTATTCAAATCCAAACTGCGAACAGACTTTATCTGTAAATTTTTTTGTTTTTTCAAGCTCTTCGAGAAACTCCGGAGAACTCATATCCAATTGTTGCATCATATTCAAATCCTTTTTATTAATAGAAGTATATGGCTGATTGTAGGTAGTTATATCTTAAACCAAATTAATATATAATAGTAAAAACCCTACAAATTTAAAAAGAGGCACCGAATTATGCAGATTGATACTGTACTTCTCGCAAAACTGGAAAAACTTTCACACCTTTATATCGCTGAAGAGAAAAAAGAGGAGGTCATGACGCAACTGAGCGAAATTCTCGGTTACATTGACAACCTTAACGAACTCGATACAGAAAACCTGAGCCCGGCCTTCTCTACGCTTACAGGCGGTACACCGCTGCGTGAAGATGTGCCGCGGGAGGAAAGTGATATTCCCGAAAAAATTCTCAAGCACGCACCGCAGGCAGCAGATGACTTCTTCATCGTTCCTGCGATCATCGAGTAGTCATGGTCAGACTCTACGGCATCAAAAATTGCGACAGTGTGCGCAAAGCGGTCAAGTTTCTCAAAGCACATGATATTCCTTATGAATTCATCGATTTCAGAGAAACACCTGTCGATGAAACAACGATCCGCAAATGGCTTGAAAAAACCGACTTGAAAACCCTTTTCAATACCAGAGGAACCACCTACCGGACGCTCGGTCTCAAAGCACTTGACCTTTCCGATGAAGAGAAGACAGCCTGGCTTGCAAAAGAGAATATGCTGATCAAACGTCCCGTTCTGGAATTTGAAGATAAAGTAATCGTGGGGTATAATGAGTCCGAATATCAAAATACCCTACTCCACTCCTAAAGGATACCTATGGCCACTTTCGACATTAAAAAACTGCTCCAAAGCGTTGTTGCCCACGGCGCTTCCGACCTTCACCTCGTCAGCCGCTCCGAGCCGCAGATCAGACTTGACGGAAAACTCAAGCCGGTCAACCTTCCCAAGCTTACAGGTGAAGACATTGAAGAGATGGCGTACTCACTCATTACCGAAAAGCAGAAGAAACACTTTGAAGAGTACAATGAACTCGACTTCGCCCTTCTGCTGCCGGGAATCGGACGATTCAGAGCCAACTACTACAAAACACTCGGTGACACAGCGGCAGCTTTCCGTATCATTCCCATCGATATTCCTTCTCTCGATGATCTCGGTGCTCCGCAGATCTTTAAAAAGATGGTCAAGCGTGAAAAAGGCCTCATTCTTGTTACCGGTCCTACGGGCTCCGGTAAGTCGACCACCCTTGCCGCCCTGCTGAACGAAATCAACCTTTACGAACAGAAACACATTGTCACTGTGGAAGATCCTGTGGAATTCATCCACGAAAACAAAAAAGCTGTCTTCTCCCACAGGGAAGTCGGGGAAGATACCCGATCGTTCGCTACAGCGCTCAAGTATGCGATGCGTCAAGATCCCGACATCATCCTTATCGGGGAAATGCGTGACAAGGAAACCATCGAAGCGGCACTGACAGCTGCTGAAACTGGACACCTTGTCTTCGGAACCCTGCACACCTCTTCTGCACCCGGAACCATTAACCGTATCATCGATGTCTTTACCGGTGACGAGCAGCCGCAGATCCGTGCAATGATCTCTACTTCGCTCGTGGCGGTCATTGCCCAGTCACTGCTGCCTAAACTCGGCGGCGGACGAATCGCGACGCATGAAATCATGATCACCAACCATGCAATTGCCAACCTGATCCGTGAGGACAAAGTGCATCAGATCTATTCTCAAATGCAGCTTGGACAGGAAGATTCCGGGATGCAGACACAGACACAGGCACTGTTGAAATATATTAGAGAAGGAAAGATCAGCCGTGAGGTTGCACTGCAGTATGCCAACAAGCCTGATGAACTCTCTAAAGCTATCCGATAGAAAAACAAAAGCTAAGATAGAGGATTTATCGATACAATTATGAAATTTTTTTGGGAGTAGCTGTAAATGGACAACTTTACAATGGTGGGGTTCAACTATTTTGACGTAACGATCGGCGCGATCATCCTCATTTTGGCAGTCAAAGGCTTTATGAACGGTGTCATCAAAGAGGCATTCGGACTTGCCGGACTCATCGGCGGTGTCTACTTCGCATCACGTCTTGCTCCCCAGGCGGCAACATTCATTCAAAGCCACTTTGTGCAGCTTGACAACACGTCCCTTGCCAAACTGATCGGCTTTATGGCCATTCTGATCATCATTTGGCTAAGCGCCACTATTCTGGGTGCCATTGTGGCAAAACTCTCCGATGCAAGCGGGCTGGGTCCTATCGACCGTATTCTCGGCTTTATCGTAGGCGGTGGAAAATACTTTATTATCTTCGCCCTTATTGTCACTGCACTCTCCAACGTCACACTTATCCGTGACAATGCGCACAAATATGTCAAAGACTCTATGCTCTATCCGCTTCTTCTCAAAGCGGGATCGGCCATCATCAAGATAGATCCGTCAACACTCGGGCTGACCACACCGGCCACACGGAAAGAGAAAAATGATACCAACCAAAGCAACGGACAGCAGCCATGATCACCTACGATGCACTGCTTGAGCAGTTCAAACAGCTGCTGAAACAAAACGGGCTGAAATTTACCAGACAGCGGGAGCTGATCTTGAAATTCCTTTATGAAAATGAAGGCCATTTCACGCCCGAAGATATCTATATGCTGATGAAAAAAAATCATCCCGATGTCACCATCGGCATTGCGACAGTCTACCGTACCCTTACACTGCTTGAAAAAGAAGGTATCGCCAGTTCCATCTCGTTTGGCGTACAGGGTAAAAAATACGAATTGGGCGAAAAAGAGCACCACGATCACCTCATTTGTACAAAATGCGGCAAGATCATCGAGTTTTTCGACGATGTTATCGAAGAGCGTCAGGAAGCCATTGCCAAAAAATACAATTTTAAAATGCAGGATCATACGATGAAGATCGTCGGCCTGTGTGAAGCATGTCAGAAAGAAGCACAATAAACCGTTAGCCTGAACTTGGTTCAGGACCCTGCCTGAGAAGAGGGATCTTGAGCCAAATCCAGCAGGACAATACCCAATTTTAGGAGAAACCTTGATATTTGACAACCAGTATATTCAAGAACGTATCAGCAAGGCAGAACGCCTGCGTGAAGAGGGGATCAACCCTTACCCGGCCAACATTACCAAAGGGATGCCCTCCTCTGAATTTTTCAAACACTTTGCCTATGTAAAAGAGTTGGATGCAGATGAAAAAAAAGATGAAGCACAGACAGTCACACTGACCGGACGCATCAAATTCATCCGTATCATGGGAAAAGCTGCCTTCGCCAAAATAGAGGATAGTGACGGACTGGTACAGATCTACTACAACCGGGATGACCTTCCGGAAGGCTACTACAACAATATTGCCAAAAAACTTTTTGAAGTAGGTGACATTGTTGAAGCGACCGGTTACCCTTTTGTTACACAAACTGGCGAGCTGACACTGCACTGTAAAGACCTCAAGATCGTCTCCAAAGCGATTATGCCCCTGCCTGAAAAGTTTCACGGACTGACTGACCAGGAGATCCGTTACCGCCAGCGCTACCTGGATATGATCATGAATCCGGAGGTTAAAGAGACTTTTGTGATGCGTTCCAAAATCGTCTCACTCATCCGCCGCTTTTTCGAAGACCACGGTTTCCTTGAAGTCGAAACACCGATGATGCACCCCATTCCCGGCGGTGCGAACGCCAAACCGTTCATCACCCACCACAACGCACTCGGTGTTGATCGCTACCTCCGTATCGCCCCGGAACTTTATCTCAAACGTCTGACTGTCGGCGGTATGGAAGCTGTCTTCGAGATCAACCGAAACTTCCGTAACGAAGGGATGGATCAGACCCACAACCCGGAGTTTACCTCCATTGAGTTCTACTGGGCATATCACAACTACCATGACCTGATGAAACTGACCGAGGATCTCTTCGACTACATCTTTACCGAGCTGCAGCTGCCTAAAACACTTACCTATGGTGACATGGAGATCGACTTTACTACGCCATTTGCCAAAGTACCGTTTGTAGAAGCACTGACAACGATTGGCGGTGTACCTGCCGAAGTCGCTGCAGACCGCGAAAAAGGCATTGCCTATCTTAAAGAAAACGGTGTCGAGGTCAATGACAACCTTACCCTGGGCTATGTACAGGCAGAACTGTTTGATGAATTTGTCGAAGGAAAGCTGATCAATCCGACTTTTATTACCGACTACCCTATCGACATTTCGCCACTTTCAAGACGAAGTGATGAGAATCCGGAAATTGCTGAGCGTTTTGAGCTCTTTATGGCAGGCAAAGAGATTGCCAACGGTTTCAACGAGCTCAATGACCCGCTCGATCAGTTTGAGCGTTTCAAGGCTCAGGCAGATGCCAAAGAAGCAACCGGTGACGAAGAGGCAATGCATATGGATCTTGATTTCGTACGTGCACTCGGACACGGCATGACACCTACTGCCGGAGAAGGTATCGGTATCGACCGTCTGGTCATGATGCTGACAAACAACCACTCCATCCGTGATGTTATTCTCTTCCCTGCCATGAAACCCGAAGCTGCACTTGAAGAGAAACCCAAAAATGCCTGCAAAAAGTGCGGCAACACCAACGAAGAGGAACTCAAACCTGCCAAAAAAGGCAAGGGGTACTTCTGTATCGATGCGGCAGCGTGTGCCAAGAGAGCCAAAGAGAACAAAAAGTAAAAATTGGATATAAATCCAACAATCAAACCCAACAAAGGATACCTGATGAGTTATGCAATAGAGACATTCGATCCCGAAATTTTTGAAGCGATCGAAAATGAACTTGAAAGACAAACGACACACCTCGAGATGATCGCATCCGAGAACTTCACCATTCCTGCAGTAATGGAAGCGATGGGATCGGTCTTTACAAACAAATATGCCGAAGGCTACCCAGGCAAACGCTACTACGGCGGATGTGAGTATGCCGACAAAGTCGAGCAGCTTGCCATTGACAGAGCATGTGAACTTTT
>JALUXB010000057.1 GCA_027019175.1 Sulfurovum sp. | reverse complement strand
AAGCTTGGTATGCCTTTCGCTAAAGGGAGAAACTAATGGCTAAGAAATCGATGATTGCAAAGCAGAAGAGAAAACCTAAGTTCGCTGTTCAGGCGTACACCAGATGTAACATCTGCGGAAGACCGCACTCTGTCTACAGAGATTTCGGTATCTGCCGTATTTGTTTGAGAAAAATGGCCAATGAAGGTCTTATTCCCGGAATGCGTAAAGCAAGCTGGTAAGGAGAAGTAAAAGATGATGACAGATATAATTGCAGACTCACTGACTCGTATCAGAAACGCTGCGCAAAGAAAACTGGATGTTACGACACTTCTTCACTCTAATATGATCGAGGCGATTGTACAGATCTTTGTTGACAAAGGGTACCTCGAGAGTTACAAAGTGAAAGAAGACGGTAACAAAAAGACGATTAAAGTTGTACTGAAGTATGACGAAAATGAAAAGAGTGTGATCAACGAGATCACAAAGATCTCCAAACCCGGAAGACGTGTTCACAAGGGTAAAGATGAGATCAGAACATTTAAAAACGGTTACGGTACACTGGTTGTTTCTACAAGCCAAGGCGTACTTGCCAACGATGAAGCGTATAAGCGTGGTATCGGCGGCGAAGTAATCTGTAGTATTTGGTAAGGAGACAAGATGTCAAGAATAGGAAAAAGACCAGTAACTGTCGCAAACGGTATTGATGTATCTATCGACGGTACGACTCTCGTGGCTAAAAAAGGCAATCTTGAAAAGAGACTTGAAACACACGGACGTGTCGGTGTGAACATCGATGGGAACGAAGTAACTTTCATCAGAAAAGGTGACGATAAGCAGTCTGCCGCTTTCTGGGGAACCTACAGAGCACTTTTCAACAACATCATTATCGGTCTTGACAAGGGCTTCCAGAAGTCACTCGAGATCAATGGTGTCGGTTACAGAGCGGCAGTTCAGGGTAAAGTACTTAACCTGCAGCTTGGGTTCTCACATGATATCAACTTCGAGATTCCAGAGGGACTCGAAATTACTGTCGACAAGAACATCATTACCATAAAAGGTACTGACAAGCAGGCCGTCGGACAGGCAGCTGCTGAGATCAGAGCATACAGACCACCTGAGCCTTACAAAGGAAAAGGTGTGAAGTACACAGATGAAGTTATCATCAGAAAAGCCGGTAAAGCGGCCGGTAAGTAAGGGGCGATAGATGTTAAAAAGTATTCAGAAAAGAAAAAACAAACTTCGCGCTCAGAGAAAAGCAAGAGTAAGAGGCAAGATCTTCGGTACAGCTGAACTGCCTAGACTCTCTATCTACAAGTCAAACAAGCACGTCTATGCTCAGGCGATCGACGATAATGCAGGTGCTACACTTGCTGCTGTTGACGGTAGAAAGCTCGGACTCAAAGCGAACAGAGAAGACGCGAAGAAAGTGGCTGCCGAAATGGCAAAAGCACTTGCTTCTAAAAACATTGAGACAGTTGTATTTGACAGAAACGGTTA